>CAIYOB010001202.1 GCA_903927685.1 uncultured Planctomycetaceae bacterium
GTCCGTGGATTGCATGGCTTCAGCATCGCCACACGCGTGTTCTCCGTTGACTGTCGTCCCGCCGACACTGATCAGAAGGCGGCGGTCAAGACGCTTGCCACAGTCGACGACCGTAACCGCTGCTCTTCTGCATCCGTTGGCGTACGCCATGTGAACGGACGGCTCGCCGCCAACTTGGCCGCCACTCCTCTACGCCTCCGTGGCATCTGTCAAGTGGAACGACACGTGCTTGCCCACGGCTGCGGCGTACCGGGTGAGAGTGTCAACCGTAAAGTTGGCCCGCTCGCCGCGTTCCAGCTTAGATAGGGCGGAACGATCAATCCCCGTCAAACGCTGGACATCTCCCAAACTCAGGCCTTGGGCCTCGCGGACCTTTCGCAACTCGGCAAACACCTCAGCGGCGTCACGAAGTTCCCGCAGTCGAGCCTTCGCTCGACGGCGCAGTTCCGGCAACTCGTCCGCCACCAGTTCACGAATCTTCCGGTACTTGGCGGCCTCCTCCGCGGTGAGGTAACGGTCTCGAACGTGTTCTTTGATTTCGTTGCCCATGTTAGTCTTCCAGGTCGTAAGCCGTCACGGGGTACACCGTGTACTCGTCGATTTCGTCGTAAACCACGAGGATCGTCCGCCCCGAACGGGTCGCTCCAATCGCGACCGGACGGCCACTTGACCGACTTTCCTCGCGGGTCTCCGGCCGGGCCAATACCTCGACGACCTCGTCCTTCGTGATACCGTGCTCAGCAATGTGCTGAACGTTGCCGCCCGGATCGTCGTCAAGATCCCAAATCAGATGGAGGAACATGCCAAGCCCTCGACTATGGCAATATATTACCATGCGAGGCCAAAAATGTCAACAGCGGATGGCTCCAGCAACGGATCGGGGGAAACGAAGCACGAATACTGTCCATTCGGGCGTCACGCCCGCGATCCGAAATCGCCAAACCCATCAAAATCAGGCGAAGTGGTCCTCCGGCTGCCGGGGCCGATGTCGCGCGAGCTGCAAGAACAAGGCTGCAGCAGCCAGCAACTGTAGTGTTTGACGCGAATGGTCTCGCGGACCTAGTCAAGGAGCCGAGGCCGCTTGTCCCGTTGGCTTGGTTGCGGTAACCTGATGTCCGCTGGGATTCGCTGTCGCCCGGGCATTCAGCGGCGGTCGGCGTTTCCGAATCAATCCGAACACGCCGACCGCGGAGCGGTCCCAGAGGGTAGCCGGTGGTCGAGCGCTGCGCCGACCACCGGTCCTGTCGAAGCAGGAGAGGAGCATGCCCTTCTCTGTGTTACGCATGGCTGTCATGGTCCTCGTCACGCTCTCGGGCAGCGGCGTCCCGGGCGCGGAACCGCGAGGAATGGACGAGTTGCTGAAGGCGTTGCAAGACCGGTCCTCATACGCTCGTATCCAGGCGTGCCGCGAATTGGAGGACCTGGGGCTGGACGCGGCTCCTGCAGTACCGCGGCTCATTCCGTTGCTCGACGCGAGCGACGACGGAGCGCGAGCCGCGGCCGACGCCTTGGGGGCCATCGGCAAGGACGCCACGGCGGCGATCCCCAAGCTGGTCGAGCACCTCGGCGAGGGTGAACTCCCCAGGATCTCCACGAATATACCCGGAACCGACATGGGCGTCAGTGCGGCCTTGGCCCTCGGCCAAATGGGGCCGGACGCGGTGCCGTTCCTGATACCTTACCTCACGGACAAGCGTTCGGCGGCACGATCGAATGCCGCCTGCGCCTTGTCGATCATCGGCCCCGCGGCGAAGGACGCTGTGACGCCCTTGATCCGACGAGTGAAAGACCGCGACTGGCTGGTGCGTCAGTGCGCGGCCGAGGCGCTCGGAAGCATCCGGTCGGAGCCCCAGCAGACGATTCCGGCGCTCATGGGCAGCCTGAAAGACAAGAACTTCAACGTCCGTCGGACCGCTGCCTCGGCCCTGGGGGCCATCCGCCCGACCACGCCTGCTGCCGTTGACGCGCTGGCGTGCGCGCTGCACGACAAAGAGGGCAACGTCCAGCACGAGGCAGCCGAAGCGCTGGCCAAGCTCGGCGCCGCAGCCGACCGAGCCGTTCCCACGCTCGCCGAACGGTTGCAGAGTCGAGCGATGTACGTCGATGGTCATCCGGGCGTCTGTCGGCCCGTGGCCGGAACCGTGGCGCGGGCTCTGGGAGCCAGCGGGCCATCGGCCAAGTCCGCCATGCCCGCACTTCTCGATCTGCTGCGAGACACGCAGGGCACCTTCGATCGATACGGTCCCGATGACCGGTGTGACAACTGTGAGGCTCGCGGTGCAGTCGCGATCGCCGCCGCTCGGATCGCACCGCACAGCGACGACCTGCTTTGCGTTCTCGGCCAGTCACTCCAGGACGACGCGTGGATCCGGGCCGAAGTGGCCGTCGCCTTGGCCTTGATCGGGCCGAAGGCTCAGGGCCAGATTCCATCGCTGCTTCGCCTGGCGCGATCCAACTCGGACTCCGGGAATGCACTGACGTTTGCATGTGCCGCGGTTGTCATCGAGTCGGGAGAAACGGCGACGCCGGACAAAATGCTGGCGCCGGTGCAAATGAGCGAATGCCTGTCGCTGCTGCCCCGCCTGTCCGGCGAGGACCATTGGGCACTGCTGCGCACCGCGCTGCGGCGAGCGGGCGGCCTCTCGCGGCCGGCAATTCCGATTCTGATCAAGATGCTTGAGGACCCGTGGACCGATCGACAAGACGCCGCACTCGCCCTGGCCGTGTTCGGTCCCGAGGCTCGAAGTGCCATTCCCGTCCTGCTCGCGATGCTCGCCAGCAACTGGGGAGATTCCCGGCAGGGGGCTATTGCGGCACTTCGGCAAATCGCATCCGAGGACTCCGCCCTGCTCCTGGCCGGCCTCAAACACCCTCAGGCCGAGATTCGATCGGGTGTGGTCGAGCTGCTGCGGTACTTTCCCGGTGCTGTCGCGGTCGTCACCGAGGCGCTCGCTGATCCTTCCGCACGGGTCAGGCTGGCGGCGTTGCAGTCGCTGGCCAAGTTCAAAGACAGCGCCAAGCCTGCCATTCCGCAGATTCGCGGACTGCTGCAGGCGGAATCCCGCACGCTTCGCGAAGCGGCGGACTCGGCTCTCAAGGCAATCGGTTCGGCGGACAGTTCCTCCACGATGATGGACGCGGATGACAGAGAATAGAAGCCTGCGATCCGCTGCGGCTGATCTTCAGGCACCAACACGAAGAC
>CAIYOB010001203.1 GCA_903927685.1 uncultured Planctomycetaceae bacterium
ACAGGCAGGATCGGAGTGTTGGGAAGCGGTGACGACGGGGCGGAATTGCGCGCTTGGCGCTGAGTTGCGTCGAGCGCCCAGATGCGTTGGGCGGGGGTACTTGCCGACCCGATAGTGCTCCGTGGCGCGGGGCTTCCACGCCCCGCGCAAACCGCTGATCGCATATTCCCCGCAGCCAGCCCCTTCGGACCGCCCTTTTTTCACGCTCACGTCGCACTCGGCACGGCCGACTCGCTGTGGTCAACTCCCTTGGCCAACCCTTGGCCAACTCACCGTGGCAGTTTTTTCCCGAACACGCTACACTCTGGATTCCGTTCCCCGAACTCTTGTGGAGCACGCAGCCATGACGATGAAAATCTCGCGACGTGATTGGTTGATCGGCAGTTTGGGCGCGGCCGGACTGGCTACCGCCGGCCGCGTGGGCGAGGCAGGCGGCCAGGAGACGCCGTCGCCAGCCCGCTCGGATCGCTCGGCCGATGCGCCCAGCGAACCGGTCAGCATCCAGCGGTGCGAGTCGTTCGAGCCCCAGGTCTTGCGGGACAAGCTGGCCGCGGCCCTGGATCAAATCGGCGGTGTCGCGCCCCTGGTCCGCAACAAGACGGTGACCATCAAAATCAACCTGACCGGCATGAGCTGGGATCCGGCGTTCGGTCTGCCGGCCTACGAAACCTACCAGACCCATCCGAATTCGCTGGCGGCGCTGTGCGCGATCCTGTCGGCTGCCGGCGCGCGACGGATCGTCGTCGTCGAAAACCTGTACTGGGACCAGCCGATCGAAAAGACGCTGCTGGAAGCGGGCTGGAACCTGGGCCAGATCCAGTCGGCGGGGGACCACAAGGTGACGTTCGAGGACACGCGGAACCGGGGAGCGTTTCCCGGCTACAGCCGCTTTACAGTCCCCTGGGGCGGCTACGTCTTTCCCGCCTTCGACATGAATCAGCGATTCGAGCAGACGGACGTCCTGGTCTCGCTGGCCAAGCTCAAGCAGCACGCGACCGCAGGCATCACGGGCGCCGTCAAGAACCTGTTCGGCAACACGCCCAGCTCGATCTACGGCGATGATGGGCCGGGCGAGCACGCGCTGAAGCATCGGGCGGCGATGTTCCACGGCGGACGCGGCAAGCCGCCAGCGGGCGCGCCTCAGGAACTGGCCCACGGTCTGCCCAACAAGGGCACCGTTCGTGTGCCGCGCATCACGGCGGACATCTTCGGCGCCCGCCCGGCGGAACTGAACATCGTCGAAGGGATCCGCAGCATCAGCGGCGGCGAAGGGCATTGGAATCAAGGCATCGCCCTGGTCGAACCGAAGCTGCTACTTGCGGGTCGCAACGGCGTGTGCACCGACGCGGTGTGCACCGCGGTGATGGGTTTTGATCCCCGGGCTGACCACGGCCAGTTCCCGTTCCAGGGCGATAACCACCTGAAACTGCTGGCGGCCGCCGGCGTGGGCACCAACGATCCCGGACGGATCGAGATCCGCGGACTGCCGCTGGCGCAAGCCGTGTTTCCGTTCCAGCCGCAAGCCGAACGACGGGGATGACCGGTAGCAACAAGTGCCGAAACAACGTTCGCTGACAGACGGCCGCCGAAGTCCGCGCGTGTGGCACGGCTTGGTACTCCAAGCAGTGGCTTGCAGGACGGCCGGACCCGACACTGCTTGGAGTACCAAGCAGTGCCACACCAGCACAAACCGGGAAGTCGTTCTGGCCGTCGTTGCTGCGCCGGGTGCCTGGGGTCGAGCCGCGAGGTACGAGTGGCGAGCCCCCAGCTTTTCGCCTCTGGGGGCTCGCTGCGCTCGACCCCAGGCACGCCCGCAGCGACCCTTGACTCGCTACTCGGCGGCGTCGGCGTCGGATTCTGCGGAGACGTGGTCGGGCGTCGAGCCGATCCGTTGGGCCAGGATGGCGACGATCTTTTTCTTGAGGGGCGTGATGAGCAGCGTCGCCTGGTGGTCGCCGCGGGGATGGATCTGCTTCCGGACCTCTTCGGGATCGATCTTCACGCCGCGCTTCTTGACTTCCAGGTTGCCGATCGCCCGTACGCGAATCGCCTCGCGCAAATGCTTCGGATCCAGCGGCAGGACTTCGGACACCTCGAAGCACGCCAAGGCCGGGTCGTCCAGAACTTGGTCACCCGTCAGGTACGCGATTCCCGGCGAGACGCACTGCAGCGCGTGCTGGGCGGCCAGGACGCCGGTCAAGTCGGCCGCCAGGACGGCGGCGTGGGGCTCGAAGACATAGCGTCCCAGGCCCTCGGCGGTCGGAACTTCCGCGTGAGGATCGCCGTGGATCGTCCTGGGCTCGGTCGCCCCGGCCGCAAAGACGGTGGCGGAACGTCGGCCCGGGTCGCGGGCCAGATCGTGGAACCAGACCATTTGCTGGCGGCATTCGCCGCGGTTCCCAATCCACTCCAGTTCGGCGGCCTGCATCCAATGCTCCGGAAGCACGGCGGCGGGGGCGAGCTTCAAGGCGGCCTGGTGATTCCGCGCCAGCAGTCGCTCCAGGGCATCCAGGTCCGGTTCGTGGCACTCGATCCGCGTTCGCTTCTTCCCCTCGATCCGCCGGTCGGGATCGACATGCCAGGCCGCGAAAGCCGCGACATCTTGCTCGCAGGCATCCGCCACCTGCACGTCCGCCGAGTTCAATCCCGCCGACCGGCAATTCGCCGCCGCTAGGACGGCCGCCACCGGATCGCGATCGACGCCGACGACCGGGCCGCGGCGGGCCAGGGCCAGCAGGTCACCTCCGATCCCGCAGCACAAGTCCGCCAAACTTCCTGCCGCGGGCCAGCGCTGGGCTTTGTAGCCCGCGATCTGCTCGTCCGTGGCCTGTTCCAGCAACTGCCGGGTAAAGAACATCCGGCCGGCATTTTGAAACTTGACCCCGGCCCGGCGCCGCAACTCCGCTTGGGCGATGATCAAGTGCGTCCGCGTAACCCCCAAATCCTTGCGCAGGGACAAGGACATCCGGATCAGCGATTTTTCGTCGGCCCCGGCGGCGATGTCCAGCCAGCGTTCGGCTGCGGGACTGACCAGCCACTCGTATTCCTCGACGCCCAACGCCGAAGTGTGCGGAGAATTCCCCGGAGATCTTGCACCAGACGGCGAAGCGGGGATGATAGGAGGCATGTCCGAACCCATCGAGATCCTAGGCCTGTACCTGCATTTGGCTCAAGCAAGCGAAAAACGGCAGCGACCGCACGTTCGCGATCGGCTGCTGTTCGCTGCCGCGGCGATTGCTGCGAGAATGCACCTGTTCCGTGTATCCAGTTATTGTAGACGCAAGATTCTCCAGCACAATCCGAGACACGCGATCGGCCGCTGGGAGAACATCGCCTGGGCCTTGGATGATCAGGACTTTCTGTCGATCCTGAAGAGCATCCAGCGGCGCTACCCGCAGGAGAAGGCCGAGCGGTTGCTGGCCAGCCTGGGGATCGAGCGTGGGCGGGAACGGGATGCCTACTTCGACGACGAAGAATACGCGGCAGCCCTGCTCGGCACCACGCCCGAGGAATTAGATCGGCTTTTCGGCCCGCTCCAATCAGACCGGACTTAGGGAATCAGGCCAACCCCAAAGCGGCGAACATGCGCTGCGTGACTTCCTTGGGATCGCCCACCCCTTCGACGCGCCGCAGCAAGCCTTGGGCCTGGTAAAACGGTACGATGGGGGCGGTCTCGCCGTGATACTTCTTCAGCCGGGCCCGGCAGGCCTCCTCCGTGTCGTCCGAACGCTGGACGATCCGGCCCGCGATTTCGGCCGGCGGCGGATTGAACTTCATGTGGTAAATCGTGTTGGTGACGGGGTCCTGCCGGCGTCCCGTAATCCGCTCGACGATAAACTCGTCCGGGACTTCGATCACCGCGACTGCGTCCAGGGCGACGCTAGCAGCCTTCAGGGCCCGGTCCAACGCCTCGGCTTGCGGTCGCGTGCGGGGGAACCCATCCAGGATGAACCCCGCGGCGCAATCGGCTTGCTGGATCCGTTCCACGACGATCGGGATCACCAGGTCGTCCGGGACTAGGCCGCCGGACTTCATGAATCCTTCGGCCTTCTGGCCCAACTCCGTTCCCTGCTTGACTGCCAGCCGCAGCATGTCGCCCGTCGAAAGATGCGGCACGCCCAGACGTTCGATCAATCGAACCGCTTGCGTCCCTTTGCCCGCCCCCGGCGGCCCCACCAGAATCAATCGCATCGTTCACTCCTCCCACACGCGGCTGTGCCGCAATCCAACGTTGCACGCTCGGACCCCACCGGACTCATCCGGCAACCGGATCTGATTCTAACGACTTGCCGCCGCGACTCGTAGGTGGGGCAGGGACTTTTTGGCGGGCGAGGCCGGTTGCTGACATCCGGACAAGGCTGATTCCCTCAGATCCCTCCGGTCCCTCCGGTCCGCTCGTCGCCAGTAATCTCACTTCGACGCCAGGGGGACGACGCCGTCCCAGTCGGCGGGCGGGGTGCGGTTGTGCTGGGCGATGAAGACGGTCAGGAAATCTTTGACGCGGTCGTCGGCGGTAACTTGATGCAGCAATTGAAAGGCCAGTTGCCAGTCGCGAGCGTGCAGCGCGGCCAAGGCGCCTTCGTACAAGGCGATGTCCTGGTCGGTCAACTCGGGCAGTTCGGCCTGTGGCGGCAACAACTCGCTGACTTCCAGCGGCGTGTCGCAGCCATAGGGCCGGACGACGGCCACGCGGCGCAAGCGAGCTTGCTCCGGCGGCAGCAGGCGCTGGGCCACGACGGCCGTGGCGGCATCCACGAGGATGGGGGCCCGCAGCTGTTTTGTCATGCCCTCCAGCCGCGAGGCCAGATTGACCACGGGCCCGAAGACCGTCACCTTGACCTGGTCCACCGTGCCGATCTTGCCGGCGACGGCACGGCCCGTAGCCAAGCCGAGGCCCAAGCGGAAATCGGCCAGCGGATGATGCGGCCGACAGGCGGCCGCGGCGAATTCGGCGCGGATGCCGAGCGCCGCCCGGCAGGCCCGGGCGACGGCGTCCGGCTGGGCAAACGGCCAACCCCAGAAGCCCATCGCGGCGTCGCCGTGAAAGTCGCCGACGACGCCGCCGGTCTGCAAGATGTGCCGCGTCGTTACGCCCAACGCATCGCTGACGCGGTGCAGCAGGCCGTGCAGGTCGCCCGCCGCCTGCTCGGACTGGCGAGCGAACCCGCGCAGATCGCAGAACAGGACGGAAACTTCCGCTTCGCGCGGGGCGAGGACCTCGTCCGGATCTCGCTCGGCCAACGCTTCCAGGACTAGCGGCGAAAAGAACGGTCGCAGCCCGGCCTGATTACGTTCCAGCAAGCGGACGTCGCGCAGGCTGCTCAACGTTGTCGCGACCAGTTCCGTGAACTTGACGTCTTCCTGCAAGGCAGCCACGGCCAGGCCGGACGGGCTCGCGGGGGCGGCGGACCAGCAGTCGGCGACGTACAGCGCCCAGCCGCGGCAGGCCCGGCCGCGAACCGGAGTGCAAAACGCCCAATCGCCGTCGACGGCCGAGCCGCCGGCCGTCGTCCCCCGCTCGGCTTCGTTCCAGACATGGATGACGCTCTGCCCCGTCTGCAATGCCTGGCGGATCAGCTTGGCGCTGGGCTGGAACGGGCGGTCCAGCAGTTGTCGGCGGTCCCAGTACAGCACGCGCACGGTGGAGGTGGGGCCTTCGCCCTCGACGGCCACCAGGGCCGCGGCGAGGCCACTGGGGATCCCGCACAGCAGGACGTTGGTCAGCCGGACCCAGAGTTCCTCGTCGCTGACCGCTCCGGAGATAATCTCGGGAATCCCGCTCAACACATCGATCCGCTGGTCGGCGTTGCGGAAACGGAGTTGCTTCAGCTGGTCGGCACTGAACGTCTGCTCCAGCGCCGGCTGCGGCAGATCGAGGGAGATGCGGATGCCCTCCTGAGCCAGCGTGAAGGTCGTCTCGCCGATCACAAAATGCTCGCCGGGGACGAGCGTAAACCGGTCCCGTTCGCAGCCCCCGGCAAACACGGGGTTGCGGGCCGCGCTCAGCCGGCAGACGGTCAAGTACTGACCGTCCCAGCAGATCTCGACGTGCTGCCGCGAAATCCGCTTGTCCCACGGCGCCGACCAGGCTCCAGCTTCCCGGCCCAGCACATGACGCTGGTCGGGCACAAGGTTCCGCCGCCAGCGGTGTTCCGGAGCGAGGCCCTGGGCAATGAGGTCGGGCATGGCTAATGGCCCGCGTCCTTGGGCTCTTTCCCGGCCTGGGCGGACGGGCCGATCAACTCGGCAATCTCGCTCTGGCTCAACTCTTCCTGGTCCAGCAGGCCGCCGGCCAGCTTCTCCAGGTCCTGGCGATGCTCCTGGAGCAATTTGTACGCCTGGTCGGAAGCGCCGTGCAGGATCTTGGCGACTTCCTCGTCGATCACCTCCATCGTGTGCTCGCTGAACTGCCGCTGCTGGTGGATCTCCCGGCCGAGAAAGGGATCCTCATCGGACAGCTTGTAGCTGACCGGTCCCAGGCGTTCGCTCATTCCCCAGTGGGTGATCATCCGCCGCGCCAAGTGCGTGGCCCGCTCGAGGTCGTTCTCGGCCCCGACCGTCGTTTCGTGGTAGACCAGCAGTTCGGCGGCCCGTCCGCCCAGCAGGACGAC
>CAIYOB010001204.1 GCA_903927685.1 uncultured Planctomycetaceae bacterium
CGGATACATACTTCGTGTTTTCCCTATCCGTGGGCCGGCTTTGCCATCCGTGGGAAAAACAGAGCTTGGAAGAGCATAGCCGTTTTCCAAGACCGAGTTTTCAACGGCCCAAGCTTGGGGCGTGTCACGGGAGCGCCCCTCAGCTTGTTCCCTGGGGAACCAGATGTTACCATCGCCGCTGGTCCTTCCGGGACCGGACCGTCACAGCCGAATCAAGCCAAGCGGAGGGGAGCACCACGCGATGTTCGAGACGAAGGACAACACCCTGGCCAATCCGTCGAATTCGCCCGCCGACGACGGGCAGACGATCCAGCGGGGACATTGGCTGGTCTTGGGGGCCGCGTTCCTGGGCTGGATGTTCGACGGCGTCGAAATCGGCCTGTTTCCGCTCATCGTCCGGCCGGCGTTTCTGAGTCTGGGCCTGACGGACGACAGCCAGATCGCATTCTGGAACAGCGTCGTCGTCGCCGCCTTCCTCCTGGGGGCCGCCACGGGGGGCATCGCCTTCGGTTGGCTGGGCGACAAGATCGGCCGCGTCCGCTCGATGGTGATCGCGATCCTCATCTACTCGCTGTTCACGGGCGCTTGTGCGTTGGCCCAGCAGCCGTGGCATTTGGGCGTGTTCCGCTTCATCGCCTCGCTGGGCATGGGCGGCGAATGGGCGCTGGCGGTGGCACTGGTCATGGAGTGTTGGCCGGAGCGGCATCGCCCCAAGCTGGCGGGCGCCATCGGGGCGGCGGCGAATGTCGGCTTCTTGTTCATCGCCGTCGTGGCGTTGTTCAAGCCGGTCACGACCGATTCCTGGCGTTGGATGATGCTGGTCGGAGCCGTTCCGGCCTTGCTGGCCCTGGGGGTCAGCGTGCTGGTGCCCGAATCCGAGCGTTGGAAAGAGTCGCTGAAGCACGGCAAGTCGCAGCCGCTGCGGGAGATTTTTTCGCCCCAGTTGCGCCGGCGGACGCTGTTTGCGATCATCTTCTCGTCGGTGCCGCTGATCGGCACCTGGGCGGCGGTCTCGGGCTGGATTCCTACCTGGGTGGATCAGATGACCCAGATCGAGGCCGGGCGCAAGTCGCTGACCGAGGGCCAGTTGGCGGCGTTCGAACAGGCCAAGGACCCCAAGGCCAAGATCGCGTTGCTCAAGCAATCGCTGCCTGAGGACCGGCTGAAGCAGATCGCCAAGGATACGGCTCGTTCCAAAGCCTGGGTCCAGATGGTCCTGGCGATCGGGGCGATCCTGGGCTGTTACATCGCCCCGGTCGTCGGCGGCATCTGGGGCCGGCGGCCGGTGTATTTCCTCCTCTGCCTGGTGTCGCTGTTGTTGTGCGCCTACCTGTTCCGATACCTGGACACGTACAACCTGTGGTTCGTCGTCGTCGCCGGTCTGGTGGGCGGCGTGACCGCGGCCTTCTACGGCTGGCTGCCCCTGTACCTGCCCGAGTTGTTCCCGACCCGGGT
This sequence comes from uncultured Planctomycetaceae bacterium, assembly GCA_903927685.1. The sequence continues at coordinate 1,456 of CAIYOB010001204.1, forward strand.
CCGGGCCACGGGCCAGGGCTTGAGCTTCAATTTCGGCCGCATCCTCGCCGCGTTGGGCACCTTCTGCATGGGCTATCTGGTGGCCCTGTTTGGCGGCGACTACGGCAAAGCGATGGGCGCGATCACCTTGGTCTATGTCGTCGGCATGGTCGTGATCTGGTTCGCCCCGGAAACCAAAGGCAAGCCGTTGCCGGAATGAAGGATCGGGGGACTGGCCGGGGATGGCGGACCGCGTCCCCAATCGCTGGCAGGAGTGACCGCGTGAGACTTTCCGACACGTTTTGGCGGGACAAGTGC
>CAIYOB010001205.1 GCA_903927685.1 uncultured Planctomycetaceae bacterium
CACCCGGGAATCTTCCGGCGACGTTCCGGCGACCAGTTGATTCGCCCGTTCGTAGACCTCGCTGCTGGCGCCCTCCCCGCCGGGGCCTTGATCCGCCAGGAATTGGGCGAGCATCCATTCCAGGTTGCCGGCCGAGGTGGGGCTGGCCTCGATCAACAGATACTGGCCGGGCACACAGTACCGGGCGGTCATGAAGACGTCGTCGCCCGCGGCGGGCGTGGGCGACACATACTGATTGATCCCCCACGTGCCCAGGACGATCCCCACGTCGCGGTCGGACAGCAAGGCCGAGGCCAATCCGCAGGCGACGATATCGAACAAGCCGCCGGCGACGGGCGTGCCGGCGGCCAAACCCGTTGCCGCCGCGGCCTCGACCGTCACCTCGCCGCACCGGTCGGCCGACAGCCGCAACGGCGGCAGCTTATCGCGCGCGTCGGCGATCCCGAACTGCCGCAGGATGTCCTGGTCGTACTGAGCAGCGACCACGTCCAGCAGGCTGGTTCCGGACATGTCGGTCAGTTCGGCGCCAATCTGGCCGGTCAGTTTCAACCGGACGAAGTCCTTGCACATCAGTACCCAGCGGGTCCGCGCAAAGACTTGCGGCTCGTGGTCCTGGAGCCAAGCCAGCAACGCATTGGGCTGGCCGGCCCACAGCGATTGCCGGGTCTGGGGACGCACGGCCTGTCCAATCCCGCCTGCCATCCAACGTTCCACGTAGCTGCGGGCCCGCGAATCGGCGGAGAAGATCGCGTGGCGGACCGGTCGGCCGGCGTCGTCGACCAGGTAGATTCCGTTGCCGTGCCCGGTACAGGCGACGCAGGCGATCTGCCGCGGATCGAGCGCCGCTGCGGCCAGCACCTGCCGGACGGCCTTCCCGACGGCGGACCACAGCTTGTTCATGTCAAACTCGGCCCACCCCGGCGCAGGCGTCAGCGTCTCCGTCCTGGCCGAGGCCACCGCCACTTCGCGGCCGTCCGGCGTGAACAGGGCTGCTTTGGCCAGCGTCCCGCCGTTGTCAATTCCCAACAGATAGCTCGTTGCCATGAAACCGGCTCCGTCAATGCGCACCAAAAGCCAGCCGCCAGATCCGTTGAACAGACGCCTACAATCGCATACCATCTCGGGTATCGTCAAGGCTGTCGGAGACCGGGAGGGGGCGGTGGCAGAATTATCGATCAATACCATTCAGCAGGGAGATTGCGTCCAGACGCTGGCCCGGATCGCGCCGGAGTCGATCCATTTGGCGTTCGCCGATCCGCCGTTCAACATCGGCTACAAGTACGATGTGTACGACGACCGGCGGAAGGCGGACGAGTACTTGAACTGGTCGCGGGACTGGATCGCGGGCGTGCACCGAGCGCTCCGGCCGGATGGCTCGTTTTGGCTGGCGATTGGCGACGAGTTTGCTGCCGAATTGAAAATGACCGCCCAGCGGGAGGTCGGCTTCACGTGCCGCAGCTGGGTCATTTGGTACTACACGTTCGGCGTTAATTGCCGCCGCGGTTTCAGCCGGTCCCACACGCATCTGTTCCACTTCGTCAAGGATCCGAAGCACTTTACGTTTAACGAAGACAACCCGGCGGTGCGAATTCCGTCGGCTCGGCAGCTGGTCTACGCCGACTTGCGTGCCAACCCGCGCGGCCGTTTGCCGGATAATACCTGGATTCTCCGCCCCCAGGATGCGCCGCGGAGTTTTGCGGCGGACCATGATACCTGGTACTTTCCCCGCGTCGCCGGCACGTTCAAAGAGCGGGAAGGCTTTCACGGCTGCCAGATGCCCGAGCAGTTGCTGGGCCGAATCATTCGCCTGTGCTCGAACCCGCTGGACATTGTCCTGGACCCCTTTGCCGGTAGCGGGACGACATTGGCGGTGGCCAAGAAGCTGGGGCGGCAGTGGCTGGGCATCGAACTGTCGCGCGAATACGCCACCCGCGGTCGCCAGCGGCTGGAGCAGGCACGGGTGGGCGAGCCGTTGGACGGCGCCGAGGACCCGTTGCGGAGTGCGCCAACCACCGAGGGCGGCAAAAAGAGGAATGCCCAGGCGGCTTCCCCGACGCTCAAGTTCGCTCGGCCCGTGTTGAGCGACCACGAGAGGAAGGAACTGATCGGGGCGGTCCTCCAGGCGTACCAGCAATTGCCGAGCGGCTCGTCGGCCGACTACGTCCTGGCCGATCCCGACCTGAACGCGGCGTTCCTCGAACAGATGAAGCACCTCGGGGTGACCGGCGAACCGGTGCTCTGGAACCAGATGCTGCTGACGGTCCGCAAGCAGGGCAAGCTGCCGCGGATTGCTCAACGCCGTACCGCCCGGTCGCTCGAAGACATCGAAGACTACAGCTATGCCAGCGAAATCGCCTTGCACCGCATGAGTGTCGATTTCGACACGACGCTGGACGGCATCCTGTGCGATCCCGCCTTGGCCGCCCGCTTCGATCAGATCGCGGCGTTGTTCGACCCCGGTTCCCATTCGCCGCTGGAGTATCGCTGGGCGGCCCTCACGTTGCGCAAACGGGCCAAAATGGCCAAGCGGCTCGCGTCCCGATTCGCGGCCTGGGAGACCCAGGAATTGCCGAGCGCCGTCCCGGTCGCGAATTGGCAAGCCGCGGAACATGCCGCCTCCGGCGTGTTCGCCCTGTACGGTCCCAATCGGCTTTGCCTGTACGTGGGATCGGCATTCCAGGTGGGGAAACAGGTGGAACGACTGCTGGGCGCCGCCGTTTGGTGCGAATTGGAGCCGGCGTCGATCCTCGTGGTCCCGACCGACCGCGCCGGTTTACTCGGACTCAAAGCCGTGTTGACCCAGCGTTTGCAGCCGCTGATGAACTCTCACTTGCTTTACGTAAACCCCTGTTGAATTAGTAGTTACGGAACTTCTTCCGGTTCCTGATCCCCTTCGGCGACAGCTTCGCGAGGCAATATCTGCCGGGCGTCTCGGCGAACGTGATGAG
>CAIYOB010001206.1 GCA_903927685.1 uncultured Planctomycetaceae bacterium
ATGATTTCGTCGACCCCGATTATCCGCTGGTCCTGCACCATGCCGACTCGCGGCTGACCTACACCTTTCCCGCCGCGGGGGACTATGTCTTGCGACTCCGCGACACGCAAGGCAAAGGCGGCGACGAGTTCGCGTATCGACTGGTCGTCGCGCCGCCCAAACCCGATTGTGTCCTGCGGATGGTGCCCGACATGCAACGCGTGGCTAAGGGCGATTCGGTGGTCGTCACGGTCACCGCCGACCGCCGGGACGGCTTTGGCAGCGAGATCGCCTTGGCCGTGCAGAACCTGCCGCCGGGCTTCACGGCCAGCGACGCGATCATCCCGGCGGGCCAGCCCCAGGCGAAACTCACCATCACCGCTCCGCCCGATGCTCCCTTGGCCGCGATCTCTCCCACGATCGTCGGCACGGGCTCGCTGAACAACCAGCCGTGGACGCGAACGGCCAACGGCGCGGAAGACGTCATGCAGGCGTTCAGCTACCGGCATGTCGTGCCGACCCGGGAGTTCGTCGTCGCGGTGATTGAGTCGTCACTGTTCAGTCTCGCGACCAATGCCCCGCCGCAAGGCCTGGAGGTCAAGGCGGGCGCCGAGGCGCAGGTCGTCGTCAAGGCGGCGCGCAAGGAAGGCCCCAAGCCGCCCATCAACCTGGCCGTGGCCGACGCCCCCTTGGGAATCGCCGTCAAGATCGCCCCCATTCCCGCCGACCAGGACGAAGTGACGCTCACGTTGACCGTCCCCGCTCAGGCTCCCGCCGGCGCCAAGGTCAACCTGATCCTCAACGGCACGCTGGCCACCGACAAAGAGACCGCGACGCGCACGGCCCCCGCGATCGCGGTCAAGATCCTCCCTGCGCAGTAAGCCGATCCGGTAACGACCGTGCGGATTCCGTCAAGTTTACGACGGATTGTGCGGCGAATTCCGCGTTTTCCGCAGCCTCCCGGTCCCGCCGGTGCCGCAACCGGGCCGGGGGAGCTAGAATAGGAGGACATGAGAATCACGTCGATTCCGCACATCTACCGCAACGTCAAACGCTGGACGGAGATCCTGTCGGTCCTCAGCAAATACGGACTGGCCGACTGGATCAGCCGGCTGAACATCGATTTCTTCAAGGATCGGTTGAAAGACCGGGCGGGCGAGGCGTTGGCGCGCCACACGCCCGAAAAGCGGATCCGTCTGGCGCTGACCGAATTGGGACCGACGTTCATCAAGCTGGGCCAGTTGCTGAGCACGCGCCCCGACCTGGCCGGCGTGCAACTGGCGGATGAACTCAAGCAATTGCAGGCGGACGTGCCTGCCGATCCGCCAGACCTGGTCTGTTCCCTCATCGAAGAAGAACTGGGCCAGCCTGTCGACGAGCTGTTCGCGGAATTCTGCGATACGCCAATCGCTTCGGCCTCGATCGGCCAGGTCCACGCCGCCCGGCTGACCAGCGGCGAGGACGTCGTGGTCAAGGTTCAGCATGCGGGCATCGAGGAGACCGTGCGTGAGGACTTGGACGTCCTGACGGGGTTGGCCCTGCTGGCCGAACGCGTGCCCGAACTGGCGTCCTATCGCCCGGCGGCGACCGTGGCCGAAATGGGCCGCATCCTGCGGCGGGAACTGGACTTTGGCCGTGAAGAACGCAACCTCCAACAGTTCTTCGCCCGCTACAAAGACGACGCCACCGTTCACATTCCGCAGCCCTTCACCGAATACTGCACCGCCCGCGTACTGACGATGGAACGGGTGGACGGGATCAAGCTGAAGGAACGAACCCGGCTGCTGGCTGAGGGGTTTGACTTGGAAGAAGTCGCCCGCCGCGGCGCGCGGTTGTACATCGACATGATTTTCGAGCAGGGCTTCTACCACGCGGATCCGCACCCGGGGAACCTGGTACTACTGCCCGGCAACTGCATCGGGCTGCTGGACTTTGGGATGGTCGGCCGGATCGAAGAGCGGCTGCGCGAAGACATCGAAGAAATGCTGCTGGCCATCGCCAGCCGCGACGTCTCGCTGCTGACCAGCGTGCTGATGCGGGTCGGCGAGACGCCGCCGGACCTGGACGAGCGCACCTTGGCCGTCGAGGTAGCTGACTTCCTGGGCGACTATGCCTCGCAGCCGCTGGAGCAGCTGAGCCTGGGCAACGCGCTGAGCGACATGACCCAGATCATCCACCGCCACAAGATCAAGCTCCCGGCCCAGGTGGCGATGCTGCTCAAAACGCTGATCACCTTGGAGGGCACCGGCAAGCTGCTCAGCCCGAACTTCAGCTTGCTCGAACTGCTGCAGCCGCTGCACCGGAAGATGCTGTTCCGCCGGCTGTCACCGCAACGCCAGTGGCGCAAGTTCATGCGGTTCTACGTCGAGACCGAGCGGCTCGCGGAAATCCTGCCGCGGCGGTTGACCGAGATTCTCGAGCAGATCCAGGCGGGCAAATTCGACGTCCACTTGTACCACCGGGCCTTGGAACCGTCCGTCAACCGGCTGGTCCTGGGAATGCTGGCCAGCGCCCTGTTCATGGGTTCGTCCTGGATGCTCAGCAATCGCGTGCCGCCGCTGCTGTTCCCCGACAACACGTACCTGGGCTTTCACCAGCTTTCGATCCTGGGCCTGGGCGGTTGTGCGATCAGCGTCCTGCTGGGCCTGCGGCTGCTGCGGGCCATCGGCAAATCGGGACACCTGGACAGCAAGGACTGAGTCCGCCAGCAGGCGGCTCGTCGTCGACCGGGTCGGGCCTTGATCGGCTTGCTGCGCACTGTAACCCGAAGCGCCAGCGAGAGGGCCGCCCCCACTCGCTGGCGCTTCGGGCTACGGTCGCTATTGCCCGCCCTGTGCGCAGTACTCCGATCAACGCCACAGGATCCTGAGTGGTGGCTGTCGTGGGAAACGCTAGTCCTTCGGCTCCTCGAACAGCGAGTCTTTGCGGACCGGCGCCTCGGCGCGCAGGGCGGGGAGTCCGGCAGGGGTCGGGATATCCAGCTTACTGACGGTCGTGACCCGCGAGTCGCCGCGGAGGATGCTCTCGGACGCCAATCGCTGCTCGGCCAGTTCTGCCCGCTTGGCCAGAACCGCCTCGAAATCGAACTCGATCGGCTTCCGCTCGGCCAGCGGCGTCAGGATCCGGCGCACGTCGTCCGCCGTCTGAAAACGCCGTTCCGGACGTTTGGCCATCATCTTCTTGATGATCTTGACGATCCGCTCGGGGACCTTGGGATTCAATTCGTGGATTTCCCGTGGCCGGCCGCGGCGATGGCCTGCCAGCTTGTCCGAGGTGTTCTTGGACGGGAAGGGCACCTGGCCGGTGACCAGGAAATAGAACGTGCAACCCAGGCTGTAGATATCGGCGCGGCAGTCCACGTTCAGACTGTCGACGGACTGTTCCGGTGCGATATAGTCGGCCGTGCCGAGGCAATTCTGGCCCAGGATCGTGGCCAGCGAGTATTCGGCTTCACTGCCTCCGACCATGGCCAGACCGAAATCGAGGACCTTGACGGCGCCGTCGGTGCGGATCAGCAAGTTCTCGGGCTTGACATCGCGGTGCACCAGTCCCATCTGGTGGGCGTATTGCAGGCCCGTGGCCGCTTGGCAGATCACGTCACAGGACTGCCGCCAGTTCAGCGTGCGGCGGCGGATCTCCAGCAACTCGCGCAAGCTGACGCCCTTGACCAACTCCATGACCATGTAGTGGATGACGCCGTAGATGTCTTCGCTGCGGCGGATCGCTTTGGTCCGCAGGATATTGGGGTGGCTCAGCTTCAGGCCCGCCTCGGCCTCCAATTGAAACCGGGTCAGCCGACCCTTGTCAAAGCGAAAGCGGTCCGCGAGGACCTTCAGCGCGACCTCCCAGTCGGTCTTCATCTCCCGGGCTCGGTACAGGTACCCCATTCCGCCGCAGCCCAGCAGTTCGATGATCCGGTAATCGTCGATGAACAGCCCGCGGCGGCGGCCCTCCAGCAACCGGTTGGCCTGGTACTTGGTGATCACGCCGCGGGCCACCAGCGCTGCGGCGGCTTGCTCGGCGGTCGTCGCGTCGGCAGCCAGCACCTGCCGTCGCGCGGAATCGAATTCGGCCTCCGTCAGCAGGCGGCTCTTCTGCAACAGGGCCAGAAAACTGTCCAACGCGACGGCGGCAGCCATGGATTCCTATGCAGCTCGAAGGCGTCCCTCGCACATGTTGACTTGCCGCCGAGCGCGTTCGGCGGCGTAGGCTTCGTGGGTCACCAGCAAGACGGTTCCGCCCTCCGCCCCATACTCGGACAACAGGTCCAAAACGGCCGTGGCGTTCTCCGGGTCCAAATTGCCGGTCGGCTCGTCGGCCAGCAACAGCCGCGGCCGATTCAGCAGGGCCCGGGCCATCGCCACGCGCTGGCGCTGTCCGACACTCAATTCTCCCGGGCGGTGGGACAGCCGATCACCCAGGCCAAAGCGAACCAGCAACTCCTCGGCTCGCGCCCCAGCGGTCGCGCGAGTCCGCGGCGACGCGGCCAGCCGGACGTTGTCCAGCACTGTCAGGTACGGCAGCAGATGAAACAGTTGAAAGACGAAGCCCATGTTCTCCGCGCGAAATGCCGCCCGCCCGGCCGGCGACATCTCGGAGATCGGCTGTCCGGCCACGGTCACCCGACCTGCGGTGGGCTGGGCCAAGCCGCCGACCAGCGACAGCAGGGTCGATTTGCCGCAGCCGCTGGGGCCGCAGATGGCCACGAACTCGCCTTCCTCGATCCGTAACGTGACGTCGTCCAGAGCCCGCACTTCGCCTTGTGGCGTGCCGAAGACCTTGCTGGCGTTCTGCAGTTCAATCATGGGTCACTTGGCTCGCATCGTCAGGAATGTCACGCCAAATAGCAGGACCAGCGCCACGCACAACCCCGCGGCAACCGCCACGATACCAATTGCGTCGGCGGCGTGCGACTCCGGGTGCGCCGCACCGTGGACGCTGTCCGAATGCCCGGCGGGCTCTGCGGCCGCCGGCGCCGCTGGCTCAGCCTGCTTCTGGCCGGCCGGCTCCGGCTGTCCTTCCGTCTCGACCTCCGGCTTCCTCTCGCCCTGAGGCTCCTTGGCCTGTGCGTCCTCCGCCTGCGGTCCAGCCTGTAACGCCGGCTCTTCGGTTCTCCCTTGGCCCGCTTGTGAACCTTCTTCCCGCCGTGGCTGCGGAGCGGCCTCCGACGGCATGCCCTCGGCTGCTGGTGGCGCCGCAGCGCTGGCCGCCGAGGGAGTTTCCTTTGGCGGAGCTTCGACTGGCGTCGTCTCTTGCGGACTGGCAGGTTTCGGACTCTCTGGCTTTGGACTCTCGCCCCCGCCCGTGGGTTCCACGCCAGCAGCCGCCCCCGCCTGGCCGCCGGGAATCATCAAGTGCGGGAACAGCTGCGCGGCGCCCAGCTGGGCTTCATTTCCTTCTTCGGCGCCGACCTGCGCGGCCAGCTTTTCGGCCATCGTCCACCAATTCTCGGCAAACAGCAAGTCCATCCCCGGGTTCTGGTCCTTGACCGTACACGAACAAGCGCCGGTCAGGAAGTACACGCACTCCAGCAGATTGTCCCGCGTAATGCCCTTGCCCACGAAGGGCGGCAAGGCTCGGCCGCGGCCGAAGACGGCAAAAATCATCGGCTGGCCGGCATACTCGTCGCTCGTCAAGTCTTCTTCCATCGACAACAGTGAGTCGATCAGCCACTTCTCAGCGGGATCGTCCCGCGCGACCTTGACGTACCCCAGCGGCAGACCGGACTTGGCTTGCTCGCCATCGCCTTCGGCCGTGTCCTCCATCCCCGGCGGCAGATACAGCTCGATCTTCCCGGCTCCGACGTCGGCGATCAACTCCTTGGTTACCTTCTCCGCAGCCTCGCTCGCGGCCGCGTCCTTGCCGGTTACCTGGATCAGTACTCCGGCGCAGCCATCGGCCAGCTGCTTGGCCACCTGGGTGCGAGCGGGACTGTCCAGCAGGGCCTTCAGCGTCGCTTCGTCCAGGGCTCCCTGAAACAGACTGCGTCCATACGGCGTGACAACCATGTAGCTGGGAACCGGAGGATTCTGCTGGTCCTTCCAGGTCTTCCTCACGTCCGGCGGGATCCGCTTCAGTTCGGGGTCATCGGTCAGCGAGGCGTCCACAAAAAAAATATTGGCCGGCTTCTCCTCGGACTCCGACACCGCCTTGACCAGTTTCTGGATCTGCGTGGCCTGTTCGTCCAGCGGCTTGTCGTGGAAATAGTAGATCTCGTAGGGCGCCGGTTCCCAGCGATACATCGCATAACGATACACGGGCGTGTCACAGGCCAATGCGAGTCCAGCCGCTCCCGCCAATAGGCACACCAACCCGACAAACCGACCTGAAAACGGCTTGATCAACCCCAAAGAACACGCGTGCATCACATTCACCTTGTGCGACGAGAGGCAATTCGGCAGTTGGTCGACTGCCGGTAACACGTATACGATAGCAATGTGGCAACGATTGGACAATTCGCCAGCGGTCGGGCCGGGTCCTTCCGCCCGGCCAGGCTTTCCGCCCACATCTTGTCACAAACCCCGATCCGGGCTACCGTGGGCACCGTTCGGACGACGCACGATTACAAACGGAGCAGATGCCGTGAAAGTAGGAATTGTCGGCAGTGGCCTGGTCGGCAGCAGCGCAGCGTACGCCATCGCGCTGACCGGGGCGGCCAGCGAAGTCGTGCTGGTCGACTTGAATCCGCAGCTCGCCCAAGCGCACGCCGAAGACATTTTGCACGCGACGCCGTTCAGCGAGCCGGTGCGCATCTGGGCGGGTGGCTATGAGGAACTCGCCGGCGCCGGCGCCGTCATCCTGTGCTGCGGCGTCGCCCAACGCCCCGGCGAAACGCGGTTGCAGCTGCTGGAACGGAACGCGGCTGTCTTCAAACAGGTCGTGGGCCAAGTCGTCCGGAACGCGCCGGATGCAATCCTGGTGGTGGCGTCCAATCCGGTGGACATCATGACCGAGGTGGTCACGCGGCTGGCTCAGTTGCCTGCCGGACGCGTGCTCGGCACCGGCACGATTCTGGATACGTCTCGGTTTCGCACGCTGATCGGCGACCACATCGGCGTGGCCCCGCACTCGATCCACGCCTACGTGGTCGGCGAGCACGGCGACTCGGAAGTGCTGGTCTGGTCCAGCGCCAAGGTGGGCGGCGTCCCGGTGCAGGAGTTCGCCGAGCAGGTCGGGCAGCCGATCACCGCGGAGGTCAAGCAGCAGATCGACGACGGCGTCCGCCACGCCGCATATCGGATCATTGCGGGCAAAGGCGCAACATACCACGGCATCGGCGCGGGGATCGCCCTGCTGGTCCGCGTGCTGCGCGGCGACACACGCTCGGTGCTGACCGTCTCTGCGCCGGCCGATTTCGCCGACTTGGGACGTGTCAGTCTGTCGCTGCCGCGCGTGGTCGGCTCTGCCGGCATCGTAGCCACGCTGGAACCGGTCCTGAGCAACGACGAGCAAACCGCGATCGAACGCAGCGCCCGCATCCTGCAGGAGGCCGCTGCGACCATCCGGCTCTAACCCTCCTCCCCGATGAAAGGGCCCGCCGATGTACCTGCCACGTTCGTTCTGGTGCCTGCTCCTGTGGGGGCTGCCCGCGCTGGCAGCCGAGCCGCTCGACATCGGTTCGCAGCGGGAGTTGTTCGTCGACGATTACCTGGTCGGTCAACTGGACGGCGCGGCCAAGCAGACCTTGCAGAAGCCGGTCCCGCGCGAGGTCGTCCTGGTGACGGACAAGCCGTGGGAAGGCAACACGTGTGCCTATTACACGATCTTCCAGGACGGCGACTTGTACCGCATGTACTATCGCGGCTCGCACTTCGACGAACAGACGCGCAAGTCCGCGCACCCGGAAGTCGTCTGCTATGCGGAGAGCCGCGACGGGATCCAGTGGACGAAGCCCGAGCTGGGCCTGTGCGAATTCGGCGGCTCGAAGGCCAACAACATCATCTGGAACGGAGCGGGCGGCCACAATTTCACGCCCTTCAAGGACGCCCATCCCGCCTGCCTGCCCGAGGCCCGTTACAAAGCCCTGGCCGGCGGTGGCGGCGCCAAGCACGGCCTGTACGCCTACCAGTCCGCCGATGGTTTGCGCTGGTCGCTGACCCGCGCCGAGCCGGTCATCACCCGGGGCGCGTTCGATTCGCAGAACCTGGCTTTCTGGGATCCACAGGCCAAGCTGTATCGCGAATTCCACCGCGAGTTCCGCGGCGTGCGGGATATCATGACCGGGACGTCAAGCGATTTCCTGAACTGGACCGAGCCCGTGTTCCTCGAGTACTTTGCGGCGCCGCAGGAGCACCTGTACACCAATGCCATCCGGCGCTACGAGCGGGCTCCGCAGCTGCTGATCGGTTTTCCGACCCGGTTCCACCCGGAGCGTCGCGAGCAGGTCGAACCGATCTTCATGACCAGCCGCGACGGCCGAAACTTCCACCGCTGGCCCGAAGCGTTGATCCCCGTCACCGCCCCGGAGAACCGCGACGGCAACCGCAGCAACTACATGACATGGGGCTTGGTCCAGCTGCCCGGGAACGACAAGGAGTACTCGGTTTACGCCACCGAGGCGTACTACACGGGTCCGGACAGCCGCCTGCGGCGGTTCACTTTTCGCGTCGACGGCTTCGTCTCCATCCACGCCCCCGCCGCCGGCGGGCAACTGCTCACCAAGCCCTTGCGTTTCGCCGGAGCGAAGCTGACGGTCAACGCCGCCGCCGCAGGAAGCCTGCGGGTGGAGATCCAAGACCCCGCGGGCCAGCCGGTCGCCGGTTTTGCTTTGGCCGATTGCCAGCCGTTCCAGGGCGACGCGCTTGAGCACGTCGTCACGTGGGTCGGCGGCGCGGACGTCAGTTCCCTGGCTGGCAAGCCCGTCCAACTGCGGTTCGAACTCCACGACGCCGATTTATACTCGCTCCGGTTCGCCGACTAGCCGCGTGCGGGTTGCCTCACCTCGCTCGGGACGGTTCGAGCGTCACGCAGAAATCCCCACCAAGTCGAGCCGAAACATTGTTCCCGTCCGACCCTGGACAACGGTTCCGGCAAGTGGGACCATGGGCCATGCGGCAGTCAGCGAGGCGGAGTTATGGGACTGGAACTGGTCGAACTCGTGATGGAGGTGGAGGAGACGTTTGGCATCATCGTCTCGGACCAAGCCGCTCCCCAGCTACAAACCGTTGGGCAACTCCACGCGTACATCCTGGAGAGCCGCCGCCAAACGCAGCAGCATGGATGCCCGACAGGCCATGTCTTCCGTAACGTTCGGCGTGTGCTGACGGAGAACACGTCGGTGCCCAGACGGGCCATTCGCCCCTCCACGGAACTGAAGACGATGCTTCCGCCACGGATACGCCGCCGTGTCTGGAAGCGTCTGCAACAGGAAGTACCGGGGCGACTGCGGGGACTCCGCCTGCCGTTTCGACTTGGGCCGGTGCTGACCGGTTGCTGCCTCCTTGCCGGAGTCGTCACTGCGGCCATGATTGTGCCGCTCGTCGGCTTCGTTCACGCCATCGTGTTGGGCGGTACGGCGACGGTCGCCATGCTGCTGGTGACATTCTCCGTTACCCGTCCGATTGCCCTGGCATTCCCGCACGGTGTGGCTACGGTCGGTGATGCGGCACGTGCGACGTTGCCGCCGGGCTACGAGGTGGCTGTCAGGCAGCAGATGACCGACGAGGAGGTCTGGGCGAAGTTGCAGAAGATCGTGGCGGACACCCTCGGCGTGAAGGTCGCAAAAGTCACGCCATCGGCCCGCTTCGTGGAGGATCTGGGGGCAGGCTGACCGAGAATCAGGGGAGCCAACGCATGACCGAAACGAATAGAAGCCGTCCCGGAGCCTTGATCGGAGTCGCATTCAGCGGCGTCGCGCTGGGGGCGGTCCTCGGTGCGATCACCAACGCCGTCAACGGCAGGGTAAGCCCGCTCTATTTCCGCAACATCATGCGGCGGGACGACGTGCAGGACATCTGGCGGGCCAGCAGTTGTCTTCAAGCCAAAGGCCAATCCCCATCAGCAAGAAAACGACCAGGATCAACGCCACGATGCCGCAGATCGGCATCAGGGTGAGCAGGACGACGAGCTTCACCGGCGTTGGCAATTTCTGTCGCATGTGGCCACCGTCTAAAGTAGTTCAAGGTGGGCCGTGATCTGGTCGATCTTGTCGGCCTCATCGGGCCCAATGGCGAGGCACGTCCGAGTCGGCTGGCCGTGGAATTCCGTTCTGCCGCTGTCCGTGATCAGATGCACCTCCAGCCCGGCCCCCACCGCCTTGTCGTGGACCTGCATCAGTTCCTCTTCGCTGTCCACTCGGCAGCAGACCTTGGCGAACGCTCCAGTCAGCCAGACTCGCTGGCTTTCGGTCAGGCTGTCGAGCGACACGAAGCCAGCCTCCTGCAAGCGACGGCAAAGAAACGACATGGAGGCGTGGGCACCCTGGGGTCCGGTTCTTGTTCTGACGGAGGGGCCAAGGGAATTTCCACAACAGACACGACGTCGGCATTCCTGGTTCGCTTCAAGATCGCCTTGACGATCATTCTGCCGGACCCTTCTTGACGGTGGAATCCGACTCGAACAGACTCCACCAAGACGCCGCAACCACTCGGCCATTCGTGAGCCGGACGATCTTGTGGATCACGCCTTCGGGACCGACCGGCCGTTCGACCTTCTTCGAGGCCCAAGTCACCTTCCGAAGCCCGTGATAACGCCCCCACTCCGTACCGTCCACACCGATCAAGACGACGCCCGGCCCCACCTCAGCAACGCATCGTGCAGGGCCATCGAGGGGATGCGTGACCCAGCTTTGCCCGTCGAATCGAGCTAGAGCCGAGCCGTGTTCACGAGAAGTCAGGACGGCCCAGACACCTTTGTCCGCCGCAGCGAGGTCGGCCACGCGGTCGAACTCGCAGCCGATTTCTTTCGGGCCGATGAAGCTGAACTCCGTGCCGTCCTTCTTGTTCTTCTCAGGTTCCCGGTTGTGGTACTTGCGGGCGTGAGCATTCAAGCGGATCAGACCATCCCATTCCGTTCCGATCCAGAGATTGCCGTCACCGTCTTCGGCGATGCAGGTCGGTCGGCGATGTGGCACGAGTTCCCTCGTGTCCAACCACGCTGAATTCGCTCCCCAGTAGTGCGGCAGGTAGTGGTGCCAGACACGACCGTAACCACCCCAGGAAAAAAGGCCGTGTTCCGTCGAGATCACCAACGGCGAGTAGGCTGCCTCGCCGGGCGGAACGCAGATCTCATCGACGTAACCCCAGAGCCGAACCGCATCCTCACCAGGGATGTACCCTCCGCTGACGAAGCTCGGATGACCCTCGTAGTAGTCCCGAAACTCGGTGCTTCGCCACGGCTGGTCAGCCTCCCGCTCCAGCCGCCGAATGCCGTCGCTCGTGCTGAGCCAGACTTTGACTGCATTTTCCACAGCGATCCCGGTGATTTGGATGCCATCCAGTCGGCCCTGCAAGGTCCATTTGTCTTCCTGCCGGGTCAGCAGCCTGCCGGAACTGGTGCCGACCCAGATCTCGTCTTGGTTGGCCGCCAAGGCCGTGATCCGCTCTCGGTAGGTCATCGCCCCTTCGACGTTCCCGATGGAGTCCCACCGTGTCCAGCCGCCGCCGCACGGTTCCGACTTCAGTTCGATGGCAGTCGGAGCCAACGACTTGGGATCTTCGGCTAAACCTGGCCCCAACAAGCCGCCAAAGACGGCAACGGTCAGGCCCCACGCCACCACGCATTTGCACAGCATACCGCACCTCCCTGCCATTCGGTCTTCTTACGGCAACCGGAACAGCGTACCATGACCGCAGTGCAAATCGAAGAGCAGAAACTCGGCAGCAGACACTCGGCTGCGTGGAGGCCACGGAAAAATGATCCGTCCTTGTAGCGACACCGATTTCGACACGATCCACGCCATCATCAACGACGGGGCCGAAGCCTACCGTGGCGTGATCCCCGCCGACCGCTGGCATGAACCCTACATGTCCCAGGCTGAACTACGCCACGAGATCGAAAATGGGGTCCAGTTCTGGGGCTACACAGACGGCGGCGAACTGCTCGGCGTGATGGGCCTCCAGGATGTGCAGGACGTGACCCTGATCCGTCACGCTTACGTGCGAACAATCCACCGGAGCCAGGGGATCGGCGGAAAGTTGCTGGCGGAACTTCGGACGCTGACGGCCCGACCAGTGTTGATCGGCACCTGGGCCGCCGCGACCTGGGCAGTCCGGTTCTACGAGAAGCACGGGTTCCGGCTGGTCACGTTGGAAGAGAAGAACCGACTTTTGAAGAAGTATTGGTCGATCCCAGACCGGCAGGTGGAGACCTCGGTGGTGCTGGGGGATAAGCGGTGGTTCCGCTACCGGCAGTCCCTCGTCCACCACCGTGACGAAACGCCGCCCATTGACTGCCCCTTCGGCCAAGTGCAGCGGATCGTGACCGGCGGCGCCGGTGGCGTGGCCAATGTCCACGTGGTCAAGATCACGAAGGGGACGCCACATCTCCACACCGGCTACGACGAAGTGTACTACGTGCTGGCAGGCACCGGCACGATCATGCTGGGCCAGCAGACACATCCCCTGCGGCCCGGCAGCGCGGCCGTGATCCCGGCCGGAGTGCTGCACTCCCTGGAGGCCGAGCCGGGACAACAACTGGAGTTCTTGATCTTCGGCACGCCGCCGATGGCAATGGATGATGAACGGGCAAGGCCGGTGAAGCCGGTGGGCTGACCGGCTTCACGCCACCGACAGCGGACAACGCAACCACGCCTCCACGATGTCGAACGTGTTGAACGACTCGCCATCCCAACGCCCGAAGCCCTGCTCGTTCACACGGATTTCGTCCCCCAGTTGCCAGCCCCGCTCCTCGGCCTCCAGGATGTGGTCCAGCGGGGACACGGCCTGGATCTCGGTCTGCTTGTCGCAGGTCCACTGGAACGCCCTGACGGCGGCTTCTTCGGCGGTGGCGGCATCAAAGATCAAGCGGATGGGGCCGGATTCGACGTAAAACTTTGGCACGGCGGCTTCCTTTCGTGGTCTTGGGCAGTCCCTTGTTGTTTTTGTTTCCGACGTTTTCTTCATCGGCGGGCTGGTGACACGGTTGGTCCGACGTGGAACAGTGCCTTCTCCGGTATGGCGTCCATTGCGGCGAGGTCGGGGCGACCTCGGCGAACTTGGAGGGCGTGGCGATCTGGCTTCCGCCCGAAGCCGCGCTAGGTTCTCTGGCAAAACTGCTCCGAGCGTGCCTGTTCACGCTGCCTGCCTCAGTCCAGAAACGCCACCGATGCCATCGCCCTGGAGCGGTTCTCGGTGTTCATTTTGACCCGATGCCAGCCGTCCAGCCCGATCGTGGAGTGGTCGGGGTGCGTGATCTTGCCACGGACGTAGACCACCGGGTTGCGTGCCATGATTCGCCATCCCCACTTGGCAGCGGCCGAGTGCTCCTTGAGCAGCCTTCGGTATTCGTCTCCTGTCAACTCGTTGGGATGGCGGCTGCACACGTAGACGGTGGTTCCGCCGTCCCGATACAACTGCTCGCACATGTGCGGCTTGCCGCCATCACGGCGGATCGGCTCGAGAGGCAGGATCGACTTTTCGTTGACTCGCACGTCCGGGGCCGGATGAAGAACCACTCGCCCTGGTGAATGAACACGTCGGTCAACCGACGCAACTGGCCGATTTTGGCCCTGGCTCCCAGCTTCTCGAATTTGGTTTTGATGTGGGTGGCGTCCATGAAAACGAGGACACCAGCGACGGCGGCATGGTTCGCTGATCCAAATGGCTTTTGTTGGCTGGCGAACCTTGCCGTTCCGTTTTCCATGTTCAAGCCATCGGGCACGGGAGTCCAGCCCGACTTCACTCAATTGAGCG
>CAIYOB010001207.1 GCA_903927685.1 uncultured Planctomycetaceae bacterium
AATAAGTTGGACAACTAACCGTAGGACGGATTGGTAATCCGTCCGGAAAAACAGGGACGGATTGCCAATCCGTCCTACACAAAATTGCGCAAGTTATTTCTGCGCGGACGCTTAGTCGCGCATCGGGCGGGCCCCGGTTCGACGTGACACGCGAACGACGATTTCGTTGGTCCGCTCACGATGAGATTCCGACGTTTGTGGCTCGACTCGCTGTCCATCGGCCGTGACGGTGATTCGGTATTGGCCGAGGGTCCCACGGACGGTGGTTCCTCCCAGGTCAACAGGTTCCCCGTTTGGTAAGCCTGAAGTTCCTCTCCTGAATCGCGAGGTTGGGCCGCGTTTCTTGGGGGTCTTGGGTTTATGGAGCGTGCAGGCTCTGTTCGGTGACGGTCCCACTAGTGCGTTGCCTCGAATCCGGCGATGATCTCTTCCATCGCTTGCGGGAAGCCCGTCACCCGGCCGAACTTCTCGATCTGTTTCCGCAGCAAGGGGACGGCTTCCTTGGCATCCGCTCCGGACGCCAGCAGCGCCCGGGCTTCGGCCAGGGCTTCGGACGGCGTCGCGGGATTCGCCAGCGCCTTGAGCAGCGCCGCCTGGCCGACGCCGGCCTCCTGCCCCATCTGAGCCAGGGCGAGCGATGCGCCTTCGCGGACCAGCGGCCCGGGGTCTTCCAGCAACTGAACGAGCCGGGGGGCGGCGTCCCGGGCCTCGGCCCCAAACGGCGCCAAACTTCTCGCGGCTTCGCCTCGGATGGTCTCATCCGGGTCGCTCAGCAACTGGATCAATACCGGCAACGGCTGTTGGGCTTGGGGGTCGAGCGTCTGAATCGCCTGGGCGGCCGCCAGTCGAGCCCCCGCCGCCGTATCGTCCAGCATGGTGACCAAGCCCGCGCGGAATTGGCCCTGACGGTCACCGATGCTGCCGATGGCTGCTGCGGCGGCGGCCCGCACGCCAGCGTCTTGGTCCGAGAACAGGGCGGCCAACGTCGCTGGGGTAGCGTGTCCGTCCTGCACCAGCCGGAACATGACTTCGACCGCCGCCAGCCGGACGCCGGCGTCCGAGTCCTGGAGTGCCTTGGTCAACTCCGGCACGGCCGGCACGGCCCGCGTCCCCATCGCCGTCATCGCTTCGACCGCTGCCAGGCGAGCCTGAGGCGAATCGGCCTGCAGTTGCTCTTTCCATTGGGCGAACGTCTTGCCCAGGTACAACGGCTCATCCGAACCGCACCCGGCCACCAGGGCCACCAGCCCCAGGCAGACGGCAGCCCGGGCGGCGAAACGGACGCGACACGTGCGAAAGCAGGCGATCATAGCTACCTATTCTCCTTGCAGAAGAGCTTGTCGCCGGTCTCAGGCCAGGATGTCCTTGATCACCCGGGCGCCTTCCACGCCGCTCAGGCGGGCGTCCAGCCCCTGGAATTTAAACGTGAAGCGGTTGTGGTCGATGCCCAGCAGGTGGAGCATCGTCGCGTGCAGGTCGTGGACATTGATCGCGTTTTCGACTGCGGCGTAGCCCAGTTCGTCCGTCGCGCCGTAGTTCAAACCGCCTTGAATCCCGCCGCCCGCCAGCCAGATGGTGAAGCCTTTGTTATGGTGATCGCGGCCGTCGCCGCCCTGGGACATCGGCGTGCGGCCGAATTCGCCCGCCCAGACGATCAGCGTATCTTTGAGCATGTCCCGCTGCTTCAAGTCGCGAATCAGGCCGGCACAGGCCCGGTCGATCTCTTGAGCCTTCAACTCGACGCCGTTCTTGACGCCGCCGTGGTGGTCCCAGTCCTTGTGGTACAGCTGGATGAACCGCACGCCGCGTTCGGCCAAGCGTCGGGCCAGCAGACAGTTCGAGGCGAACGAGCCGTCGCCGGGCTGACAGCCGTACAAGTCCAAGACGTGCTGCGGCTCGCGGCTCGAATCCATCAAGTCCGGCACGCTGGCCTGCATCTGAAAAGCCATTTCGTACTGCGTGATCCGCGTGGCGATTTCCGGATCGTCGACGACCTGGTCGTACTGGGAATTGATCGCGTTGGCCGCTTGGACGACATCCTGCTGCTGGTCGCGGGACACGCCGGCCGGGTTGCTCAGGTACAGTACGGGATCGCCGCGACCGCGCAACGCCACGCCCTGGAAGCGGCTGGGCAGGAACCCGGACGACCACTGCCGCGCCGCGATGGGCTGGTTCTGCCCGCCGCGGCCCAGCGAGGTCAGGACCACGAAGCCCGGCAGATCTTCGGCCTCCGAGCCCAGCCCGTACACGGCCCAGGCCCCCATGGACGGCCGCCCAGCGATTTGCGCGCCCGTATTGATGAACATGTGGGCCGGGTCGTGATTGATGGCTTCGGTGGTCATCGAGCGGACGAAGCAAATCTCGTTCGCCGTCGCGGCGATCTCCCCAAACAGCTCGCAGATCTCCGCACCGCTGTCGAATTTCTTGAACTTCAACTGCGGGCCGTAGCAGACCAGCTTGGCGCCCTGCAACTGCGCCAACTGCTGGCCCTTGGTCATGCTCTCCGGCATCGGCTTGCCGTGCATCTCGGCCAGGACCGGCTTGTGGTCAAACGTCTCGAGCTGCGACGGCCCGCCGGCCATCGTCAGCCAGATCACGCGTTTGGCCTTGGCCGGAAAATGGGTCGGCTGGATGACGCCGGCCCAGCGCCCGGACGCCGGGGCGGCCGCCAGCCGCGGATTGAGCAGCGAGCCCAAGGCGACCGAGCCCAGTCCGGCGGCCGTCAGCCGCAAGAAACTGCGGCGGCGGATCTGCGTCCAGAGCGAGGCGGGCGAGTCGTCACGCGCGGGTTGGGGAACGTATGTCATGGGGATGTTCTCCTGTGGAGGCCCTTTCCGTTAGCTGCGGGTTACCGTCTCGTGCAGATTCAGGATCACACGGGCCACGCTGGTCCAGGCGGCCAGTTCGGCGGGCGCCAAGTCCTGCGGCGCGGGCGCGAGACCGACTTTCAAAACGGCTTCGGATGCCTGGGCGTCCTGAGCGTACTGGGCTTGATGCTTCGCCAGCAGGGCCGTCGCCACCTCGACCTCGTCCTGCCGCGGCGCACGCTGCAACGCCTGCTGCCAGGCCCAGGTCAAGCGCGCGGCCGTGTCGCCGCCGCCCTCCTTGAGGATCCGCGCGGCAAACACGCGGGCCGCTTCGACGTACGTCGGATCGTTCAGCAGCACCAACGCCTGCTGCGGGAGGTTGGAACGGTTGCGATCCGCGGCGCACTCCTCGCGGTTGGGGGCATCAAAGGCCAGCAAGCTGGGATGCAGGAACGAACGCTGCCACCAGGTGTACAGGCCGCGCCGGTACTGGCTCTCTCCCGTGTCCGCCACCCAGGTCCGCGGAGGAAAGTTCAGATTCTCCCAATAGCCTTCCGGCTGATACGGCTTGACGCTCGGCCCGCCAATCTTGGGCACCAACAAGCCGGCGACGCTGAGGGCATTGTCGCGGACCAGTTCGGCATCCAGGCGGAAACGGCTCTGCCGAGCCAGCAGCCGGTTGGCTGGGTCGCGCTCCTGCAGTTCCCGGGACGCAGTTGAGACTTGCCGATAGGTGCGGCTGGTGACGACCGTTCGAACCATGTGCTTGACGTCCCAGCCACGGTCCATGAACTCGCAGGCCAGCCAGTCCAGCAGCTCCGGATAGGCCGGCCATTCGCCCTGCGATCCCAGATCGTCGGGCGCCTTGGACAGCCCGATTCCAAAGAACTGCTTCCACAGCCGGTTCATCGTCACGCGGGCGGTCAGCGGGTTGTCGCGGGAAACCAGCCAGCGGGCCAGGTCCAGGCGATTCAGCGGCCGGTCCTGCGGCACGCCTCCTTGCGGCAGGAACGCGGGCAAGGCCGGTTGCATGATCGCGCCGCTCTCGTCCATCCAATTGCCGCGCGGGAGAAAGCGGACCGTCCGCGGTTTGCCCATCGACACCGAAACAATACAGCGCGGCAGGGAGGACTCGAAGTCCGCGTGCGACTTCTGAGCCGCGGCCAATTGGGCCCGTGCCTCGGCCAGCGCCGGCGTCCACGAACGGAAGAAATCGGCTAACCGCTTCTTCTGAGCATCCTCGCGCCGGGCGGGTTCGATGCGGACGATGTTGACGATGTCCTGCGGCGGCGCTCCCGCCCGGGGCATTGCCACCGGCTGCGGCATGGTCGTCGCGGCCAAACGAAAGCGGCCCAGCGTGTGGTTGTCGCCATGCAATTGCGGTAGCGCGAATACGAGCGTCAGTTCCTCGCCGCCGCCCAGCGGTTCTGCCAACTCAAAGCCGATGGCCTGGGCGACGCCCGTGCCGCCCATGACCGCCCAGCCGTTCAGTTTTTCGGTATTCCCGTCCAGCGTCGCCGCAGCGGAGAAGCCGGCCTGTTCGAACGTCGCCGCGGCCCGGGCGATCGTCAGCGGCTTGTCGCCCGCCGTCACGGTGAACTCGTTCACGACGAAATTCCCATTGCCCGCTCGGCCCGGCCCCTGTGCCGGCAGCGACGCGTGCTCCAACGCATCCAGCCGGAACCCGGTAATGCCCGCGAGTTTCGTCTTGACGGTCACCCGGTAGGTGTCGGCCCCGCCGTCCGGATTGCGATCCGTGGCGATGGTGCCGTCGCCGTCGACCGTCAGCTTGACGCCTTTCTCGGACTCGGCCTTCTCCGGCTTCAGGACAAGCCAGCGGTCGTCCGCCCAATCGGCCGCGACCGCCTGTTCCCACGCCTCCTGAGCGGACACCACGGCCGCGGGCGGCGTGTCCAGTTGCCGCTGGGCCTGGGCGACCGCGGCTTGCAGACGCTCGCGTTCCTGCTGCTGGTCGGGGCTGGGCACGAGCATGCCATCCTCGCGGCGCCCGATGATCGGCTCCTGGAGATCGGCAAAGAAGGCGCCCAACGAATAGAAGTCGTGCATCGTGGCCGGATCGAACTTGTGGTCGTGGCACTGGCAGCACCCCAGCGTGAGCCCCAGCCACACCGTCCCCACGGCGCGGACGCGGTCCGTCAGCATGCGGGCTTCATAGTCCTTAGGCTGGGCGCCGCCCTCCTCGGTGGTCAGCAGCAAGCGGTTGAAGCAGGAACCGACCTTCTGCTGCTGCGTGCTGTCGGGCAGCAAGTCGCCGGCCAGTTGCTCGATGGTGAACTGGTCGAACGGCTTGTTGTCGTTAAACGCCTGGATCACCCAGTCGCGATACGGCCACACGTTGCGCGGGTTGTCCGAGTGATAGCCGATCGTGTCGGCAAAGCGGACCACGTCCAGCCAGGGGATCGCCATCCGCTCGCCGTACTGCGGCAAGGCCAACAGCTTGTCCACCAGTTGTTCGTAGGCCGCGGGCGACGCATCGGCCGCAAAGGCTTCGACTTCCGCCGGCTTGGGCGGCAGGCCGAGCAGGTCGAAATACAGCCGGCGCGCGAGCGTGCGGCGGTCCGCTTCGGGAGACAGTTGCAGTCCCGACTGGGCCAGCCGTTCGGCGACCAACTGGTCGATCGGATGGACGCCCTCCGGGATTGCCGGCTTGACCGGCGGCTCATACGCCCAGTGGCCCTGGTATTCGCCCCCCTCGGCGATCCAGCGTTTGAGCGTCGCCTTCTGCTCGTCGGACAGTTTCTTGTTCGTCGCCGGTGGCGGCATGACCAGGTCGGCGTCGGTGCTGTCGATGCGGGCGACGACTTCGCTTTCGTCCGGCTGGCCGGGTACGATCGCCCGATGTTCCAATGCCTGGTCGCGGATATCCAGCCGCAAATCCGCCTCGCGGCGGTTCTTATCCGGCCCGTGACACAGGAAGCAGTTGTCCGAAAGGATCCCGCGGATATCGCGGTTGAACTGCAGTTTGTCCTCGGCCGCCGAAGCTGCCGCCACGGCGGCAATCAGCAACAGGAAAACGCACGTCATCGGACCGCCGGGCAGCATCTTCCAGACGCGGACACCACCGAAAAAGCGTTCCCCAATCGTCATCGGCACCACTCCTGATTCTCGCGGGCTGGTCCGCCGAGTTGTCCTCGGCGCGGTGTGAATTCGACCGGCGCGGCAGGCCGGTTGCCCAGCCTGTCTCCCCTGATAGGGAAAGCATAACCGACCTCTTATCCACTCACAACCAGTCCCTGGCGAAGTCCTGACGAAGTCCTGACGAAGATCCAAGCTCAATCTCATTGGACGGGACTCGTTCCGTCGCGACGGACTCAGGTCGGTTCTGCGGCGAGATCGCGGAGCCGACTCACGGGACGCGCACGGCTCAGCTCAAATCATGTAGTAGAGATCCCCCTCGTCGCGTTTTCCCGAGCGGCGGCGCGGGCAGCTTTCGCAGACGTCGTCCCCCAGCCGTTCGTACGCTGAACGCACGGCGGCCAGCGTCGCGGAGCCGACGACGGCCGGATCTTCCGGAAAGACGCAGTTCGGCGGCAGCCATTGGCCGAACTTCAGGTTCGCCATGGTCTGGGCGAAATCCGCGCGGACGCCGGCCAACAGAACGGTCACGCCATGCCGGTGCATCTCCTGGATAAAGTGCTGCAGCAGTTCGATGCAGACGACGTCCGGATTCCGTGTGCGTTTCACGCGCAAGATGATGATCCGCAGGCCGGCTTGGACCCGGTCTCGCAGCTCGCCGAAGTAGCGGTCCAATTCCGGCGCAGCGCCGAAAAACAACTCGCCCTCCAAGTCCAGGATCACGATCCGCGAGCAGCACGGGTCGGAGGGCTGGCGGTCGCGCAACGTGTTCTCGGCGGAGATCGCCAACTCCGTGGCCTTCAGCCGCGCCGCCCGCGGCACGAACATCAGGATGGAAAACGCGACACCGATCAAGATCGAGAATTCGACGCTGATGAACACCGCAGAAAAGGCGGTCGTCAGCACCAGTCCCGCGTCGTAGCGCGAAGCGGACAGCGCCCGGCCCAGGCGGCGGCGATCGAACAGGCCGGCCGCCGTGACCAGTAAAATACCGGCCAAGGATGCCTTGGGGATGAAATGGGCCCAGCGGGCGAACAGGACCACGACCGCAGCCACGGTCCCGGCCGCGAACACGCCGGACCAGCGCGTCACGGCGCCGGCTTGGAAATTGATCGCCGAACGGGTCAGCGAGCCGGACCCGGGCAGGCACTGAAAGAACCCGCCGGTCAGGTTCGCCAGACCTTCCGCCAGGCACTGCCGGTTGTAGTCCAACGGCTCGCGGGTCTGGTGCGCAATGGCCTTGGCGATCGCCAAGGCTTCCAACAGGCCCAGGAGGGCGATCGCCAGGGAACTGCCTGCCATCTGCGAAATCCACTCCGGGCTGAACCGCGGCAGATGCGGCCAGGGCAAGCCGGTGGGCACACGCCCGACTACCCCCACCGCGGACGGGCCCCCCTCACTCGCCTGCGACCAACCGAGCGCGAACGTCAGCGTCGCGGAGATCAGCAGAGCCAGCAGCATATCCAGTCGCGGAAGCCGAAACCGCCGGGCAACGCGCCGGAACAGCAGCACAAGCACGACCGTAGCCATTCCGACAGCCACCGAGCGCCAGTTCACCGGCCCGCCATGCGTGACCGTCAGCCACAAACGATGCAGGATATGCTGATGCCCCGTGCCGACGTCCTGCAGGCCAAACAGGTTGCCGATCTGGCTCAACGCCACCAGCAGTCCCGCGCCCGCCATGAAGCCGAGCACGACGGACTCGGAAATGTACCGAGTCAGGTCGCCCAGCCGAAACACGGCCACCAGGATCTGAATCGCCCCCACCATGATCGCCAGGAGAAACGCGGCCTGGTAGGCGGACTCGGGCGCCGCGGGATCGTACAGGAAGGCCAGGGCACTGAACACGACCAGCGAAATCGCGTTGGTCGGTCCGTTGATCAGGTGGGACGACGAGCCGAAGATCGATGCGACAGCCGTCACCACGATCGCCGAATACAGCCCAAATCGCGGATCCAGGCCGGCGATCAGCGCGTACGCCATCGCTTGCGGGACCGAAATCGCCGCGACGGTCAACCCGGCGAGCAGGTCCTTGCGGGCCGCCTGCCAACCGTAGGGTGTTCTTCTGTGCTGCGTCTGAGGCATGTCGCACGATGTCCTGTCCTGCCCGGCGTCGGTCGAGTGGAGTACGGAGTTTAGGACAATCGCCGCGGGGAAGAAATAGGGCAACCGGTCAGTGCTCACCGCCGCCGTGGCGCAGGCTCGTCTGGCGTATGGCAACCCTCTCCAAGTCCCAGTCGAAATATTCCTCGAACGGTGCTTACTCCGTCTTGACCGCGTTGTACTCGATCACCAGTTCCGCGGGGCGGCCGGATTCGCGGGACAGGAAGTCGACCCCGTCGGTGCTGGTCGGATCGATCGCCAGACTCAACGTCCCGGACGCCGGCGGCACGATGTTCAAGGCGCGTTCGATGGTCTGATTCTCGACCATCGTGCCCAGTCGCCCCAGTTCGCGGCCCAGCGGCGGACGCGTCTCGTACGTCACTCCCTTTTCCTCCCAAGGCGACTCGACCAGGCAGATCCGCCCCGCGTCGCCGGTGGGATTGCCGGCGTTGGTGATCCGCAGCTTGGCGGTCAAGGGCGTGCCGGGGACCGCCAGTTGGAACTTCAACAGGGCGACGGCGTGATCGATATCGTTCATCGCCTGGTTTCCGCCATCGACCAGCATCACGTTCTGGGCGGCCCAATTCCGCGTCGGGTAACGCTGGTTGACATGTGCGTCCTCGCTGACGGGAACGACCATGCGCGTTCGGTTTGCCAAGTGCTCGATGCGAATCGTCCGCTCGAGTTCGACGGAACCGTCGGCTCGCAGCATGCTGAACGGCAACTGGAAATCGCCCGCGGCCATTTCGTCGGCGGCGATCGTCACCGGGATCTCAAGCCGCGCACCGGCGGCCAACTGGATCGGTTCCGGCGGAATCGAAACCGCGAAACCCGGGACTTGTCCGAAGCGGATCGAGCCGGCAAACGGCGTTTCGCACATGTTGACGACCTTGATCGCAGCCGTCTTCTGACGCTCGAAATTGTTGACCACGAAGGCCGGCGGCGTGCAGCCCGGACTGGTGAACCGCTCGCGAGCGATCTCCACCGCCTGCAAGACGGGCTGAGCCGTCAGCGGAGCCTGGGGGTTTTTGGACACCAGTTCGACGACCAGGTTGTCGGTGACCGCGATTCCAGGGAATTCGACGGACACCGCTCGGTTCGCGCCTCCGGCCAACGCGGCGATGTCGCAGTCCGCCGCCACGGACTGGCCTTGCAGCAGGACGTCGAACACTCGCTGGCCGGGCGACGCATGAACCGGTTCGGCGAACACAAGGCGGACGCGATAGGTGGCGGTCCCGTCGCCGGGCTGGACCAGTTTCAACGACAGCTTTCTCAAGCCCTGGGCCGCGGAGGCGAACAGCCACGGCGAGTTGGTATTGGCGGTCTCGGCGTAGACGGATTCGCCTTGGACAAACCGTCCCCCGGAGTAGAACGCGGCTTCGCCTTCCAGCTGCAGGACCAGCGAACCGGTGGGGCGGGGATAGGCCAGCCACAGTTTGCCGGACGGATCGCGGCGGTCGCCCTGGGCGCCAAGGTTTAATGCCAGTTCGTTGACCGGCGTGGCCAAGCCGGGGGCGCTGAACCACGCCCACGCCTTGTTCTCCTTGACCGGCTGGAACACAACGGTGCCCTGGTTG
>CAIYOB010001208.1 GCA_903927685.1 uncultured Planctomycetaceae bacterium
CCACGCCGGTCTGCAAACAGCGGATCAACTCGCCGGTCGCCGACTGGGCTTCGGGACCGATCGCGCCCAACGCTCGACACGCCCAGTACTGGGTGTGGAAATCGTCGCTGGACAGTTGCTTGATCAAGTCCGGGACCGCCGCCCGGGCAGCGGGGCCGATCGCTCGCAGGGCGCCGATCGCAAAGATCCGGGTTGCGGGATCGTTCCGCTGCAGAATGGCAATCAACTCGGGCACGGCCGAACCGGCCTGCTTGCCTAAGCGTTCGACCGCCACCATCGCACCGCGGCAAGTCACGGGCGAATCGCTCTTCAAGGCCGGCAGGATGTGCGGCAAGGCCGCGCCGCCGTAGCCGCCGAGCGACAGGGCCGCGACCAGCCACATCGGGCCCGGCTGCGTTTGCGTTTCGTCGCCCAGCCGCGCGGCCAGCGCGGGCATCGCTGCGTCCGGCTCGGCGGCCAACTGGCCCAGGATGACGGCGGCCACCGCACGGACCTCGGCATCGTCGTCCCGCAGCGCGGACACCAGTTCCATGGCTGCGGGACGTGCGGCTGCACCTCGCGCAGCCAGATCTGTTATGGCCTGCAAGCGAATCGCGGCGTCGGGCGACTTGAGCCCCGTCGCCAGGTCACCGAGCGTCGGAGGGGGTAATGATTCGCCAGTCTGGGCTCGCGTTCCGACGAGACCTGCTGCGAGAGCGAAAATGAGAATCGTCGGGTGGATGAAATTCGGACGCATGCACGAGCCTCGCTGTTCTGAGGGAAAGTGTTCTGCCGCTGGCCGCTCAGGCAGTTTGCAGGATGGCGTCACTTTGTACAATACGGTGAGCGGCGGAAACTGCGTGTTCTGACCGGCTTCCGGTCCCATTTCGGCAAGGAGACGAAGCATGCGAGCACTCGTCACGGGGGCGACGGGACTGGTGGGCACGGCGCTGTTGTCGCGGCTGACGCAGCCGGTGGTCCTGTCCCGAAATGCCGCCACAGCGGCGGCCGCCCTGGGTCGCAACGACGCGCGTGTCATCGCCTGGGATCCACAGCGCGACCCCGCGCCGGCGGAAGCGTTCGCTGGCGTCGAGGTCGTATTTCACTTGGCGGGCGAATCCGTCGCCCAAGGCCGCTGGACCGCGGACAAGAAGGCCCGCATTCGGGACAGCCGAGTCCTGGGGACGCGCAACCTGGTCGCGGGCCTCGCGCGTCTGCAGTCGCCGCCGCGCGTCCTGGTTTCTGCATCCGCGGTAGGCTTCTACGGTGACCGAGGCGACCAAGTCCTGGATGAAGCGGCGGGGCCGGGCAGCGACTTCCTGGCCGAAGTCAGCGTCGCCTGGGAACGCGAAGCCCAAGCGGCGACGGCCGCGGGAATCCGAGTCGTGTGCCCGCGGATCGGGATTGTCCTGAGCCGGCGCGGCGGGGCCTTGCCGAAAATGTTGCCGCCGTTCCGCTGCGGACTGGGCAGCCCCCTGGGCAGCGGCCGCCAATGGATGCCCTGGATCCACGTGGACGATCTGGTCGGCCTGCTGCTGCTGGCGGCCGAGCGTTCGGACCTTCACGGCCCGCTGAACGCGACCGCCCCTCAGCCAGCGACCAATCGCGAGTTCACCAAAGCGCTAGGCCGAGCCATTGGGCGTCCCACTTTCCTGCCAGCCGTGCCGGCAGCCGTCTTGCGGCTGACTCTGGGAGAATTCGCGGGCGTGCTGTTGGCGTCCACGCGTGCCATCCCGCGACGAGCCGAGGCCGCCGGCTATGCGTTCGAGCATCCCGACCTGCAGGAGGCATTGGCGGGCTTGGTCTTCGATCAACGCTAGGTGCCGTGAGCCGCTAGCGAGGCTCGGCCTCTGGTCGCGAGGCGATTCGTCCCGCTTGGCCGCCTTCGTAGGCGCTGAATTCCGCCCACACGGGCAGATGATCGGAAACCTCGAGGGCTTCTTCCATCGACAGGTTGTACTGCCGCATGAAGTCGAAGATCCCGGCCCGCCCCGTGAACTCGTTGGTGACCTGCTGTTGGAGCACGATGTTGTCCAACTGGGCGGTCCCACGCGTGTCGGTCGACGTCCCGGAGATGACCGGACGCATGCCGGAGATCTGGGCCAACTGCCCCAAATGCCGGTCGTCGGCATTCAAGTCGCCGATCACCAGGACGTCATCCTCGCGCCGGCCATCGTCCCGTACGACTCGGTAGACATCGTCCAGGACCTCCAGTTCCTGCTCGGTCTGATCTGGATCGACGCGGACGTTGACCAGGGAAAACGTGAAAGCCTGGTCGGTGGGGGGGCCGCGAACGCGAAACCAACCGACCAATGGCTCGCGGCACAACAGGTCGTCCGGGTCGGCCACGGTGTACAGCTGCGAACGGTCGACTTCGATGGTCGTCAAATCGAAGATGAATGCGTACTGCTCGTGGATACTGGCCCGTCCCAACCGAGGCCCGATGACGTAATCGTAATGCCGATCTGCCGTGTTGACCAATTCAATAAAGTTCGGCAGCAAGTCGTCGTCCGAACACTGAATCTGTTGCACGGCGACGATGTCAAAGCCCCGCACGACACGCGCCAAGAGATCCATCACATGCGGTTTGGCGGCCTTGGTCTTGCCAAACACCTGGATGTTGAACGAGGCCACGCGGATCGTGCCCGTCG
>CAIYOB010001209.1 GCA_903927685.1 uncultured Planctomycetaceae bacterium
AGCGTGGTCTTGCCACACGGCCGCGGTCCCAGCAACGCCGCAACCGAGGCACGTTGCAGTGCCCTGCTGATTTCGTCCATCCGTGTCGGGCGTGGCAATATCGGCCTCATAATCCTTGAATTCCAGGAATTGAATTCCGCAATTTCAAGGATTCTGGGCTCTCTTCTGGCCTCGGCTCTCTTGTCCGCTCTGGTACAACACGTCACGTGTATTCACTTCCAAACTGCTGCTGGGCCAGCTTCTGGATGTCCTTGATCTTCTCGGCCATCTCGGCGGAACAGACCAGGGTAGCGTTAGCCGTGTGCACGACGACCAGATTATCGCAGCCGACCAGGGCCACCAGGTGGTCCGGCCGGTCGGAGGCGACCAGGCACCGAGTGGAATCCAGCAGCAGGCTGCGTGCGGCCGCCAGCGCATTGCCGGCAGCGTCTTGGGGACACGTCTCGGCAAAGGCGGGCCACGAGCCGACGTCCAACCACCGCAGCGGCATGGGAATGGCCGCGACGCGGACCGCCGGATCGCGCGAGGCGGGCTCCATCACGGCGAAATCGACGCTGGTCTTCTTGAGCGTGGGGAAGATGCGGCCCAGGGTCGAGTCGCGATCAGGCGTATCCCAGGCGGCGGCAATCGTGTTCAGGCCCTCCCACACGGACGGTTCGTAACGGCGGATGCAATCCAGCAGCGTGGCAGCGCGCCAAACGAACATGCCGCTGTTCCACAGGTACCGATCAGAACCAGCTTGGACGTATTGCTCCGCGGTCGCCAGCGGCGGCTTCTCGCGGAATTGCTCGACGATCCGCGCGGAACGATCGATCGGCGCGCCCAGTTGTAGATAGCCATAGCCGGTGGCAGGATGTGTCGGGGCAATACCGAACGTGACCAACGTGTTCGGCTCGCGTTCGACCAACGCGAATCCCTCGCCGACGATCTGCCGGAACTGCACGACGGGCTCGATTAACTGGTCAGCGGTCAGCACGGCAAACACTGCGGCGGGGTCTTGTGCGGCCAGCACCGCGGCGGTCAGCCCCACCGCATTCAGCGTGTCGCGGCCTTCCGGCTCGCCCAGGAACCGCTGTGCATCCAGTTCCGACAACGCCGCCAGGACGGCAGCGCGATGCTTTTGCCCGGCGCAGATGAACCGCCGCTCGGGTGCGATCAGCCCATCGAGCCGCTCGTACGCCAACCGCAACAGGCTCTTCCCGCCAAGGAACGGAATCAATTGCTTGGGCAACGCCCCGCGGCTCATCGGCCACAGTCGCGTGCCCGTTCCGCCCGCCATGATGACGGCATATTGCATGGGGCTGGACTCCTTGTATCGGCATTCCTTGAATCCGCTGACACCTGTATTCTACCTAGTTTCGTGCGATTGCCGAAGGCCGCACCTGGAACTCCTGGAACGCGGTGTTCTCGCCAATCTCGGTGACCGGCCCGACGGCCCAGATCAACCAGCGGTACGAGCCCAGGCTTTTTCCGGAACTCGATTGGACCCGCGTGGCGTGATAGCGGTTTTCCGCGCGACTATCGACCTGCGCGATCGGCGTGAACCGCCGGGCATCCGCAACGTCCCAGCCCGGATCTTCGCCCGCCGAACTGCCGAACAACGCATATCGCTGGGAGCCCCGATTGTCGTTCTGGTTGTACGACCACGTGCTGATGGCGCCGACGTCCTGCACCGTGCCCAAGTCCACCTTGTACAGCCCGAGTTCAATTCCGTTAGGAAACACCGGGCCATAGTCGGCCGCCAGCTTGCCATCGGACAGCGTTTTCGGCGGTTCGTTCACCGTTTTCGGCCTGGTAACGACCGCTTGGATCGGCACGAGATCCGCGGCGTTCGCCAGTCGAACCGTCTTGAACTCGGTCTCCGCGCCGGATTCGGCCAGGACAAACGGGTACGCTTCGATCGTCACGACCAGGGGCTGCTGAGCGCGCACGATGGTCACGGCCAGCGGCTGGCCTGTCGCGGCATCGCGCTGGCGGAGTAGATCGCTGAGGCCTCGCACCGGCTGGCCATTGACGCCCTGGATCAAGTCGTTCGTCTGGAAACCGCTGCGGGCGGCCGGCGAGCCCGCAGGCACGTCGGCCAGGTGGACGCCTCCGGACTCCCGACTGACGCCATAAGCCGAGTATTCCTCGCCGCTGATGTCGCGGACTCGAGCCTGCAGCCAGAACGTCGGCAGCCTTGGCTGTTCCGGCATCCCGCCGCCCGCAGCGCCGGCGACCGGCAATTCCGGCGTCCGCGCGATGGCTTTCAGCTCCGCCTTTTGCACGCCGAACTGATCCATCGGGAAGTTCTGAAAACCGATCTGCAAGGCGGGTGAACCTTCCCGGACGCGATAGTCCCCACTCGCCGGATCGACGAACAACGGATCGCCGACCAGCGAATGGGCGTCGCAGTCGTGAGCCGCGAACCGAGTCCGGTCCGCGTCGCTGGTCGTGAACAGGTTCCCATCGATCTCGCGGCCCCACTTGCCGGCGGGCATGCCGCCCGCGGGCCGATAGGCGCCCATGAAGATGTTCCCCTTGACGACATCACCGCTGTTGTCGTACCAGACGTGCGGATGGAGGCTGTTGTTGACGGTGATGTTGTTGTAGGCAGTGCGGTGGAAGCCCTCGCGGAGTTTGAGGCCGCCGTTCAGCAGCAGGTTGTTGTAGATCTGGTAGTTGCTCGAGCCGTCATCCAGGTCGATGTCCCAACCGTGGTCGCATCGCCAGCGGCTGTTGCGGAGGATGTTCGGCCGGACGACATCGAGCAGCGCCAATTGCGGCAGTTCCTCGGCGGGGGCGTCCTGCAGACCCCAGAACCGATCGCGGCCCCAGGAGTTGAAACTGCCGTGGTCGCCGGTCTCCAGCACGGTGTCGAACACGTCGCAGAACTCGACCAGGTGCCCGCCGAACGTGCCTTCGCTGATGTTGATGCCGGCCCGGGGCACTTCGTAGATCGAGCAGTGCCGCAGGGTGATGCCTTGGGCCATCGAGATCTGCACGCCGGCCGCCTGTTTTTCCACCCGCCCGATCCGCGTGATCAGGCAGTCTTCGAGCGTACAGTCGGCGGGGTAGTTGTCGGTCTGCGGACCGGGCGTCTTGTCGAGCGCGGCGTAATCCTGCCGCTGGCCGTATTCGAACAGCGGATTGCGCACGGCCCGGGGATCGCCGACCAGGGCCACGCCGTTGCCGCCGCTGTCGTGGATGTAACAACCGCGGACGAACACGCGGCGATTGTAGTTGTTGACGAACACCGAGTTGCCGCCGACCTGGTCGAACTCACAGTCGCACAGACCACAATCCTCGGCACCCGCAAAAAGAACGGCGCCGCCCCGGTAGATGGTCCAATCGCTCCGCAACAGCGGCTCACGCGTCTCCATAAACGTGCGGGCGGCGTGGCGGAACGTGAAACCGTGCAACGTGAGGTGGCGGACGGGAAGCCCCGGAGCGCCGCGGAACTCGACGAGCTGCCGCAGACGGACGAGCTCGATGGTCGCCGCGTTCAACCGCGTCCCAGCGGGGAGCGCGCCTGCCGAGCCGGATACCGCGTCTCCCGCCGACACCGGGCTTGCCGCTGAGGCGAGGTCAAACGGCGGGTAGAAATACAGCGTGCTGGTCGGGGCGTCGTGGAACCATTCGCCGGGGGCGTCGAGTTCTTCGCGGATGTTCTCGACGTAGCGGTGCTCGGGATGCATGCCCATCTGGCGGTTGTTCTGCCAGCCGCCTTCGTAGGTCACGGTCTGATCGGGTTCCTTGCCCGTGATCCGGTAGTGATAGCCGCCCCAATGCGCGCGGTGCATGGCGTGGATGTATCCGCCGTCCGGAGCGGACCAACGCGCCGCGCGCTGGGGACTGAACGCATCCGCGGCGAATCCGTTGTAGGGCCGCACGTCCGGATCGAAATTGGGGTAGCGGGCCATGGGCTGCCGCTGGCCGTTGAAGAACAGCTGATCGCTGACCAGGCCCGCTGGCGTTCGGGCCATCCAGATGCCGCCCTCGTGCGGCTGCCAGTCCAGGTCCAGCTTGACCCCGCCGCTGATGATCGGCGTTTCGCCGTCCGCCGCGCGGTACACGATCGGAGCGTCGGCCGTGCCGGAATCTTCCGCCGTGAACACGAGCGTCTCGGGAAGATAGTAGGTGCCGCCGCGCACCACGACGGTTTTCGGGCCGCGGCGGTCAGGTTGTTCGGATCGCAGCCGATCCCGCGCGGCCCCCAGGGTCGCCAGCGGGCGGTCCGAGGTGCCGGAGTTCTGGTCATTTCCGTCGCCGGCGACGTACAAGGTTGTGCCGTCTGGTGGATTCGCTTCGACGTCGGCGGCCAACATCGTCCAGAAGAACGCGGGTCCGAACAAGGCGATCGCTCGCATGAGTCAAGGCTCCGCAGGCTGCGTTGCTTCAGAGGCCAAGCCGCAACGGCTCCAGACGCTTGGGAGGCGGCGGCACGGAAAGATCCTGAACGGCTTGCCGCATTTTGTTGTGCAGGAGGGCGCGGGCCGAAATCCGGTAGTCGCCGGGCGGGACCTTGGGAAAACTGAACCGGCCTTGTTCGTCGGTGGCCGTTTGCAGCGGAGCGATCGCGGTCGGGGGCTCGATTTCCGCGGCGGCGGCGCTGGGCGGTTGCTTCGCGGATTCGCCCTCCGGCTTCTTGTTGGCTGCTGTCAGCTCGACCATCGCCCCGGGCACCGCCTGGCTGCCGAACAGGACGGTTCCCGTGACGAGGTTCGTCAGTTTCTTCTGCTCCGCTTGGGCCTCCTGCTCGGTCAGCAGGCGGACGTCCCGGACCTTGACCAAACGCGAGTTGTCCAGGTTGTCCGTCACGCGCACCAGCAGCGTATACTGACCGGGCGGGTAGTCGCCGGTCGCCACTTTGGCAACCCAGCGGCCCGCCGTATCCAGAAAGGCCGCGGCCGGCTTGGGCTCGGTCGCCAATTGGCCGTTGCGCTGGATGTCCAAGCCGGCCTCGACCTTGGCTACTCCGCTCAGGCCATCGTCGGTGACCCAGGCCAGCACCGTCAGATCGGAGCCGTGCAGCAGGGCGCGATCGGGATCCAGTTCAATGCGCGTCGCGCGGGGCGGTTGCCCGTCGAAGACGACCGGCTGGGCGTCGCTCCACCGCTGCCGCGTCCCGACGATGATCCGCCCGATCACGTTGGCCGACGCATTCTGCAACCCCACGGGCGGCAGCGTCACCAGGTAATCGTCGACCTCGGCGACCAGCGTCATGATGCCTCCCGGCCCAAAACGGCTGGCGCGGACCGTTGCTTGTCGGTCGGCACGCAGGGCGAGCACTTGTTCACCTTCCAGCTCGCGATCGCGATCCACGTCGACGCCGATCTCGACGACGTCATCGGGCTGGTCGAATGCGCCGGGCGGCGCGTCGACCTGCAGGCGGACGGGCACCGAGGCGTCCGGCAAGTAGTTGCGGCCGTTGGGCAAATCCGTGATCCGTACGTCCAGCAGATCGCGTTCCTCCGGCAACTCGGTCGAGTGGCTGCTGCAGGGAACGCGAAACACGAAGGCCCGCGGATAGCCGTCGATGTCCAGCCGGACCGTAGCGACCCGCTGGGGCGATGACTCGACCTCGGCGTACAAGTCCGCGGCGTAATGGGGGGACCGCAATTCCCCGTCCAACCGCCGCTCGGCGTCCTCCGCCAGCGGCTCGACGAACTGGGCCCGCACCTTGATTTCCGCGGGTGGCAAGACGGCAGGGTTCGGCGCCGACACGCGGATCTCGACCCGCTGCCGGCTCAGGTTGTAGCCCACGCGGGCCTGCAGGAATCGCCGCGGCCGCTGGGGCTCGACCTGAACCCGCCGGATCGTCTGGTGCCGGGTCTGCCGGTCGGTGACGAGGATCAGCAGTTCCTGGACCGCCGGTGCGGCGACGGGGGCCGGATTGGGCGTCGCGCCGTCCGCCGGCGTCTTGGCGGCCGGGGCTGGCGCGTCGCCCTCCGGCGGCCGGGGAAAGGCGATCGGAACCGGAGCCTCGACCGCGGGCAGCGCCAACTCGGTCGCCGTTGCCAGGATATCGGTCGCGCCCAAGCGGCGGCACAGTTGGTCGGCCTCGTCGGGCGGCAGGGCCGCCAGCGGCACCGGCCGGTCGATCCGCGCCGGCACAGCGCGGACCTGGACGTCGACGGATTGCGGCTGGCCGCTGCGATTCAGCAGCGCCAGCTGAAAATCGGTAGCTCGATTGGGAAAGGGATGCAGCAGCAGACCGTCGGCAGTCGCGGTCCAGCTGTTGGGAATGCCGCCCGCCACCAATTCGATCGGCGCCGGAGCCGGCAACTGGACGCCGATCCCCTGCCGGACGACTCTCGATCCAGCCGTAGCCTTGATGACCAGCCGCGTCGGCCGCAGCGACGATCCGACACGCCGTGCGATCAATCGCAAGGTCTGCTGGCCACCGCTGGCGAAGACCAGCGTGGGCGGTTCCGTCGGCGGGTCCGGGCCCGCCAGCGATGCCGCAGGATACAGCCGCACGCTTTCGTCGGCGGACCGCAGCTCAATCAGCTCGGGATCGTAATCGATGACGACCCAGGCAGAGGTTGGACTGGAACCGGCGTAGCGCAGCTGAACCGCGAACTCCTGCCGGTCGGACGTCGTCAGAGTCAGGATCGCTGGAGTCTCGATTTCCAGTTGCGGCGCGATTTCGGGCTGGGGCGGCGGCTGGCCCGGCACGGCCGCCGCCTGCTGCCGGTAATGTGCCGCTGCCTCGGTCAAGTACGCGAGATCCTCCTCCGGCGAGTCCGACACAGCTTGCAGCACACGCTGGCGCTGCCAGACCCACAGATCGTACGCGTCCGCCTGACGCAGCTTGGCTTGCAGCTCGGCAGCCACCGCGGTGCGTTCATCCCAACCCGGCGCCAACCGGCCAGCCTGAACGGCGGCTCGCAACGTCACCAGCCGCTCGGGCCGCGTCGCCAGCTGACTCAAGTCCCCAGCACGGTTCAGCGTGGCGGCCATTCGTTCGGGCAGAGCCGTGAAGAAGGCGCGGAGGGCGGTTCCAAACTCCCGATGCGCGCTGTACATCCGCTCGTCGGGAACCTCACCCGCGGGGCCCAGCGTCGCCGACAACGCCTCGTAAGCCGCGTTCAAGTCTTGCCAGGGCGGACCTCCGGACCATTCCTCCGGCGCCCCCAGGCGTGCCAGTGTGCAGGCCAAATCGGCGGCCCGGAGCGCGGGCTGCCAGTCTTCCCGGGCCAAGTCCGGTGGTGTGATGGCCGCCGCGGGATCGCGAATCGGAGCGAACGCGGACGTCAGTTCGATGTCAACCTCGGGAGCAGCCTTCAGCAGGCGGATCCGCAGATCGGCTGCAGGCAGCGGCGTACTCAACAGCGTTTCGATCCGCAGGGCGTCACCCGCCACTGGGTTCGCTTGGAGCAGCCGTTTGCAGTGCGTTTCCTGCAGGCCGCGTTCGGCGGCGGTTCGCATCCATTGGGCGTCCTCAAACGTCTGCTTCAACTCCGGCAGTTCTTCGGCCCGCTGCCGACACAGCAACTGGTCGAGGCGGCGGACAAGTCCGAACAGCTTCTTGACGTCTTCCGCGGCCGGTCCGCCGCCGTCCCGGACCAGGGCGGTCTGGCAGCAGAACTCGACGTAGAAGAACGCTCGCGTCGCCACTTCGTTGCTGAACTGCGTTGCGGCCTGGATCAGAGCCGCATCCGCTTCGGCTGCCCGGTAGAACTCCTCGGCCTGCCGCAGAGCCTGCCGCGATTGGGACTCGAACTCCGCACCGATCTGGTCCTGCAGCCCGCGCTCGGCGGCCAGCAACAGGCCGTCGCCGCGCTGGACCGCGGGCGCGATCCAGGCAGAGCCGTCCGCGCGGCCAGCCGCGAGCCGCTCGGCCAACCGGCGGACTCGCAGCGTCTGTTGGATCGTCTCCCAGGCGATACCGGACAAGCCGCCCAGGCGTCGGGCCAGACGGAACTCGACAAACTGGTC
>CAIYOB010001210.1 GCA_903927685.1 uncultured Planctomycetaceae bacterium
CAGCTTGGTGCGCCCCTTCAGCACCCACGGCTTGATCAGATTGTCGGCGCTCGACACGATGGCCGCCCCATAGATCGCCAGCAGGATGGCCGGCCACATCCGCTCTTCGTACACG
Organism: uncultured Planctomycetaceae bacterium; assembly: GCA_903927685.1. Next base: position 116 of record CAIYOB010001210.1, read on the forward strand.
TACAGCCACAGGCAGGCCGGCAACCAGACGGCCGTCGCGCCGATGAACGGCACCAGCGACATAACCATGGTCAACAGCGTCAGCAGGAACACCGACGGCAAACCGGCCACCCAGTAGCCAAGTCCGGCCAGCAGGCCCTGCGCGACGGCGGACAGCAGCGTCGCCAGCACAACCGCGCGGCTGACCTGGTCGAACTCGTCGATCAGTTCCCGCTCGTACTGATCGTCCAGCGGCGACAGCCGCATCAGCGTCAGGACAAAGCTGGGGCCGTCCACGAGAAAGAAATAGATGGACACGGCCATGATGAACCCGCCGAAGACCAACTGCCCCGCAAACGCGGTCGTGGCCCCCCCCAGCGCCAGCAGCCAGGCCTGGGCTTTCGCCAGGATCTCGGCTCGCCCCTGGCTGATCATCTCGTCGCTGGGGTTGGCCAATTCGATCAACTGCGCCCGATACGCCCCGCCGCACAGGGCCACGCGAAATTCCTGAAAACGGCTCACGGCCGAGTCCAGCGCCTCACCATACTCCGGCGTCTCCGGCGGATGCGCGGCCAGTTCTCGCACATCCTCCACCAGGCGGTCCAGGTCGACTCGGGGCAGGTTCTCCGACTCGGCTACCCGGCGCTGGAGTTGTTCGACCAAGGCCAGCGTCTGCTGAGGGCTTACCGGGGACTCGCCGCCTCGTTTCGCCGCGGCGGGGCCAGGGCCCAGCGGACCGCTTTGTCGGGCCAGGGACCGCAGCGCCTCGTCCACGGCTTTCACCTCGCCAGCCAGCGGCAACTCCAAGCCCAATCGCGTCCGCAGTTTGGCGACCTTGGCCCGGATCGTGCCGACTTCGAGTGTGGTGACGATGGCCGTGCCTTCGATGGCCGCCAGGGTGCCGATCAGGAACGCCGGCACGAGAACGATCAGCAGAATGGCCGCCGTGGTCAGACCGGCCGCCAGATGCTGCCGATCCCGGCACCGCGGCAGGATCCACCGGTGGACCGGACGAAATACGACCACGCACAGGGCGGCGAGAAACAAGGGGACCAGAAACCCAGCCATCACCTTGAAGAACAGCCCGCCAATGACCACGATAATGGCGATCAATAGACCGAAAGATACGATGCGCGACTTCTGCGATGCTTCCATGAGACGGGCCTTCGTGACGTGAGGCGGCGATCCAACGAGTGATGCCGCCAGTGTAAAGTGCCAAGCGGGGTGTGAGAAGTCGCCTTCCGGCCTGTTGTCACCTTGATCCTGGAGCCCGCCCGGGCATAATACGCCTGTCGCGAATCCCGGCTCCTGTTCCGCAGTCGGGTTCCGCCCGGGCACGCGATCGTTCGGCGGGCGGAATTGGCCCTCAACTAGCTCATGACATGGCAAGGGAGAGAGTTTTCATGGCCCATGAAGTAACGCTGATCACTGGAGACGGGACCGGACCGGAATTGGCCGAAGCGGCGCGGCGCTGCGTCGATGCCACCGGCGTGGCCATCCACTGGGACGTCCAAGAAGCCGGAATCGATGTCATGGAGCGTCTGGGAACTCCCATTCCCGACGGCGTGCTGGAGAGCGTCCGCCGCACGAAGTGCGCACTCAAGGCGCCGATCACCACGCCCGTGGGCACCGGGTTCCGCAGCATCAACGTGTTCCTGCGGCAAGAACTCGGCTTGTTCGCCTGCATTCGCCCGTGCAAACACTACCCGGGCGTCCGCACCTTCTTCGAGCACCTGGGCGTGGACATCGTGATCGTCCGCGAGAACACGGAAGACCTGTACGCCGGCGTGGAATTCCAGGCCGGCAAAGAAGAGACCGCCCGCCTGATCGAATTCATCAACAGCTTGCCGTCCGACCGCAAGATCAAGACGCCGGCGGACGTGACGGGCGTGTCCATCAAGCCGATCAGCGTGCCCGGCACCGAGCGGATCGTCCGCTGTGCGTTCGACTACGCCCGGGCCAACGGCCGCAAGAAAGTCACGGCGGTCCACAAGGCGAACATCATGAAGCACACCGACGGCCTGTACCTGGCCACGGCGCAGCGGATCGCCAAGGACTATCCGGACATCGAATTCGAAGAGCGGATCGTCGACAACATGTGCATGCAGCTGACCCAGAAGCCGGAACTGTACGACGTGCTGGTCTTGCCGAACCTGTACGGCGACATTGTCAGCGACCTGGGCGCCGGCCTGGTCGGCGGTCTGGGCGTCGCGCCCGGTGCGAACATCGGTCCCAACGGCGCGGTGTTCGAAGCCACCCACGGCAGCGCTCCAAAATACAAGGGCCTGAACAAAGTCAACCCGACGGCGCTGATCCTGTCCGGGATGCTGATGCTGCGGCACCTGGGCGAGCTCGACGCCGCCAACCGGTTGGAGCAGGCCGTGGCGGCGGTGATCGCCGAAGGCAAGTCGGTCACGTACGACTTGAAGCCGCACCGGGACGATCCCACCGCCGTGGGCACGCGCGAAATGGCCGACGCGATTTGCGCGAAAATGGCTTAAGGCGGGTCAAGGCCCGCCGTGTAACTCGTTTAACGGCAAGCCGAAGGCGCCTGCGTTTTCGGCTGGTGCCGAGCCCGCCCCGTAACCTATCCGCGACAGGGGACGCATCCGTTGCTGAATGCGGCAAGTTTTCGCGATCTGGTCAGCGGACGGCGGCGCGGGTGGCTGGCCAACGTGCTCCGCGGGTTGCTGGCCGCAGCCAGTTGGCTGTACACGCTGGCCGTGTCGTGCCGGAACGCCTGTTACGACCGGCGGCTGAGCAAAATCGGCCGCGTCCAGGTCCCGGTCATCAGCGTCGGCAACGTCACCTTGGGAGGCACGGGCAAGACGCCGCTGGTCGCCTGGCTCGCCGGCTGGTTTCAATCGCGGGGCATCCGGGTCGCGCTGGTCAGCCGCGGCTACAAGGCGCAGCCGGGGGCTCCCAACGACGAAGGGCTGGAACTGGCGGCCCGCCTGCCCGGCACGCCGCACGTGCAGAACGCCAACCGCGTGGCGGGCGCCCAGCAAGCGATCCGCGAGCACGGCGCCGAGTTGATCGTTCTGGACGACGCCTTTCAGCATCGGCGGATTCACCGCGACCTGGACATCGTACTGCTGGACGCGTTAGAACCGTTCGGCTGGGAGCGAGTCTTTCCCCGCGGCCTGCTGCGGGAACCGCTGGCCGGTCTGCGGCGAGCGGATGTGGTGGTGTTGTCTCGCAGCGACGCCGTCAGTGGCGACCAACGCGAGGCCATTCGCCGGCGTGTAGCGGAACGGGCGTCTGACGCCTTGTGGGTCGAAGTATCGCAACGGCCTGTCGGGCTGCGTTCCGCGGCGGGCGGTCAGGAAACGCTCGAGCGAATCGCCGGCCGGCGTGTCGCCGCCTTCTGCGGCCTCGGCAACCCGGCGGGCTTTCGCCATACGCTGCAAACGTGCGACTGCCAAGTGGTGGATTTCCGCGAGTTCCCCGATCACCACCCCTATCCGGCCAGGGATTTGGAGTCGTTGGCTCGCTGGGCGGACGGGTTGGCGGACATCGCCGCGATCGTGTGTACGCACAAGGATCTAGTCAAGATTCCCCGGTCGCAGCTGGGCGGCGTTCCCTTGCGAGGTCTGGAAATCGGCCTGGAATTCACCGTCGGCGGGTCGGCATTCGAACAGCGGTTGGGTACACTGATCGCGACTGGATAGTCCAGGCTCCCGCAACCTCAAAATCCGAACACGGTGCCCCATGTCATTACCGCGCATCCTCGAAGCAGAACTGATCGACACGCCCCAAGCGGCCATGGAATACGACTCGCTGGATCACTCGGAAGCCAACCACAGCTTCGCGGCCGACTTCCTGGCGGCCGGAGGACAAGGCGACATGCTCGACCTGTGCACCGGCACCGCCCAGATCCCCGTCGAATTATGCCGGCAAGGCTACCAGGGCCGGATCATGGCGGCTGACTTGTCCATCAGCATGCTGGAGATGGCCCGCCTGAACATCGAGATTGCCAGCGTGATCGATCGCGTCCAGCTGGCGCAGGCTGACGCCAAGAGCTTGCTGTTTGCCGACGCCTACTTCGATTGTGTCGCCTGCAACGGCGCCTTGCACCACTTTGCCACCCCGCTGCCCGTGCTCCAGGGAGCGCTCCGCGTCTTGCGGCCGAGCGGTCTGCTGTTCTTCCGGGATCTGCTCCGGCCCGAGTCGGAAGAAGTCCTGCAACAGCTGGTCGATACTTATGCCCCGAACGCCAACGAGGTCCAGCGGCGGATGTTCGAGGACTCCTTCCACGCCGCATTCACCCTGGACGAAGTCCGCGCCCTGGTTTCGCAGTTGGGGTACGACCCGGAAACGGTCCAAGCCACCAGCGACCGGCATTGGACCTGGAGCGTGAGAAAACCGGACCAGCAAGCGTAAGGTAGGCGGATTCCTGAACGGAGCCCCGAGTCGTCGAGGACCCGAGCCATCGAGGACCCGAGTCGTCGAGGAATTGTCCCGGCGGTAGCCTACCCGCCATAGGCGTCGACGAAGGCCTGCCGATCGGCGGCGGCCTGGTCGGCGGCTTCTTGAGCCGTGGCGGCTTCGGTCTTGACCTGCTCGGCCTGCTGAGCTTTGGCCGCCAGATCCGCTTCCGCCTGTTGCTGGGCGGCGACAGCCTGGTCGACCTGGGCCTTCAGCGCAGCCAGCTTGGCCTCCATGTCTTTCGCTGCCGCGGCCCGTTCCTGGGCCAAGCGTTCGGCAGCCAGGCGTTCGTCCTCCAGTTGCTTGGCGCGAGCCGCAGCCGCTTCCGCCTGCTTCTTGGATTCTTCCACGGCGGCGGCCGACTTGGCGGCGGCTTGTTCAAAGGCCGCCTTGTCTGCCGCGGCCTGGTCCAACTCGGCTTTCGCAGCGTCGCAGGCGGCTTGCGCGGCTTCGGCCGGACCCTGCTTGGCTGCGACCTGCTTGTCCGCTTCGGCCTGTTCGGCGGCCATCGTGTCCGCGGCGGCTTTGTCGGCGGCCAGTTTGTCGGCAGCGGCTTTGGCGGCCGTTGTCTTGGCGGCCAAATCCTGGTCCGCCGCCTGCTTGGCCGTCGCGGCCTGCTGCTGGGCGGTTGTGGCGCTGGCCAGGGCCTCAGCCGCTTGCTTGGCGGCGGCGGCCGTTTGGGTCGCGGCCTCGGCAGCTTTCAGGCGTTCGGTTTCGGCTTGGTCAGCCGCCGACTTGGCCGCGGCCTGAGCGTCGGGCGCCGCCTGAGCCAGGGCGTCGGCGGCCGCTTTTGCCGCCGCCGTCTTTTCCTCCAACTGCTTTGCCGCGTCGGCGGCGGCCTGGGCCGCCTGGGCCTGGGCCGCTTGAGCGGCTGCCAGCGCATCGGCAGCAGCGGTCAGCGCATTGGCGGCGTTTTGGGCTGCCGGTTCGGCTGCCGCGCGGGCGGCGTCTGCCTGCTGGGCGGCCGTTCCAGCGGCGGCTGCCTGCTCGGCTGCGGCTCGAGCCGCTTGGGCCTTTCCTGCGGCCATCTGCTGGACCGCCGCCAATTCGGCCTGGGCCGGTTGAGCCGCGGCTTGCGCGGCAGTGAACTTCGCCTGGGCTGCTTCCAGCACCATCGCCAGTGTCGGCGGGTTTCGGACCAGGTCGGCAATCGGTTTCCCGTCGGCCGCCTCCCACAGGTGAATCTGGCCGGACCAATCGCCGGCGACCACCCGCTTGCCGTCATGCGTGAACGTCACCTCCAGCGCGGGCTCGGGGAATCCCGGGAACTGCACCAGCTGCTTTCCGTCGCCGTCCCAGATCTTGGCCGTCTTGTCGCGGCCGGCCGTCGCTAGCCGGCCGTCGTGGGTGTACTCGACGCACTGCACGCCGCCGCCGTGTGCTCCCCAGCTCTTGATGTTCTTGCCTTCGGTCATCTCCCACAGCTTGACCGAGCCGTCCAGGCTGGCGCTGGCCAGGACATTGGAGTCCGGCCGCCACGCCAGGTCGGTGATCCCGCCGGTGTGTCCGCGCAGGTCCAGGTATTGGCGGGCCGTGTCGGCCTCCCACACGAACATGCCATTCGAGCGGTCTGCGGTCGCCAGCAATACGCCGTCCGGACTGAATTCGATCGCGTAGACCCAATCCGTGTGCTTCTTGACTTCGAACAGTTTTTCCCCCGTGTTCGTATCGTAGATCCGGATCAAACGCAGCGGACCGGACAGCGCAATCTTGCTGAGGTCGGGACTGACGTCCGCGGCCAGCACGGCATCCAATTCGTCGCCGACTTTGGCCACGCGTTTTCCCGTCTTGACATCGAACAGGACGGCGCAGCCGGAATGGCTGCCGCGTCCGCCGGCGGCCAGCAGCAGCGAACCATCGCGGCTGAAGCGCAGCACATAGGGAACGCCCTCGGGAAACGGCAGCATTCCGAACAGGCGGCCGCTGTCCGAGTTGTACAAGGCGACCTGCTTTTCGCCCGCGACCGCGACGACCGGCGCCCAGGGGCTCGAGGCCAGGGCGGTGACCGCGCCGGGTTGGGCGCTGTACACCACGGGCTGTTTCCACAGTCCTTCCGGCAGCGCCGGGTTCTCCGGACGGCCCGTGGTAACAGGGCCGGACAGGGCCACCGAGGATTTCTTCTTGGCGGTCGCTTTCGAACCGGCGTTTTCCAGGGCTCCGCCCTCGATCCAACGCTTGACCAGAGCCAGCTTGGCCTCGGCGATTCGGTCCTGGTTCGGCGGCATGTGGGGCTGCTCATCGTGATTGATCAAAGCCCACAGCCGCGAACTGTCCAGATCGCCGGCAAAGACGACTTCACCGCTGCTGCCGCCTTCCATCGTGGCGGCGTAGTTGTCCAGGGCCAAGCCGCCTTTCTTTTCGTTCTGGTTGTGGCAGATCAGGCAGCTTTCGCGAAAGACCGCCTGGACGTGATCGGCATAGGTGGTCTTCGGGCCGTCACCGGCCGGCTGGGCCTCGTCAGCTGCACCGGCCCAAGTTGAGGCCAGGGCCAAGCAGGTAAACGCACAGGCTTGCGAGAGACAGCGGAGTGGAAGGCTGGTACGCATGGCAGGCACGCACAGAAGTTGAAGGTTCGTTGGTGAGAGACTCGTCCGATGGCGTTTTCCCGCGGCTAGTGGTTAAACAGGAACTCGCGCGAATTCAAGATTGCCCAGAACACGTCATCCAAACCGGCCTGCGGGTTCTCCGCCCCGGCGACGATCGCCAGCAGCTTCTGCTGCTCGTCCGCTGACGGCTTGCGGCTCAAGCAGCGGACGTACAGGTTCTCGATCACGTGCTCCGGCGTCTGGCCCTGTTCCAGCAGCTTCTTTACGACCCCGCCCTGAGCGACCTTGCCGTGCACGGCATCGCCGTTGAGCATGTGCAGAGCCTGGGACAAGGACGGGTCCGTGTTCGCTTCGCAGGCACACACGGTCTCGCGTTTGGCGCGGCCGAAGGTGGTCAGGAAGTAGGTGCTGGTCTGGCCGTCGGCGATTTGCACCGCCCGAGCGCCCAGCGGCAACCCTTGGAACTTCTCCTTCGTTTCCGTGACCTGATTGATGCAATCCAACAGCATTTCGGCCGGGATGCGGCGGACATTGGCGTGGGCAAAGTTGCGTTCGTCCGTCTCGTTGCTGGAATTGCGCACCAAGCTGCGCTGGTACGCGTGCGAGTTGCAGATGTCCCGGACCAACTGCCGGAAGTCGAACTTGTACTCGACCAGTTTCTTGCCCAGAGCCTCGAACAACTCCGGGTTGCTGGCCGGATTGCTGATCCGGATATCGTCGACCGGCTCGACAATGCCCTTGCCCAGGAAGTGAGCCCAGACCCGGTTGGAGACGTTGGTGGCGAAGTAAGGATTTTCGGGCGAGGTGAGCCATTCGGCCAACACGACGCGGCGGTCCTTGCCTTGCACGTCGGGCACCTGCCCGCCCAGGAACTTCGGCGGCATGACTCGGCCGCCGACCAGATGCCGCACGTCGCCGCCGCCCGAGTTGAAGACGACCGTTTCGCGATAGTCTTCGCCTTGCTTGCGGCCGATTTGGGCAAAGAAGGCGGCGAAGCTGTAGTAGTCGTCCATCGTCCAGCGATCGAACGGGTGGTTGTGGCACTGGGCGCATTGCGTCCGGAAACCCATGAACACCTGAGCCACGTTCTCGGCGGTCTTCAGCGTGTCCCGTTCAATCTGGTAGAAGTTGGTCGCCGGGCTGGTAAAGGTGCCCCCGGTGGCCGACAACAGCTCGCGGATCATCTGGTCCAACGGCACATTGTTGGCGATCTTATCGGTCAGCCAGCTGCTGTACAGGAACATCGACTTGTAGCTGACGTCGGGGCTGCTCTTGACCATCAGCCACTCGGACCACTTCATCGCCCAGATCTCGGAGAACTCCTTGCGGGCCAACAGACGCTCGATCACCTTGCCCCGCTTGTCCGCCGCGGTGTCGGACATGAACGCATTGAATTCCTCCGCGGTCGGCAGCGTGCCGGAGATATCGATCGTTACCCGGCGGATGAATTCCTCGTCGCTGCACAGCTCGCTGGGCAGGATGCGGAGTTTCAGCAACTTGGCGCCGACCAATTCGTCGATGTAATTGCCGGTGATCGGGGGCGGCGTGTACTGCAAGTCCTTGGGCAGGGCCAGCACCTGACTGCCGATCGTCTTCGTCTCGAAGCGGGCCATCACAAACGCCTCGCCACGGGCGGCGGCGGTGACCAGTCCGTCCGGATTGATGCCTGCCGAGTTGTCGTTGCTGGTCATGAACACGACCAGGTCCGTCACGTCGCGGTCGGTGCCGTCGGTGTAGCGGGCGCGAGCCAGGAATTGCTGGGTCGAGCCGGTGCCCTCGATGACGGCCTTGGGTGGGAAGAGTTGCAGTTCCGAAACCACAGGCGGCTCGCCGGGATCCAGGGGAGCTCCCGCTTCCAGCCAGCGCAGCAAGGTCTTGTTGTACTGGCTGTCGGCCTCGAACCGCTTGCCTCCCGTATGAGCCACCGCGCCGATGGATTTCTCGATCAGCAGGCTGCTGGCCGGCATCGCCAGATCGATCCGGCGCACAGTCTCTTCCCGCGTGATGCGGTCATAGTCGGCTTTCGGGTCGAAGCCGAACAGCGACAAGCGAAAGCCGTCTTTGCCTCGCGCGGCCCCGTGGCAACTGCCCGTATTGCAGCCCGAACGCATCAGGACGGGCATCAAGTCCAGATGGAAACTGATTGGGCGGTCCGCAGTCGCGTCCTTGACCGTGACGGCGACCGAGGCTTGGAAGCCCTGGTACTCGACCTCCAGCGCCGTGCTGCCGTCGGCGACCGGATACAGCGTCCGACCGTCGAGGCGCGCCGGGGCCGGGTCGGCCAAGCGGACCGCGGCGGCCGTCGTGACGTCCAGCGTGACGCCGTCGTCACGCGTGGCGACCACGATCAACCGCTGGAAGTCCAACTTGGTATTGAGGTTGATGTCCGGCGGATAGACATCGATGCGGGTGACGTTGGCGGCCTGAGCGGCCGTCGTCCCCAACAGGACCAGCATGGCAAACAAAGCTCGCAGTCGCACGGTTCAGTCCCCTGTGGCGAGTGTCGGTGGCTTGGGTTTCTCTTTAATACGGGGCGCGTTCGGTGCGGGGTCGGGAGACCCGCGCACTACGCGGTGGGTCCTAGTTTCCGGCCCCTTCGCTCTGTTTCATTTTCTCCAAACGGAGTTGTTCCAGGCGGCTCAGACGTTTGGGCGGTTCCGCCGCGGCGGGTTGCGGCGGGGGTGGAGCCTGGGGCTGCGCGGCGGGTTGCGGCGCCGCCGGTTTCGGGGGCAGCGGCTCGTCGACCCGCAATTCGCCCGCTCCCAGCGTGTGCGTCACGGGCTCGCCGTTGACCGTCACAATCGCCCGGCAGACGAGCGTTTTGTAGACCCCCGGCTTGGCCGTCTGGTCGATCTTGATCGGGAACACGAGTTCGGTCGAATCCTTGGTGAACTTCAACGGTTCGGGCTTGGAGGATGTGTTGGCCGGCAAGCCGAGCAGTTCCGCTGTGGCCTCACCCTCAAAGTCGATCTTCTTCTCGACTTTGATCACCATCTGGGTCTCTTGGTTCAACTCGCCCGCCGCTTTGTCGAACGCAAAGCTGAAGTACGAATCGGAAATCGTCAGTTGCGCCATCTGGCTGGCAACTTCGACGCCGCCGTTGCCCACCGTCGCGGTCCCGATCACGATCAGCGGCCAGGTGCCGATGGCGGAATTCGCGTTGGCTGTCAGCGGAATCTCGCCTTCGTTCTTGTCGGCGGGGATGGTGATCGAGCCGGAGGCGCCAATCCCAGGCGGAGTGTACAGCAGACGCAGGGCGATCGGTTGCGCGAAACCGTCCTGGCGTTTGGCGGCGACTTTCAACTGCATCGAGCCTTGCCGGGCGATTGGGGCCTGCGGTTGGACGACCTCGATTTCAAACGGCACGGCGTCGGTCACCGCCGCCGCCATCCGGTCGGCCGTATGGCCCCAGACGTCGATGTTGTTCTGACCGCGAACGAGCATGGTCCGCTGTTCCAGCTGGCCGACGAGCGGCAGGTTGGCGTCGGTGGGCCGGCCAAGCACCTGCGCCAGCGTGCCGTCCAGCGCGGCATCGGCAGCGGCGGTGAACAGCGCGGGCACCGTCGTGCGATCGGCGGCCATCGGTACCGTCTGGAAAGTCACGCCGGCCGGCAACCCTTCCAACGCGACGTTCAGTTCGCCGCCCCAGTTGTTGCGCGCCGCGTTGACCATCAAGGCCATCCGGTTGCCGCGGGGGACAGGCAGAACGACGGGGACGTACTGTTGCACCTCGGGCAGGGACATGGTCAGCGACGGCTTGACGGGCGCGATCTCGACGCGGTACGCAAAGGCCGGCCCGCCCGCTCGCAAGTGGTCGTAGACTTGGACGAAGTAGTCCTCGTCGGCCGGAGCGTTGAAACGCAAGTAAGCATCGGGGCCGCCGCTATCGTCGTTGCTGGCCAAGCCGGCTCCGTCGGCGCGATGCACGACCAGGACGGGGTCCAAGGGCGAACGCAAGGGAACACGGGCCAGAACGCGGATGTCGTATTGCTGTCCCTGCTTGGCGGAAAACTTGAAGAAGTCGACGTCGCCCGGCTTGTCGATGACGCCGTTCAAGGCGCCGGGGGCCGTGCCCGTTGAAGCCTGGGCGGTGGTGTCGTTCGGCTCGGCCTCGAGCGCGTTGGGCAAGTCCACCACGCGCACCAGGTTGGGCGACGGCGAGACGCCGACGGCGTCCTTGGCGAACAACCCGTAGGCCGGATCCTCGAGGCTCGGCAACGTCACCTGCTCGGTCCATTCGCCAGCCGGGTCGCCCAGCCAGCGGACGGTCACGCTTTCGCTCGGCCTGCCTCCGGCCGGAATGACCGCCGTCGGGCGCGGGAACTTGCCGATGTGCAATCGGTACAGGCACGAGCCGTTGCCCCCGTAAGCGCTCTCGCGGACCTGGACGATGTACTTGCCGTCGGCCGGAGCGAGGACCGCGCACAGGCAGTCCTGACGCAACAGCGCCGCGTCATCGCTGCGGGCCAACTCGAAACGTTCTGAATTCAGAATCGCCAGGTAGGGATCGAAAAACGTGTATCCCAGCCGGATGCCCTCCAATTCGGCCGTGATCCGTTCGCCCTGCTTGGCTTCCACCAGGTAGTGATCGACGTCTTCGTTCTGGACCACGCCGCTGACGGTACAGCCGAGCGATACGGTCTGCGGCGCGGCGAAGTCCGAGTTCGGCTCCTGTTCCGGCACTTCCGGCAGCGGCCCCACCGTGAACGTCCGCAAGTTGCTGATCCCGCTCGCCGCACGAAGCCGGACGGCGTGGATGCCCAAGCGGCAGTCCGGGCTGATCTTGAGTTTGGCCTTAACCGCGTTGTCGCCTTCGGCCTTCAACTCGATGACTTCGATGCCCGGCGAGTAGAACAGCAGCTCTTGGGCGTCGGCCAGCCGAGTTCCCGAAAACGTCGCCTCGACGTCGGTCCCGATCTGGAAACCGGACGGACTGATCACGCCCACGTCCGGCGAGACGGCCCGCACCGCCGGAACCGGAGCGAAGGCGAGCAACACGACAGCAAGGAGAAAGAACCGACGCATAGCAACCTCGTGGGGTAGAGATCGAGAGGCGAGTCCGGCCAGCCCGCTCCGGGGCCGGCGCGGACGCATCGTCACCGGCTGGAACTAGCTGATCAACGGCTTGATCACATGGGCGCCGTCGACGATTTCGATCGGCCGGTTGCCGGGCGCCATCAGTTCCTTGTCCGCGATGATGCCCAGCTGGTAGTACATCGTGGTGGCCAAGTCGCCGGGGCTGACCGGATCGAGTTCGGGCTCGGAGGCCGTCGCATCGGACATCCCGTAGATCATGCCGCCCTTGATGCCGCCGCCCGCCAACAGCACGCTGAACACCTTGGGCCAATGATCGCGCCCGGCGGTCTGGTTGATCTTTGGGGTCCGCCCAAACTCGCTGGACACCATGACCAGCGTCCGCTTCAGTGACCCGCGTTCTTCCAGGTCCAGCAGCAAGGTTGCCAAGGCCTGGTCCAGCGCCGGCATCTGGGAACGCATGCCCGGAGTGATGCTGTTGTGCATGTCCCAACCGCCGAAGGTCAGCGTCACCATGCGCACGCCGGCTTCGACCAATCGCCGGGCCATCAGCATCCGCTGGCCGGCCGCGTTGCGGCCGTAGCGGTCGCGCAGCTTGGGATCTTCCTTTTCGAGGTCGAACGCATCGCGGGCCTGCGGCGAACTGACCATGCTGTAAGCGCGTTCGTAAAACGTATTCATCGCGCCGACGTTGTCCGACTTGTCCTTCTGGGCGAAGTAGTAATTGACCGCTTCCAACGCGCTGCGGCGGCGGGCAAATCGCTCGTCGGGCACTCCGCCCGGCAGACTCAGGTCGCGGACCTTGAACCCGCCGGAGGCGGGATCCGCACCGAGGTCGAAGGGCGAGAACGAGGAACTCAGATATCCGCAGCCCGCGTAGATGGTGGGCTGGTTCGGAATGCAGACGTACGGCGGCAAGTTGTTCTTGGGCCCGTACTCGTGGCTGATCACGCTGCCAAAGCTGGGATACAGCAGGGCGGGACTGGGCTTGTAGCCCGTGAACATGTTGTGCGTGCCGCGTTCGTGGGCCGCCTCGCCGTGTGTCAGCGAGCGGATGATCGCGTACCGGTCGGCGATCTTGGCCAGTTGGGGAATCGTCTCGCTAACCACCTCGCCCGTGTTAGTCTTGATCGACCCCATTTCTCCGCGGTACTCGATGGGCGAGTACGGCTTGGGGTCGAACGTCTCCTGGTGGGCAATTCCTCCGGGCAGGAAGATGTGAATCACACTGTCCGCCTTGGCCTCGACAAAATCGTAGTGCTTCTGCTCCGCCCGGGCATGGCGGATTTCCAGCAAATTGGCGAGGGTCAGCCCCAGACCGCCCACGGCACCCACAGTCAAGAAATTACGACGGCTCAAACGATTGCCTTGACATCTCATGAGAAACTCTTTCTCCATTGAATACGCTGCGGAAGCTTTGGGCGAGCACACAGGCAGGCGCGACGGGAGAGGAACCCGGCCCGTGTGAATCGCCGCCTCCAAGAACCACCCGCGTTCACACCACCGAATCCATAAGCGTTGATTGATGCTATCGCTGAGTTGGTGGGAAGTCAATCAAGCGGCCCCGAGAAGAGGCAAATTCCGCGAAAAAATATCAGGAGATCAAGACTGAGTTACGCCCCGGTCAACCCGAAGGTCCGAATGTCGTTCGGCGGGGCAAGAACGCAAGAACGCCGACGAACGGGAGGATCTCCCGCGCGTCGGCGTCTCGTGATGGGGCGAGTTGCCGCAGCTCTGACCGGCGGCGCTTACAGCCCGTCGTACAGCCCGTCGAAGACGACGCGGTTGTCATACGGGTTGCGGGGATCGCCGTTGTAGTTCGACGCCTCGTTCTGGTGCTCGGGAATATGGAACGAGTTGTACGGCCGGAAGTAGTAATAGGTGCTGCCGGTGTTGCAGTAGGGAATATGCAATGTCAGGTCGCCGGGCGAGCACCAGGGACTGGGCAAACCGTTCATCTTCCAATAGGACCAGACGAACGTCCGATGCCACCAGGGTGCATAGGGAGGACCGCTGGTACAGCCGGCACCGGTAGCACAGGTGCCGGTGGAGCAGGCGGGCCCCATGGCCATGCCTTCGGCTGGCATCGAGGCCATGCCGTAGTTCATTTGTGGACCGCTGGGCATGGCCGTTGGGCCGGGAGCGACAGGCGCGGCGAAATTCGGGACCGGGCGCACCGCGCCGGGGGCGGCGTGGGCTGCCGGAGGCTGCGGCGGCACACCTTGTCCATAAGCTAGCTGGCAAACGGCCAGGGCCGCACAGGATAGCAGAGCGGTTTTCAATGTCATGGCTGGTTCCTTGGTTCTGACTCACGGGCACTCGCCGAACGATTTATTCCCTATCTTTCGGCCGCGACCGGCCGGCGTCCGCAAGAAAAGGCGGAATTATCGTTGCGGCAAGAATGCTCGCTCCAGGCGGCATGACCGCTATCACCGCTGCAAGGCATAGAAAGGTCAAACTTTGCCTAAATTCAGACGGGCCTCCCATCCGAAAAACATTCGCGTGACACGCTAGTGGTGTCCGCAGACCATTTCCTTCAGCAGTCCTGTTTCTTTTCAGCGAAAAAGGGGGAGGCCATGCGCAATCCATGCGCTTCAGCACCGAAGTGGGGTTCGTCGGTGCTCGTCACGGCCAGCATGTTCTTGTGGTTTGCTGCGTTGCCGGCGCAGGGACAGCCGCCGGAGCAGCTGCCCATGCCGACGGCGGACCAATTGGTGACGCCGCCGAACTCGGCCGGCATCACAGACCAAGATCTGGAGGGCGTACTGATCGACGAGGTCATCGAGCCGGACCTGCGATTCCGGCTCGACCCGATCCGTTCGCTGCTGGTTCGGACCAAGCAGAAAGTCACGCGGATTTCGATCGCGGATCCGGCCATCATGGACGTGACGCAGTATGGACCGCAGGAATTCGAGTTCTTTGGCAAACGCAGCGGCGAGACCGCGTTGACGATGTGGTTCACCGACGAGACGGGCCAAGAACAGGTGCTGCGGTACTACGTCAGCGTCGGGACGGACCAGGAGACGCAGCGGCGGGCGGAGTTGGAGTATGGCGAGTTGGAGGACCGGCTGAACGAGCTGTTCCCCAATAGCCAAATCCAATTGATTCCCATTGCCGACAAGCTGATTATCCGCGGCCAGGCCCGGGACGCAGAGGAAGCGGCCCGGATCCTGTCCATCATCCGCGCTGGCGGTGACAACTGGGGCGGCGGCTGGGGCGGCGGCTGGGGCGGCGGCATGGGCGGCGTCGGGGACGGCCCGGTGGCTACGCTGCCCGACGCACCGGACTTGCCCATCGCCAACGTGATCAACTTGCTCGACGTTCCCGGCGAACATCAGGTCATGCTCAAGGTCCGCATCGCGGAGTTGACGCGGACCGCCCTCCGGGAGTTGGGAATGAGCTTCTCGGTCGGCGGTGATGACTGGAAAGTCACCAGCATCATGGGAGGAGCCGGCAATCTGTCCGCGATCCTCAATGACTCGATCGACCTGGAATTGTTCCTGAAAGCCTACAGCTCCAACGGCTATGGCAAGATCCTGGCCGAGCCGACGCTGGTCACGATCAGCGGACGGTCCGCGACCTTCCTGTCCGGTGGCGAGTTCGCCGTTCCCACGGCGGTCGGCATCGGCGGCATCGGAGCGGCCACGACCTCGTTCCGCGGGTTTGGCACGATGCTGACGTTTACGCCGACCGTGCTGGACAAGGACCGCATCCGCATGCACGTGATGCCCTCCTTCAGCACCCTCAACGAGGCCATTGCTGTGGACGGGATTCCAGGACTGAACAGCCGGGCGGTGGCGACGACAGTGGACCTGCGTGAAGGCCAGTGGCTGGCGATCGCCGGCTTGATCCAGGACCAGCAGGGCGGTTCCAAGGGACGTATACCCTTCCTGGGCGACATTCCTTGGCTGGGCGCTCCGTTCACGAACGAGAGCGTCCGCCGCGAGGAGACCGAGTTGGTGGTCTTGGTCAGCCCGGAACTGGTCCATCCCCTGGAAGCGAAGCAGGTTCCGTTGCTCCTGCCGGGTATGGAAGTGACGGAGCCGACGGACAAAGCCTTCTACTGTTTGCAACAGATTGAAGGACACCCGGACGTTCAACACCGCAGCACGGTTTGGCCGGCCTACCGGGACCGGTTGCGGGAGGCCGGCTACCAGGCGATCCATGCCAAGCACGGCATGGCGGGCCTGTACTATCAGCAGCCTCGCTACTACATGTGCGGCCCGCAAGGCTATTCGGAGTGATCCCTGCGGGAGGCATGTTACGTGAACCTCATTGGAAAGTCTCGCGGCCCGTGTGATGCAAGGAATAGACCGATGTTTCGATCACCAGTCAAATACGCGACCTGCCTCTGCTCGCTGTCGGCGATGTTAGCGGCGGCCGGTTGCTCGACGCCGGCGCTCTTCTACCAGCCGCCGCCACCACCTGCCATGCTGGGCACCCAGGTGGATCAAATCAACCTGATGCAGGAGGAGAACGCGGAAGCCTCCAAGTTCGTGGTCTACCAGCACGAATTCCAGCTGAACAAGACCCGCGAAGACGGCACGGTGGAAGGCACACGGTTGAATGAGTACGGCCAAGATCATCTTCGGCGGATCGCCGAGAACATGCGCAACGGGGCGCCCTACCCGGTCGTCGTGGAGCGCAGTCAGACCAGTGCCAAGGCCGACACGAAGTACAACTATCCGGTGCATTACAACGCCGATCTGGATCTGAAACGCCGCGAAGTGGTTGTGCGGGCGTTGACACGGATGGGAATCGCTGATGCGGACACACGCGTTGTCGTGGCTCCAGCGTTCGCCCAGCCGCTGACCGGCACCGAGGCCCAAGCCGCCTACGCCAGCGGTATGTCCGGCTGGGGCGGTGGCATGGGCGGTGGCATGGGTGGCATGGGTGGTGGCATGGGCGGCGGCTTCGGCGGCGGCTGGTTCTAAGGGCCGTGATCCGCCGGTGATGAGCGGACGTAACGGCGAGGATCCGCGACCCCCCATTATGCAACGGGAGGAGTGCTCTGATGCGGTGCAACAGACGGTGGTCTTCGCTGTGCTTGATGCTGGCTGCAACCGCCACGGCGGGCTGCGCCAGCATGCCCGGGATCACGAGCCTGCTGCCGGGCAAGGCGGTGACAGCCCCCCAGAATCTGGATGCCCAAGTGAGCTTCGCGCGGCTGAGCGAACGTCAAGGCGACACGTCAACGGCCGAGCGGATCTACCAAGCCGTCTTGACCAAACAGCCGCAGCACCAACTTGCGCTACACCGGCTGGGAGTGCTGGCCGCCAAGGCCAGCGAGCACGAAAAAGCCGCGGAGTATTTTCAGCAGGCCGCTCAAGCGGGACCGCCGTCGGCCGAGTTGCTGAACGACATCGGCTTCAATCTGTTTGCCATGGGGCGGCAGCAGGAGGCCGAAGCGGCCTACCGTCAAGCGCTCGCCGCCGACTCGCGGAACCAGGCCGCCCGCAACAACTTGGGCCTGCTGTTGGGCGAGACGCGCCGTTACGACGAAAGCCTGGCGGAATTCCGGCGGGCAGGACAAGACGAAGCTGCGGCCCAAGCCAACCTGGCGTACGCGCAGACACAGGCTGGGGACACGGCCGCCGCCAAGGCTTCCTATCACCGCGCCTTGGAGTTAGATAGCGAACTGAAACCGGCCGCCGAGGCCCTGGTTCAATTGACCCGACAGTCCTCGCCAGCGGGCTCGGCTGGAGGGGAGTCCAGCGGCGCAGCCTCCGAGATCAAGACTCTTCCCGAACTGGCCCGGGAGGGAAAGACCGCCGATTTCTTCGAGTCGGTTATCGAGCGTCGGCGGGGGACAGCGCGGACTTCAAACGCCACGCGTTCCGCGGCCTTCGACGGCGGTGTCAGGCAGGCCGCGTCGAACCCGCAGTCAGATACCGCGAGCACGCAGGGGCCTGCGGTTCGGTCGCCGCGAACAGCCGGACAAGCCGGGATGCTCGCCGGCACGGAATCCGCCGCTCTGCCCCGCGAATCCGTTCCCGCCGCAATGTACCGAGGAACTCACTTGGCTGTCGAAGCGGGAGCTCAACGCGTGCTGGCCAGAGTCTTCCGTTTCCCGGCGCAGGGTGACGTGACGGCCCCGGCGGAAATCCACCGCCGGTCGGATCCTGACCCGGTCGCCACCGCTCCGGTCGCCCAGCCGACGATTCGGGTTTCCCGGGATATCCCCCGCGCACCGCAACTGGCGGACGCTGAGGCCCGGCCCGCTGC
This sequence comes from uncultured Planctomycetaceae bacterium, assembly GCA_903927685.1. The sequence goes on from CAIYOB010001210.1 coordinate 18,327, forward strand.
GCAGCCCGGCCGTTGGCGACGTGCGACCCTGCATGAGCCTCCGCGGATGTCCAGTCCAGGGTTCGCGTCCGAGGCTCCGTCGCCGCCCGGGTCCCAAGCGTCACCGGTTGTGCAAGCCGTCGCCGAATCGGCTCCCGCGGGCGCTCTCGGTCCGGCGACCGCCGCGCCGGCCCTGTTCCTGTCCTCGGCCCCGGCGGCCTCGGTTCCCAATCCTTGGCAAACGCCCACTTGGTCCCCGAACCTGGGTGCCGCTTTTTCGGCCGGCGGCGAGCCACCGGCGGCATCTACCCAGGCAGCGCCGATGCCCATCGGTCCGCTCGCCACGCTGGCGCCGTGACCGCGAGTATGTGAGTCTGCGAGGGAGGAGCCAGGCGGTCCGAGTGCCTACGGCCGCAGCAGCTTAACCAGCTCCTCAATGCGCTGTACGGCGTCGGGATGCTGAGCGGCAACGTCGGCCGACTCCGCAGGATCCGCCTTCAGATCGTACAGCTCCCACGGGGCGCCGGCTCCGGATCGGACCCCCTTCCAGTCGTCCACCCGCGCCGCTTGTCCCGCGCCGCCACGGTGCTGCTCCCAGAACAACGGTGAACCGGGCGGTGCGTTGCTTGCCCGCGCCTCCAACAGTCGCCGGGCCACTGAGACGCCGTCGAGCGTCTTGGGACGACGCAAGGTGCTGGTCAGGTCGCAGAGGGTCGGGAACAAATCCCACATCCCAAAGGCCAGATCGTTGTCGCCGGGCGTCCACGTCGCCCCCGGCCAGTACACGATCAGCGGCACGCGAATGCCGCCTTCGTACAACTCGCCGTGCCGGCCGCGCAGCGGGCCGGTCGGCCGGAAGCGGTCTCCCGCTCCTGCCACCGCATCCGGCGGGCCCCCATCACTGGTGATGATGACCAGCGTCCGGTGCAAGACGCGTCGCTCCTGGAGCCTCTGCAAGATCTGCCCCAGGTAGCGGTCCACACGGGTAATCATCGCCGCGCGGGTTTTTTCCGCTGCGGACCAGTCCTGATCCGCGTAGGGATTCAAGTCCGGCACCTCCTGGCCGCCGCCGGTGGTCGTCATCGGAAGAGCGACCGTCAACAAGAATGGCCGCTTGCACTCCGCATCGATGAACCGCTGAGCCGCGTCGACAATCAAGTCGGGAGCATATTGCGTCTTGGTGTCGCCCTGATTGCCGGACAACGCCACTTGTTCGCGGTTGCGCCACAGCGTCGGCGGATAGTAGTCCAACGCACTCTGATCATCCAGGTAACCGAAAAAAGTCTTGAACCCCTGGCGGTTGGGATGGCCTGCCCGTTCGACGGGCCCACCCCCCCAGACTCCAAACAGGCCCGTTTCATACCCGCCTTGGTACAGCGTTTCGGCGAGCGTCACGTCCCGCTCGCGGACGGTGATCCAGTCCTCGCCGGCCAGCTCGCCCCGCGCCGCCGACTTGCCGCTGTACAACGTCCCCCGCGAAGCGATACTCTCGGGACTGCCCGCATAGAACTGTGTACAGCGAATGCCTTCACAGGCCAGCAAGTCCGCAATCGGCGTCTTGATCAATGCTTGGCCGTATGACCCCAGTTCGCCATAGCCGACACCGTTCAACAGAAACAGGACGATGTTGGGACAGTGGCAGTCCAGGATCCGAACCTGACGATTTGCCCGCTCCAACGCACGACGGTTCTCCTCGCGAATGCGAGTCAACGCCGCATCGGCGTCCCGCAGGACCTGATTGGCCGTGTCCCGATCCTCGCGGCCGATGTCGTCGGCGGCATCCAGAGCTTCCTTCAGTTTCCGGACAAGTGAGTCCTTGAAGCTCTCGCTGTCCCCGACGGCCTGTTTCGCTTCGGATGCAACCGTTCCCGATTGGTCCACCTCGCCCGGAGCCGTCTTGGTCTGAGCCGACAACACGGCGGAAAGCCCCCAGGTCGCGACGAACGAAAACACAAACATCCGACCCCAACCACCACGCGAGCACATGGCTTTTCTCCTCGCAACGAGAATCTTGTCAGGCGAGCCTCCTATGACGCCGAAGCTCGACCATACAAGAAGTCTAGAGGATTTGGGGTCGTTGGTAAACATGGCGATTTCAGATGACATAAGTCGTTCTTGCCGCCCAGGCAACCTGCGCAATGGAGTTTGCCGTGACCGCGGGGTGAGGCGGCAAGCGAACGCACGTCACGGAGCCCGCTGAACAACAACTGCTGTACAAAAGCGATGTTGCGGAAAAATGCAATGGCGGAGATGATGAGTAGGCGGCAGCGGAGCACGTCCCCCGATCTCCGGTGCGGCGCACGGAAGGATCAACGGCGCGGCGCTGTGCACCGGCGCGCCAGTTCCAGCAAGGAGGCTTGAAGATGCTGTCTCGGATCTCATCCCCCCAACTCGCCTTCGCAGTGGCCCTGCTTCTGCCCGTCGTCAGCGGATGTGGTTCCGGCGGGTCGCCCCCGCCAGCCGCCAGCATCAGCAGCGATTCGCCGGACGCTTCGGCCAGCGGATCGCCGGCCAAGGCCACAGTCGCCGAACCGGTTCAGGTGCGGGCGGGCGTCGCCTCGAACAACACGCCGGCACAGTCGCCGCAGGCTGCACCTGCTCCGGAAGTCCTCCTCAAGACTTCGCTGGGGGATATCCGCCTGAGATTGAATGCCGAGAAAGCCCCACTGACTGTCGACAATTTCCTCTCGAACTACGTCGAGCGCGGCTTTTACCAAGGGACCGTATTTCACTACGTGGACCAGGGGTTCATGGTCGCGGCCGGCGGTTACACGGCGGAACTGGAGCCCAAGGAGACGCGAGCGTATGTCAGGAACGAAGCGGGCAACGGACTGAAAAACAAACGCGGCGCCGTCGCCATGGCGCGTAATCCGGACCACGCCGACAGCGCGACATCGCAATTCTTTATCAACTTAGTCGACAATCCCAGCTTGGACCGCAGCGGCGACGAGACCGCCACCGCCGGATACTGCGTGTTCGGCGAAGTCGTCGAGGGTATGGACGTGGTGGACCGAATTGCGGGCGTCGAAGTCGCTGACCGGGGCCCGTTCCCCAAGACACCCGTAGCACCGGTGGTCATCCAGGCTGCGGAGTGGACCCGCTAGATCCGCAGCCGCGGCGTCCGCGCCCCGGCGGTCTGTCAAAGCACGAAAACATCCGGAAGTCCGCCTGCCAGTTTGCCTGCTAGCAACCATTGCAATCGACGCGTTCTGCGGTAAACTCAAAGAACTCGTCTGTAGGATGGTATGCAATTCTGCCGTGGCAGCAGGAGGTAGGGCCATGTCTTCCGCGATCTTCTTCATTCAGCGGTGTCCGACGTGCGGCCGACGACTGCGGGTCTGCGTCGAATACTTGGGCAAGACAATTCAATGCCGCCATTGCCGGGGGACGCTGGTCGCCTGCGACTCGGAGTCCGGTCCCGCGCGAAGCGATCCCCAGTGGGCGCTGATGCGGCGCGTGAACCAGTGGCTCGATGTTCCCCGACCTGCTGGAGCGATGCAGCGGCATTAACTCTTGTTCAGGCTGCGTCGAGCAGGCTCTTGGTCATCGCGCTGAACACCAGCTCTTGCCGATCGAATTCCCGGCTTTCCGCCTGGCAGGTCAGGATACAAGTCCTTGAGCCTGAGTAGAAGCTGCGGATGCGGCAGCTGACCAGGAAATCGAGGCAGAAAAAGCTCAGGTCATAGCCGGTGGCGGTTACGTCCCCCAACTCCTCGGACACCGGTTCCGCCTCGAGATCCCCGTAGATCTGTTCCATGGCGGACAGCGCCTGCTTGGTCAGCCGTGCCGGGCTGATCCGCGAGGGGTACACCTGCAGTTCCCAGTACGCTCCTTGCGGACTCTGGATCGAGACGCTGCGGGGCCAGGCGTCCAGTTGCTCGTCTTGGACGCTCCAATTCTCGGGATACAGGACGCGGATCCCGAACTTCTCGTAGGTTGCGTACATGCTGGGCGTTCCTTTCTGCTGCCGGTCTCCCATCCTAGCGAGCGGCCCCGGCAGCGGGCAATCCGTGCTTGCCACCGAGCCACAAGTTTGGTACCCTTCGCCGCCTCGTCGGCCCGGATTTGGCGTTTTCCTCCTGTGGAACCAGCTCGGCAAGCGCCGATGAAGAACGTGTGATGCCTCGCGCCCTCAACGCTCCTCGCCATCGTGTCAAACCAGGGAAGACGGGCTGCCCGAGCCGGCCGGTCTGCCCTCTGGGGGCACTCGCCGCCGTGCTCGTGCTGTTTGCCTCCGGGGGCTGCGCCACGCTGGCCAAGCACAAGACGGACCAGAACGTGGTCTCCGCCCGGCAATTGTCCCTGCGGGGCATGAACGCTTCGCAGCAGGGCCAATGGCGCGAAGCCGAGGTGTTCCTCAGCCGCGCCTGCGAGATGTGTCCGCTGGACGAACGGATCCGCTGCCACTATGCGGAGACGTTGTGGCAATTGGGCTCCCAACAGCAAGCCGTGGCGCACATGGAAGAGGCGGTGCGGTTGTCGGGCGGGAACGCCGAATTGAGCGTCCGGCTCGGCGACATGTACCTGGCCGGCGGCGACCTGCAGCGGGCGGCGCTGCAGGCCGAATTCGCGCTCCAGGCGAACCGCCAGCTGGCACCCGCTTGGGCCCTGCGCGGCGACGTGCTGCGGGCGATGGGGCGGGACGAGGATGCCCTGGCCAGCTATCATCGGGCTCAGAGCCAGCAGGCGCATTTTCCCCGAGTCCAATTGGCGACGGCGGAAATCTACAGCCGCCAGAAACGACCCGCCCGAGCCCTGGCCACGCTGCGGGCCCTGGCGGACGGCTACCCGAGCGGCGAGACGCCCCAACAGGTCGTCGCGCTGCAAGGCCTGGCGCTCAAAGATCTCGGCCGCTACGACGCCGCCGTCGAAATGCTCGCCACCGCCGCCCGGCAAGGGCCCGCCAGCACGGAATTGCTGGTGCAATTGGCCGAGACCCAATGGCTGGCAGGCGACGCCGCCAACGCCCGACTCACCCTGCAAGCGGCGCGGGCCCAGTCATCGCAGGAGCCGCAGGCGGTGCCGCTGACGGCCCAGGCGGATGCCCTGCAGCGGAAGCTGTCCGGCGACCTGCGGCTCTGAACTCCCGGTCTCGGCCGGTGGGCCCGGCCCTACCGCGGTGACTCTCCCACCAGGCGCCGGATTCCCTCCCGCGTCACCGGTGTCACCAGTCCGCGCTCCGTAATGATGGCGGTAATGTACTCGGCAGGCGTGACATCAAAGGCCGGGTTGTAGACGCCGATGCCCGCCGGGGCCACCTGGCGACCCAGCCCGCACGTAATCTCTTCCGCCGCGCGCTGTTCGATCGGAATCCCCGCGCCGCTGGCCAGCGACAGGTCAAAGGTGTTGCAGGGGCTGGCGATGTAGAACGGGATCTGGTGCGCACGGGCCAGGACCGCCACCGAGTAGGTGCCGATCTTGTTCGCCGTGTCCCCATTGGCCGCGATGCGGTCGGCGCCCGCCAGCACGGCCTGGACCCGGCCTTCGCGCATCACCTGGGCAGCCATCGAATCGCAGATCAAGGTCGCCGGGATCCGCCGCTGGACCAGTTCCCAAGCCGTCAGCCGTGCTCCTTGCAGCAGCGGCCGGGTCTCGTCCACGAACACGTGCAACCGCTTGCCCTGGTCCTGCGCGGTGAACAAGACCGCCAGCGCCGTGCCGTATTCGGAAGCCGCCAGTCCGCCGGCGTTGCAATGGGTCAGGACGCCGGCAGGGTCGGGCAACAGATCCGCGCCATGCCGCCCGATGGCGTGACAGGTCGCCCGGTCCTGCTCGTGCATCGCTCGGGCCTCGTCCAGCAACGCCTCGAGCAGCACGGCCGCCGAGTTGGCTCCGCGGTCCCGCTCCACAACCTGTTTCATCCGGCCCAGCGCCCAGAACAAATTGACCGCCGTCGGCCGGCTGCCGGCCAGGTATTCCGTCACCGCTTCCAGACGCTCCCGAAACGCCGCCAAGCTGCCGTCACGGGCGGATTGCAGGCCCAGGCAGACGCCGTACGCCGCCGCCAGCCCGATGGCCGGCGCCCCACGAATCTGCAGCGTGCGAATCGCCTGCCAGACGGCCTCGACGTCGCGACACTCCAGCTCGACGACTTCCGTGGGAAGCCGCGTCTGGTCGAGCAGCACCAGATGCCCGCAGGCGTCGCCCACCCAACGCAAGGTCTCCGGCGACCCCGGCGGCCGATTCACAGACATAGTGTAGTTCCCTCTTACGACGCTGCCAGGCGTTGTTGCAGTTCGGCGTCCTTGGCCGCGATTTTGGCCGCCAGCGACTGTTTGAATTCGGCCAGTCTCCGCTGCAACCCCTCGTCGGCCGTCGCCAGGATCTGGACGGCGAACAAGCCCGCGTTGCGCGGTCCGCCCATTCCGACCGCCATGCTGGCGACGGGGACGTCGCCGGGCATCTGGACGGTCGACAGCAGCGAGTCCAGCCCGCCCAGATCGGGCGTGGGCACCGGCAGGCCGATGACGGGCAATGTCGTATGCGCGGCGACGACGCCGGCCAGATGGGCCGCTCCGCCCGCAGCGGCAATGATCGCTTGCAGGCCCCGCTGGCGGGCGTTGGTGGCGTAGTCTGCGACCACGTGCGGCGTCCGATGAGCGCTCATCACGCGGACCTCAAACGCGACGCCGAATTCGGCCAACGCATCCGCAGCCGGACGGATCTTGGGCCAATCGCTGTCGCTGCCCATCAAGATGCCCACGCGGGGATTCGATTCAGTCATCACGGCGTTCCTTTCCAGATTGGAGGTAGGTCTTGGCGCTGACCGTGCGGGCGGTTACGGTTCGTTGCCAGCCAGCGGCTGGTACGTCAGCCCGAAGGCTTCCGCGACCGCGCGATTGGTGACTTGGCCCCCATGAATGTTCACGGCCGACGCGACGGGGGGCAACTCGGCGGCGGCGCGTTTCAGTCCGCGCGCCGCGATTTCCAATGCCCACGGGAGGGTCGCGTTGCACAGGGCAAACGTGCTGGTGCGGCCGACGGCCCCGGGCATATTGGCGACGCAATAGTGCACGACGTCGTCGACGATGAAGGTGGGATCGCTGTGCGTGGTCGGCCGGCTGGTCTCGATACAGCCGCCCTGGTCGACGGCGACGTCGATGATCACGCTGCCGGGCTTCATGCGTTTCAGATCGTCGCGCCGCACCAGGACCGGGGCTTTCGCGCCGGGAATCAGGACCGCGCCGATCACCAGGTCCGCCAGTCGCAACTGGTGGCGGATCGTGTGGCGGTCGCTGTACAGGCAATTGACATTGGGCGGCATGACGTCTTCCAGGTACCGCAACCGATCGATGTTCACATCCAGGACGGCGACGTCGGCGCGGAATCCGGCGGCGATCTTGGCGGCATTGGCGCCGACCACGCCTCCGCCCAGAATCAGAATGTGCGCGGGGGGCACGCCGGGGACTCCGGCCAGCAGGATGCCGCGGCCCGATTGCGGCCGCTCGAGGTACTTGGCCCCTTCCTGAATGCTCATCCGCCCGGCAACTTCGCTCATCGGCGTCAACAGCGGCAAGCGGCCGTGCTCGTCCCGCAGCGTCTCGTAGGCCACGCAACTGGCCCCGCTGGCGACCATCGCGGCGGTCAGCTCCCGGCTGGCAGCGAAATGGAAGTAGGTGAAGATCACCTGCCCGGGCCGAATCCGGGGCCATTCCACGGCTTGCGGTTCCTTGACCTTGATGACCATGTCCGCGCGCGCATACACATCGTCCGGGCCCGCCACAAGTTGGGCTCCCTGCTGCTGGTATTCGTCGTCCGAGATGCCGGAGCCGACTCCCGCCCCGGCTTCGACCACCACGATATGGCCCGCGCGCACCAGTTCCTCGACTCCCACCGGCAGCAGCGCCACTCGGTACTCGTCGCGTTTGATCTCTTTGGGCACTCCGACAATCATGGCTGACTCCCTGTCGCCGCCAGTTTCTTCTCCTCGGCCGCACTGCTGCGATAGTAGGCCGGGTTCAGCGTCCACAAATCCTGCCGCACCCCAGACCGATATTCCTGCCAGGCCGCCACGCCCACCGTCGCCGCCCGGGGCGTCCAACAGGCGGCGTCGGCGACGATGATTCCCGTCGGCAGCCTGTCGCCCAATGCCGCGAGTCCCGGTCCGGTGACCGCCAGACCGGGCGTCAAGCGGCTCAGCCAAGCGGCATTGTCCTCGATCCGCGTCGGGTTGGTCTCCACCAGTTGTTCGCCCGCGCGGTGGAATTCGCCGACGAACAACTGCTGCCGCTGGGCATCCAGCACGGCGCAGACGCGCGGCAATTCCACGGCCGCCTGCTGGGCGATGACCCGCAACGTGTTCAAGCCGAACACCTCGGCGCCCACCGCATACGCCAAGGTCTTCGCCGCCGTCACACCGACGCGGAGGCCGGTGAACGAGCCCGGCCCCACCGCTACCGCCACCAGCTGGACGTCCCGGGGACTCCAGCCCACGCTGCGCAACTGGTGCTCGATGGCCGGGGCGAAACTCTGCGCGGTCCGCCGAGTCCGGTCCAGGACGGTCTGGCCGAGCAGCCGGTCGCCGTCCAACGCGGCCACCGAGGCGTCCAGCGTGGAGGTCTCCAAGGCGAGAATCCGCAGGGCCATCAGCATCACTTCCCTTCCAGCGTGACGGCGGCCAGCAGCGGCGCGGCCGGAGTCCCCAGGTCCCGGAAGATCACCTCCTGGACAGCCACGTCCCGCAACGTCACACCCAAGATATTCAAATGCCAGGGGCTGCCGCGCAGTCCCACAGGCGCCTCGTCCGCCTCCGGGCCGCCCGTCCACTCGTCGATCGTCCGGCCGGTGATCAGCGGAACCGTCTGCCGCTGGCCGTCGGCATAGACCAGTTCGTATTCCGCGACGGCGCCCCACGGCCCCGTGCCGGGATCCTGAGAGGACCAGCCGTGCACGTTGCCCAGAAAGAACATCCGCTTGCCAACCGCCCGCACCGGGATGCGGACCTCGGTGGGCCAGGCGATGTTGGCGGGACCGCGCGGCGAATGCAGGACCACCAGACCGCGGCCCTGATTCTGCGCCGGATCGAGGATCCGAAACGGCACGCCGGCCGCGATCTGCTCGCCCGTACCCAGCCCCGTGAACAGGAATTTGCCCGGCTTGGGCACGCCGAACGGCCCGGTAAACGGATCGGTGTTGGCGACCGGGCCCAGATCCAGGTACGTGCAGCGGGCCGCGTTGACGGCGTCGGCGAGCGGCAGCGGGACCAGCCCGGGAATGGCCTTGGCCGCCGGTCCGGCGGTCTGCCGATACAAGTCCACGACCGCCGCAAAATCCCAGCGTTTCTCCTGGTCGTCGCGGACCACCAGTTCGACGCCGGGCAGCGTTCCCACCAGGGGCCGCGACTTCGGCACATACAAGACGGTCCGCTTCGGGGCTTGGCGCGCCGGCGGCCGGAATTCGACCGCCAACCCAGCTTCGCTGCCCGTGACGGTCAAGTCGAGTTCGCCAAAATGCGTCGGCGCACGGTGGATCTTGATCGATTGGCCCGCGGCGAGCCAGCCGTCGGGAACGGCGGCCAGCAGGTGCAGTTCGTCTCCCCGTTCATCGATCAGCATGTGCCGCAGCAGCAAGGCGTAGTTGGACGCACCGGTTACGTGCGGGATCGTGTGGCTCCAGGCAAACCGCCGGGCCTGGAAGATGCCTTCCGGAAACGCATGCGCCGCGGTCGAATGCATCAGGTACCAGAAGAAATCCTGGACCACCGCCTCGTGCTCGCCGCGGCGCAACGACGCCAGCGTCGTGTAGGCGGACATGTAAGGATGAATCGCCGGGCTGCCGCCCAGCCATTGGATCGTTCCCTCGATGAACCCGCCGCCGTGGACGTGGCGGGCGTGCTCGATCGTCGCCGCGACCCGGGGATCGTCGGCCGCGAAGATCGGCGTGGGCCACAGTGTTTCCGTGTTGCCCCAATGCGTTCCGGCCAGTTCCCAACTGGGCGGGAAATGCGGCGTCTTGCTGCGGGCGCACGCCGCGTCAATCGCCGCGCGGTACTGGGCCGCCTCGTCCCGCCAGCGGCCCGCCTCGTCGCTTCGGCCCAACTGGTCGGCGGCATCCGCCACGCACAGCAGGCCCCGCAGGTTCCACAAGTCGTAACCCACGATGTGATGCTTGCCATCCCAGAGGAACTCGCCGTCGGCGGGCGCCGCGGGCAGCAGCCCGGCAAACGCCGAGTCCACCGGGGCCTCGCGGCGGGCCCGGGCGATCCACTCGGCCGCGCGGACCAGTTGCGGATAGACGCGTTCGAGCCACGGCCGGTCGTCCGTGATTCGGGCGTACTGCCACAGCACCCACAACGCCTGCCCATTGGCGTCGAACTGTCTTTCCTGGGACTCGAAACGGCCGTCCGGAAGCTGCTTCTGCAAGTAGCACTCGACCGCCTTGGCAGCCGCGTCCGTCAAGCCGGCTTCCTCGAGTTCCATCAATTGGTACCCGCCGTCGCGGATGTAGAACTCGTCGTAGAAACCTTCGCCGCCGTGCAGTTCCCCGTGGTCGTTGGCGATCAACTGACAGACATGGGCGGCCAGCAACGCCTCGGTCGCCTTGCGGCAGGGGACTTCGATCCGGGCGCCGCCTTGGACCAGCCCACGCCAGTAGTCCACCGTCCGCTGCAGCCACACGTCCGGAGCGGCGGCAGCGAGCTCCGCGGGCGAGCCCAACGCCGGCTGCGGTTCAAACGGCACGCGGACGACTCGCTGTTCCACCTGGCCAGGCGGCAGGTCGAACGAGAAATGTTCGATTCGCTCCCAGCCGCTCGGTCCGCCAACCTGGAAATCCCAGCCGGCCGGCGCTGGCTCCGGGCCTTCGTTGGTCACGCGGGCCTCGATCCAGTTCAGATAGTCCTCGGTCTGCACCGGGCCGTCGAAGGCCCTACGCCAATCCGAGACCGTCGGCAGCGGGGTCGCCCACAAGCGGAAATCGTAGCGGACCTGGCCGTCGCGGGCCGTCAACAATATGACGGGCAGCCAGCCCTCCAGCAGCGTCTTGATCTGCGTGCGGCCCAGCGGCTGCAGGCTGCGGCCGAAACGGATCTGGCCCTCACGCCCCGCGGCCAGCAACAGCCGGTTGTCCGGCGTGACGCGGGTTCCCTGAGCGTAGTCCTTCAACCCGATCACATTCCAGGAATTCCGGAAGTAATCAAAGGGCTCGTCCTCGGCCGCCCACCCCGCGGTCGTGGCGGCGCTCAGCGCGAGCGCCAGACAGAGAGAACCGACGGTCAGCCGACGTGCGCTCCGCATCTTCCGGGCTCCTCATCGCGATGCCAAGCTCTCCCAGGCCCCCAGCAACAGGCTGGCCGCCCGGTCGATCTCCTCTTCCGAAGTATACCAGCCCACGCTCACCCGCAGCGTGCCGCGCGCTTCGTCCGGATCCAGCCCCATGGCTGCCAGCGTCGGCGAGATGCCTGCCATTCCGCTGTGGCAGGCCGAACCGATGGACACGCACAGCTCAGGCAGCCGCGCGATCATCTCTGCGGCGGCCACGTCCGGAAAGTTGACACTCAAGGTGTTGGGCAGCCGGTCCGCTTGCCGACCGTTCACCGTGAGCCGCTCGCCGATCGCC
>CAIYOB010001211.1 GCA_903927685.1 uncultured Planctomycetaceae bacterium
TGCCGTGCGCATCCGGCAGCGCCGTCTGGCGGTCGATGGCCATGATCCGCAGGGCGTCCATGACGCCGGCGATGTCGATTTCCATGGGACAGCGCGTGGTGCAGGCGGAACACGACGCGCACAGCCAGATCGCTTGCGAGCCGAGTACGTCGTTTTCCGCCCCGAGGTGGACCAACCGCATGATCTGGCTGGGAAGGTAATCCATCTCCGGGCCGACCGGGCAGCCCGTGCTGCACTTGTGGCACTGGAAGCACGCGCTGACGGGCGTGCCGCTGCGCTGCTGGACCTCGTCCAGCAAGTCCCTGTCATTCCACTGCATCGCGTCGGCCATGTTCTACTCCCCCATTCCTTCCAATTCCGCCTCCGCTTCGGCGTCTTTGCGGGGCATTACCCGGCGATAGACGACCGTGGGTGAAGTCTGGATCCCGTCCACCGTGAGCAGATCTTCCGCGATGCGGATGCCGAATAACCGTTCGTTCTCCTGCAGATACGGCAGAATGAGCCGCCAATCCGCCGCGCTCAGGGCGCGATACGCGCCGCCATTGAGCTGTTCGTCGACCAGCGTCCGGTGCGGATCGCGGACGAAGATCGAACCGCCCGAGGCCAGCGACAACAGATTGCCGCCCGGATAGGGCAGATCCAGGGGCAGGAACCTGCCGCGTTCGTGGTCGTAGTGCAACCCGTTAACGATCGCGAATCCGCCGCCGTTGTGCGGGTCGCCGGCCATGAACGACTCGGCCAGATAATCCAGCGCGGTGCCGTTGATCACCACCCGCGGCGAGCCGACGGCGTTGATCATCGGGCGGCCGGCGGCGTTGCCCATCACGTACACCTCGCCGCCCTTGGCCCCGTACATGAACGTCTGGCCGACGTCCCCGTAGACCACCAACTTGCCGCGCTTGCTGATCTGGCACAGCTGGTCCTGGGCGTTGCCGTGGACATGGATCTCCAGCCCGTCGATGCCCGAACCGAGATAGTCGCCCGGGTTGTCGTAACAGTCGATCCGCAGGCCCGTCGTGCCGGGCCCCAGCCCGACGCCGTGAAACCGCGTGCCCCGCGTGTTGTAGTGAACCAGCCGCCGCCAGCCCATTTGGTAAGCTTGGATGGCCAGGGCCGCGTCGCAGGTCTCGCCTTCGGGCGCGAACCCGCGCGCGTCGATCAGCAGCGTGGTCTCGTGCGGCCGCGGACCGCGCAAACGCGCTCGAGACTCCCAGGTGATGCGCACGTGGGTACCGGTCCGCTCGTCGTCGCACAGCGGTTGCCGCTGGAAGATCTGCTCCAGGCCGCTGCGGAGGATCGTCAGCACGGAACTGCGTTTCTTGTCCGCCGTCGGGTACCGCCGGTCCATCGCCAGCGTCAGTCCCTGGATGCCCAAGGCCGGCAGCTGATCGGCGGTCTGGCGCGCCCACTGGTCGACATACCAGCGCAGGCAATCGTAGTCCATCTCCGCCATCCGCTTGACCAGGTGCGAGCAGAAGGGCTCGGGATCCTTGTCCGTCAAACAGCGTTGGATCACCGCCGCGTGCTCGCCCGTGTTGCTTGGCACGGCCGCCGGACGGGCCAGGTTGCAGTGGACTTGCATGGGCGCCGTGGCGACCGGAACGCCGAATTTGTTCGTGATGCGGAGGGCGTAGTGGCCGTTATTGGAATACGTTCCGACGGCTCCGACAGGTCGGACCGGCCCGACGGGTCCGTCTGCGCGTCCATTCTGTGGCGACACCGTCAACAAAAACGCGCCGCCGTCGGTGCAGCTGCCGCCGCGGGCGTTCCAGTACATGTCGGCCACGGGCGTGAAACGCGGGTCTTCGCTGGCCAGGCTGGCCAAGGTAGCGTCGATCGCCTGCTTTTCCGAGCAGATCAGCCCGATGGACACCTCGCCTTCCTGCAGCGCAAACACCTGCGGGCGGAGCATGGCGGTGTCGGTAATGCCCAGGAGTTGAAACTCCTTGGTCTCGGCCAGACTGCGGGCGATGATGAAGAACCACGGTCCGTCCGGCGAGGCATGGATGTGAGCCGCCTGGATCTGGCGGTAGATCCGCTGCTTGTCGCTGGGCAGCCGGTCGAAGTCCAGTTCGGTCGTCGGCGCGAGGGCTTCGATAATGTACTCGATCGGATAGCGATAGACCCGGTTCCAGAGATCGAACAGCAGGACCGAGACCTCGGTATCGGTCAGGAACTGCGGGAAGATATTGCGTCCGGCCAGGTACTCCGACACGGACAGATAGTTGGCGAAATCGCCGTTGTGGACCAGGGCTTCGTTGAGTCCGATGAACGGATGCGCACCGCCGGGATGCCAGACGCGACCCTTGGTCGGATAACGCTGGTGAGCGATCCACACGTGGGCCCGCACGTCGGGCATGCGGTAGTACTGCACCGCGGCCTCGGCGAACCCCACGATCTTGAGGATCACCATGTTCCGCGCGTGCGACATGACGAAAGCCTGCTTGTCGCCCAGCGAAGCATAGAACCGGCTGTTCAGCTTGATCGAGTTCTGATAGACGAATTCGTCTTCGATGTCCCGTTCGGACAGATCCGCCTTGGCAAGCCCCTTTTCTTCGGCAAAGCGAGCCAGCACGCTGGGTTTGACGCGGACGAAGTAACGGGCCACGTCCGGGGGACGGACTTCCAGCAGCGGCACGTCGCGGTAATCGTCCACCGTGGGGACCATGCCGCCTTGGTCGACGTCGAAAAACGGAGTCAGGAACTCGTCTTCCACCGCCTGGCGGGCCTGGGGATCGAGCAGCGCCACTTGCAGGATGTAGTCCTCGTCGAGCACCCGGCGGGACACGCCCAGCTCGTCCGGCACCAAGCCGCAGGCCGCGATGCCGCCGCCTTTGCCGTTGCCCCGGTTGCGCATCTGGATCGACGGCTCGTAGATGTGCTTGCCGCCGACCGGCAGCGTACAGGCGAACCCGGTCACGCCGCAGCCGCCCTCCGCTTCCAGCGTGCGGGGGAACCACGGTCCGGCTGGCCGCAACTCCGCACGGCCGCGCAGGATCGCTTCGACTCGCTTCATCGCATACGACATGGTTCGTTCAATCCGCGTGTTCGTAATCCAGATGCATCAGCAAATCCGTCCGGCCCCGCAACGCCGCTACGGAGTCCAGGCCCAGCCGGTACAGCAGATCGACCAGGACCTCGCGCCACGCGCTATACAGGTTCACCAGCCGCTGCGTACACCAGTCGACCGTCACCAATTCCAACAGTTCGTCGTCCGTGGTCGCGATGCCCCGGGCACAGCCGCGCCCGCTTTCGCAGGCCGTACACCGGATGCAGCCCAAGGCGGCCAATTCGGCCGTGCCGATCACGCACCCGTCCGCGCCCAAGGCAATCGCCTTGGCGAGATCCCACGGAGTGCGGATCCCGCCGCTGGCGATCACGGTGACCTGTTCGCGAATCCCCTCGGCCACCAGAAACTGGTGCACCCGGCCGACCGCGTACTCGATCGGCATGGCGATGTTCTTCTTGGCGATGTTCGGAGCGGCCCCGGTCCCGCCGTAGCTGCCGTCCAAATGCACAATGTGGCCGCCGGCGTAATAGATGCCCACGGCCACCATGTCCACGTCGGCCGGCGTCGAGACCTTGGCGGATAGCAACGCGCGCGGATTGACGTGGGCGATCCAATCGAGGTGCTTTTTGTGGTCCTCGACCGAATAGACGCTGTGGAATGGGAACGGGGAGAACAGCGAGACGCCCATGACCGTCTCGCGCAGGGCGGCGACGGCGGGCGTGTTCTTGTCACCCA
>CAIYOB010001212.1 GCA_903927685.1 uncultured Planctomycetaceae bacterium
ATGGCCGTGGTGCGGAACCGGTTGAACGAATTCTGGCAGCAGCGCGGACGCCAGGCGGCGGGCAGCGGCGACACGGACGTGCACAAGCAACTCGAACAGGTCCCGTCGCCGGAGGACGCCGAGCGGGTGTGGGAAGAAGAGTATCGCCGGAGCGTGTTCCGATTTGTCTCGGAGCGCGTCCGCGACAACTTCGAGCGGACGACTTGGGCCGCGTTCTGGCAGACGTGCGTCGAGGGCCGGAGCACGCGGGAAGCCGCTCAATCGCTCGGTCTGTCCGAAGGGGCCGTGTACATCGCCAAATGCCGCGTGCTGGCCCAAGTCCTGCACTTTCCGAAGACCTGAAAGTGCTAGGCGGCGAGTTTCAGGAACAGATCGAAGAGCGCGCGAATTTTCGACGATTGACGGTGTGAACCGGAGAGCGAGGAATATTGGTTCTGTAGAGTTTCACGCCGTAAGGCTTTGCGGCGATCCGCATGACTTGGACGCCGTTGGGCGTCATCCCAGGGAGAATCCTTCCGGTCGCAGATTTCCTCGACCGGCTTGTTCCACGCCCAGCACTCCAGCAGCGTATGCACCCACAAGTTCAAATTGAACACCGCGATGTTCGTCCACAGGTTGCGGACTTGCTGCTGGCCCGCGCCCCAGACTTCCTTAACGTCGTGGAAGTCTTGCTCGATCGACGAACGGTCCGCGAACGCTTCCACGATCTCGCGTGGGGTGGCGTTGGGATCGGTGCAGAAGAAGTACTCGCAGCCGTGCTCTTCCTTGACGATCACGACACGAATCAGGCCCCGCGCCGGCCGATAGGTGGCCAAGAAGGTCTTGAAGGTTTTCGTCACCATTTCACCGTAGACGAAGCACTCGATCGTCTGCCAGCCCAACGGATGTACGCCACGGCGTTTGAGGTGAATCCGCTTGGTCCCATACTTGCGTTTCCGGCCGCGACGTTTTTCCTTCTGCGGGACCGGCACGTCCCAGAGCTGCGCGTCCTTTCGCAAGCGGCTGACGACGACGACACCCGCGGTGCGCAGCGGCTTCAAGAACGGCCACTTGGCATACGCTCCGTCCGCTACCGCCCAGACCGTCTTTCCTCCCGCCTGGGCCAGTTCGGCGAACTTCAAGAGCTGCTCGGCCGCCAGCTGCAATTTCGTCTGGAATGTCCAGTGGTGCTTCCTTGGGATCTTCGCGATGTCTTTCGCACGTACGTACAGCAGCCCCAGCAGGGGCAGTCCGATCGTGTGCCACAAGGGATGACGCAACACCAGCGAGAAGGTCACCCAGATGTGCCCGTACAAGAACTTTTGGCCTGCTGGACCGGGCGTCGGATTGTGATGAATTCCCGCCCCCTCAACCTTGGGGCCGTACCGCTTGGTGGGCGAATCATCCACGGCGAACAGCACGCGGTCGCCGCGGCTCAGCCGGACCAGCAACAGCGCCAGCAGTCGGAGAGCCAACTTCTTGGCCTTGCGTCCCAGGGGCTGCAGGAAGTAATAATAGTCATTAAAGTCATCGGTCACTCCGATGGCACGGAGCCACGTGGTGACGGTTCGTCGGCCACTGGCGAAGACGATACCCATGATGACAAGGGACAGCCGCCACCGATTACGACCGTGCAGTCCGGCGGCGAGCCAAGCGACCCACTGCTGCCATTCCTTCGGCGGCTGATACCGAACCATCCTTGGTTCTCCTGTTCAACAACGGTGCGGCAAACACCCGAACGGGAGAACCATTTTTGCGCGCTTTGATGATTTCTACCAAGATCAAACCGGTTTGCTGTCTTCGGAAAGTGCAGGTAAGCCCATCCCAAACGAAATTTCCGCCCCCCCACCCGCCCAGCCTTGCCGGCTCTCCAAAAACGTAGGGCCGGATTCTCGTCGTCCGCAGCCGGAGTGCCCCCTGCCCAACCGTCGCCAGCCCCGGCTTGGTC
>CAIYOB010001213.1 GCA_903927685.1 uncultured Planctomycetaceae bacterium
CCCGCGCCCGCACGTCGCCCAGCACGCTCACGGCACCGCCGATCGAACCGGCGGTAATGCTGGTCGCGTGCGGCACGAGTGTCCCGCTGCCCTGGTCTTCCAGGTCGCCCAGGACGCCTGCCACCGTGAGGTCTCCGGCCGCTTGCACGGTGATCGTCCCGCCGGGCGCGGTCGTCACCACACCGCCGGAAACGCGTTGGGCGCCATCCAGGACCAGCGGTTGCACGAGCAGTCCGTCGCCCGCAGCGTTCGCGCCGCCGGTTAGCGAGACCAACGTGGCGGCCCGCACCAGCCCGTCCACCACCAGCAGGCCGCCGGTCGAAACAGTGACGCTGGCGCCGGAGTTCAAGGCTTCGACCAGTCCCGCCAACTGCAAGTCCTGATCGCCGGTAATCACCACCAGGCCCGGCGCGGCCGCGGTCCAAGCCCCCGCGCCCGTGGCGTCGGCCCGGACGGTGCTCAACTGGTTCATCATCCAATCGCCACCGGCGTCGAGTGACACGTCGCCGGTCGCCTGCAGCGTGCCGCCTCGCGCCACGTCGGCTCCCCCGGCGTCCACGCCCGTGCCGCCGATCGTGACCGCGCCGGTCGTGGTCAGGTTAAGGTCCGCATTCTTGCCCGTCCAGACCGTCCCCCCGCCGGCGTCCAGACTGGCCCCGGCCAACAAGGATCCCACGATGGCCACTTGGCCCGCCGTGATCGCCAACTGGCTGCCGTCCGCCAACGTCATGATCTTCGAGCCGGAACTTACCGTCAGCGTGCCGCCGGCTTGAATCTCGACCGCGGCGTCGGCGCGCACCACCGCACCCTCGATGTACCTCGCCGCTCCGCCGCCCGGCACGACCAGCCGCCCGAAAGCCATATCGCCTGCGGCGTCCAGCGACAACCGCTGGCCGATCCCGAGCGTTTCCACTTCGGTGTCGTACGCCCGAATCGTGTCGGCGCTGACACTCAGCGAACCGGCCAGGTCGAAATCGCCGCGCAGGATGGCCGTGCCGCTGACGTCGACGGTGACCTCGAAGTCGGCGGCGGCCGGGGTGGCGGAGGTGCTGGTCACGACGCCGGCAATATCCACGTCCTGCCCCCGAAACTCCAACAGGGCCGCGGTCGCGATGTTCCCGGACTCCTTCTCCACCGTCAACTCGCCGGCCGACGAGGTCAAGCGGATCAAACTCAGGTCCACGCTGCCGGGCCCGATCAGGCTGTTCAAGGACACGTCGTTGTGGCCCCGGAGCACGATCCGCCCGCCGCCGCCCAGCGATTTCATGGTGCTGGTGCCGGTCGTCGTCAGGCTGACCTCGTCGGCGGTGGTGACCGTGCCGGCGTCGATCAGGATGTCGCGCTGGGCCTCGATGTTGCCGCTGAGCGTCAAGGACTTGGCCGAGCTGATCACCACATCCGAATCGAGCCCACGGGCCAACACATCGCCGCGCAGGACGCCGTTTTCGCCCGGGTGGAGCACGATCGACGAAGCCACGGTTTCCAGCCGGCCCGTCACGTCCAGTTCGATGTCCCGGCCGTCTGCCGACGTGCCGCTGTACAACGCCAGTCCCGAGTGCGCTAGCACGTTTCCCGCAATGTACAGCTTACCGTTCGGTCCCGCCGGCGCGCCGATGCTGACCGTCGAATCGGCCAGCGGCGC
>CAIYOB010001214.1 GCA_903927685.1 uncultured Planctomycetaceae bacterium
TCCAGTATCCATCGTGGTGGATGACGTGCCGGCAAAACCGATGCAGGTCGATCCCTTCGCCCATCACGCTGCTGCTGACAAGGATCTCCGGGAACAACGGGCTATTGAAGGCCAGCGCCAGGCGTTCGCGGGTTTCCAAGTCCGTGTCGCCGTGAACTACGCGAGCCAAAGGCACCACCCGGTAGCTGCGGTCGTCCTCGCCAGCAACGCTTTCGTCATCAATGTCGATTTGGGCCGGATCGCGGAGACGCGAGTAGTCCGACACCGCCTCCAAGCATCTGGCCAGCGGATAGGCCGCCTCGTCCTCTTCCTCATTCGTGTCGTTTTGGGCAAACTGAACACGTTCGGCCAGTTCCGCAGCAAATTCGAGGAACTGGTGTACCCGATCCATGTACGTCTGGTTCGATCCGTCTCGATGCTCCACGATACTCCGCCGTAGCGAGTCGATCGCTGGTGCCAGCACTTCGCGTCGTCCCTCGCCTCGTTCCCACGCTCGCTGAACCGCTGGATCGTCTAGCGGCAGGTAGCGAGCGATGAAGGACGGCGCCCGAATGTAGGCGGCGAGGATCTTGATCAGCTCGTTCTTGTACGGGTCCAGGCAGCGATACTTCGCCAGCGCGTCTGTCAGAGCGTCCCGAATCTCCCGATAGAACGGTCGATCCGCTTCCGAAAAGCGGCGAGCGATACGTGCCAGAAAATCCTTGACTTTGCCGTCGTCCTCGACGTACTCGCCGCCCAGCTTTTCTCGGGCGATGCTCAACGTCCTGGAGTGAACCGCTTCGTGGATGTGCTCGTAGAGCGCCTTGCACGTTTCGCGGTAGAAGCAGAAGACCAGGACCTTCTCCCCGGCTTCCCAAAGGTCAAGAACCCGTTGTACCGTGGCCGAGACCTTGGGATGCGTCAGCCGCTGTTGGCGCGTGCAATCCCGGGATGGAATCAGGGACGCGACTTGGTCTTCGTACCACGTCGTGGGAACGATCGTTGTCCAGTCCTCTTCGTGGGCATCGGCCTGCTTGATCGGCAGGCCCTGATCGTTCATGTCACGGGCCTTGCCGCGTGCCTCGCGGGTGTGGTGAAACGCTTCGTATGACGACGCCAATCCTTCGGCGAAGAACGCTCGCGCACCAGAGACGTGCGCCAGTTCGCCTTGTGCGCGGGCCGTGAGCAGGAACGGCAGGGCGGATTCCTTTGAGATCGGCAAGCCGATGTCGGGTCCGGGCGTTTCCTCGCTTCCCGGCAGTATGCCTCGGCCCGCGATCGCGTGACGGCGCGGCTGGTCCGCACCGCCCTGCCGCCTTGGCAGTGCCGCGGGCCGGTTGTGGCGGATCACCCAGGGCCGCAGCAGCTTTTCTGCCGCCTCGCGGGTCTCTCGGCAGCCATGCACCGCCGCGACAAGCTCCCTCTCCAAGTCATCGGCCGGGGCGTGCTCGACACGCCTCCACCAGCTCTCCACATCCTGGTCGCCGAGCATGGCAGGCTGAATCTTGGCCCACAGGCGATCCAGATGCCGGCCAGCCAGCCGATTCTCGTCCAATGCTTCCTCCAGCCGCTTGATGGTCGCCTCGAAGTCATCCCGAGAATAAGAAGGAGACTTTGCGGTGTTCCAGCGAATGGCCCGGAAGCTCCGCAGCACCCGAATCAGCTCCTGGTGTTCCAATTGAAACGGCGTCGCGGTCAGGAACAGCATTCGCTGAAATTTCCCGCTCAACAGGGTCACGACACTTTCGCTGGCTGGTCGAAACAGCTTCGCCAAGTAGGTGAAATCATTCTTGGCGTGGTGAGCTTCGTCGAGGACCAGCAGGGGCGATCGCCAGGACGTACAGTCAAGCCACTCGCGGTAGACTTCCTGACAGGCGGCGTTGAACTCGCACTGTACCCTGGAGCGAGTTGCGGCCTGGACACGTCCCGGCCGCCAACCCGGCAGTGATCGAAGCACTTCTGTCATGGCCTTCCAGCTCAGCTTGCCTTTGTCTTCAGCTTCGAGAAGGCTCTCTGGGACTGGCTCGTCCGCGTCTTCTTTGAGAAGTTCCTCAGCGACGAGGATCTTTCTCCATTTCGGGATGTCGCAATTCAACAGCCGGCCAATGAGTTCTTCGTTCAAGGACCGCTGCGAAAGCATACGCACCAAAGCAGTGGCCCAGCGGTACAGCCGAGACTTCTGTTGAGTCGAGAGTTTGGTGTGCTGACGCGCCAGCCGGATCATCGCCGGCTTGATCCACGGATCGCGCATGGTCCCCGAAAAGCACCCTGTGGTGACAAAGACCAAGTGCTTGCGGTCCCCTTCGTCGTCGTCCAAGAGCTTGAAGAACTCCGTCGGCGTGTGAGCACACGTGTCCCTGATCCAATCCAACTTAGCCAACTTAGAGTCGTCGACGCAATGCCGCTTGAATTGCTGCCATTCCCGCTGCCACTTCCGGCGCAGCCGGCTGGGGACCATGATCACGACCGGCCCCTGTTTGCCGTTGGTTTCCACGATGACGGACGCGGCGGTTGCCAACGCCACGTAGGTCTTGCCCAGGCCGACTTCGTCACACAGCATGATACCGGGCTGATCCGTCAGGTCGTGGAGGATCTCCCGCGCCGTCTTCGTCTGCCGCTCGGCATCCTCCGCCTGGATACGAACCGTGTCGACACCGCCCAGACGCAAAGCGTCTGCCAAAATCCAGTTAACCGGCATCATCGCCCTCCTCCGCCGAATTGGCGGGCTGGTGACAGATTTGGTTGCGCACCGCGACCACGTAACTCGCAAGATTGGCTGGCGTCTCCGCGCCCTCGCGGTGGAGTTCAAGGTCCAGCAGATCTGCCAACGCTGTCTCCGCCTCCTGGAAGCAGGCCAGCAGTTCCTTGCGGTCCTTGCCTCGTGTCGATTTGCGAAATCGCTCCCGCACGTGCCCTACCGCGAGGACGATCTCTGCCAACAAGAACACGCGGTGCTCGGTCTCCAGGCGTGAGCACCAGCCCTTGGCGTCACCATCCGCAGGCGTCACGATCGCGTTGGCCAGCGACAGCGGCCCGAAGGGGTCCCGCAGCAGCCGGTAGCGGATCGCATCGGCACGCGGGAGCGTCCGAA
>CAIYOB010001215.1 GCA_903927685.1 uncultured Planctomycetaceae bacterium
CGGGTGCCTGGGGTCGAGCCGCGAGGTACGAGCGGCGAGCCCCCAGCGGTTGCCGCGGGGAGCGTTCGCCCCCGGACTTCGAAGCTGCGAGTTCCGCAGTCAGCGCGGGTTTGGCCGGAGGCCTGCTACCGTCGCCTGGTCCAACGCCCCAAAGCCACGGTGTCGTCCGGCCATTTTGGCCGAAGGCCGTATTCACACAGTCCCATCGACGGCGGTGCGTCCCTTCGAAGCCCCCCGGGCACACAACACCCCCGGCACAATCGTTTCAAATCCCCCAGGCGTCACCTGCGGCAGCTCGGGCGGGGTCATCCGGCACTTCCGACGATGTCGGATAATGGGACTAAGCCGGCAAACACGAATTATTCTCCCGTGCGCTTTAATCGGCGCGGTCGTGCGCCGCATGAAGTCGTAGCAGAAGGGAGACGCCCATGCGTCAGCGCTGGCCCGCATCGCGACGGAAGAAGGACTATCGAGCCTTGACGCTGGAGGGCCTCGAACCGCGCACGGTGCTCAGCAGTGGCCTGGCAGCCGCTTGGGACAGTTCCAGCCCCTGGCAGAACCCCGTCTCGCCAGCCGACTTGAACGCCGATGGCGCGGTCTCCCCGCTGGACGCCCTGCTGGCGATCAACGCCCTGAACAGCGGCTTGACCGGATCGCTGGCCAACCAGCTCGCGCCCCCGGCGCTCCACGGCCTGGTCCCCGGCGCCTCGCGCTGCTTCCTGGATGCCGACGGAGATGCCCAACTGACACCGGGGGACCCACTCCGAGTCATCAACACATTCCATCGCAGCCTGGAGGATCGAGCTGACGCCGGACTGCCGTCGCGCGAAGTGCCGGTCGGCGACGATCAGCCGAACCAGCGTGGCGACGATGTGGCGACGCTCAGCCTGCAGCAAGGGCTGGCGCGCGCTTATGCCGAGCTGGCCCCCGAGGGGGACGTCGATGTGTTCCGGGTGGTACCCGACCAGCCGCAGTTGCACGCGGCCGTGTTTCCCCTGTCCGCGGCAGCGCTAAAGGTGAGCATCGTCGACGCCGACGGCAACGAACTGGGCGCCTCACGGACCCTGGCGGTTCCCTTGGCTTCGGCGGCGGTCCGCGATGCGGAGGTCACGCCGGGAGCCACCTATTTCATCATCGTCTCCGGCGATCCCGGGGTCACAGGGCAGTACGCCCTGCAGGTCATCAACGGCACCGGCCAAGACGGCAGCCGGCCCGGTACGCCGGAACCTCCCGTCCCGGCGGTAGCAACGCAGTTCGCGTTGCGGCTGCCGCCCAACGTGCCGGCGGGAGTCGCCGTTGCGGTGCACGCGGTGGCCTTGGACGCCTGGAACCAGCCGGTGCCCGACTATGCGGGCACGGGCTACGTGACCAGTTCGGATCCCCGGGCCGTGCTTCCGGCCCAGGTGACCTTCGAGCAGGGGCATGCGTTTTTCGAAGTCACGTGGTCGGCCCCGGGAATGCAGACCTTGACGGTGGGTGTTGCCGGGGCCCCGTCGCTCATCGGCACCACCACGACCGAGGTATCCGTCGCGGCCTTGGCCACCCAGTTCGCGGTCGGTCTGCCGCCGACCGCACCGGCGGGGACCCCGGTGGCGGTCCAGGTCTTGGCCCTGGACGCCCGAAACCAGCCCGTGCCGGGGTATTCGGGCACGCTGCGCGTCACCAGTTCGGATCCGAAGGCGGTGTTTCCGGCCGAAGTGACGTTCCGGGATGGACATGCCGTGTTGCAGGTCACCTTTGCCACCCCGGGCGAGCAGACGCTGACACTGACCGATCGGAGCGGCGCGGCGCTGGCCGCAACCGCCACGACCAAGGTGGCCGCGCCCGCGGTGGCGACGCAGTTCGCCGTGCGACTGCCGCCACACGTAGCGGCCGGGACGACCGTTCCCGTCCAGATCGTGGCCCTGAACGCCCGCAGCCAGCCGGTCTCGGCGTACACCGGCACCGTGCGGGTCACCAGTTCGGATCCGAGGGCCCTACTGCCGGCCGAGGTCACGTTCCAAGACGGGCAGGCCACGGTGAACGTCACGTTTGTCAGCGCCGGCCCGCACACGCTGACGATCGCAGATCGCCTCGATCTTGCCCTGTTCGCCATCGCCAAGGCCGTCGTGGTGGGGCAGCCCCTGCGCCCGTCGCTGTCAATTTGGCCTCAGACTGGACTGTGATGGTTCGGCCGTGTAGGTGGTTACAGCCGCCCCAGGCCGCTCACTTGGCGCCCGGTGTACCAGGCCAACCAGCCGTATCGCAAGCCGATCGCCGAATCGCCGTGAGGAATGTGTCCGCCGCCGATTTCGGATTGCCAGCGGCGTGTCCTCGGGTTGCAGGTTGGCGATGATTCGCCACCCGACGCCGTGCCTACACCAGTTCCTTCAGCCCCTTTAAGGCGACGACCTTGACGGCGTTCGTGGCGGGCTTCGCCTTGATGATCATCTCCTCTTTCGTGAACGGGTTGATCCCCTTGTGTTCCTCGGTCGCGGGCTTGCGGACGACCTTGATTTGCAGCAGGCCGGGGATGGCGAAACTGCCCGGACCATCAATACCCAAGTTCTTGCCGATCAGCTTGGCAAGTTCATCGAATAAACTCCCGACCTGCTCCTTCGTGAGACCCGTCGTCTCGCTCAGGGCGGCATAGACTTCCGTCTTCGTCATCGCCTTCTTTGCGGTTTGCTTCTCGTCCATTGCTGGGTCCTTAGAATGAAAATCACCCCGCCGATGTGCGGGACATCGGCGGGGCAGAGTCTTGGGCAACGCACGTCCTGTGAACTGCACCAATGGCATCGCGGCGGGCAGCATCCATGCTGCAGGGGCGAGAATCATACTACGAATCGACGCGGCGACAAAGACAAGATTTTCGCTGGCAGTGCTAGCGGTGCGGGCTTACCGTCGGCAAGCCCGCGTTCTGAAGGCCGCAGGATTCCCAGATTCTCCGCTTGCCCTTTTCTCGGTTCTGCCAATCGGCACAACAGCCGGCCCCGCTAACCCGCATTTCCGTTCCAGTTTGAGATTGCCGCCAGCCGACGTTAAGACTACAAGTCGGGGTGTTTGCGTGGCGCTGCGCGCAGGTCTGTTGTCTTCTCCGCCAGGGACTGGCGTTTGGAGGTGTCGTCATGGATCGACGGACGTTCTTGAGCCGCTGCTGGGCGGTGGGGGCTGGTGCCGCGGGGACGCTGATGTTTGCCGGCTGCCGGGGACACCAGTATGCTCACGTGCTGAGCCCGGAACAAAACGACATGGTGGGCAGCCACGAGGCTGGCGCCGAGACGTTCAATCCGCTGATCGATACGGCGGTGGCTCAGTTGCTGGGACGCCAGGCGACCGGCTTCCAGTCAGCCTCGTTCAACCCGGACCAGCCAACGCCGGCCGGACCGCCGGCCATCTGCTTTGTGGGTGTGGAGAACAAGAGCGCCGAAGAGATCGGCGACTTCAAGGACCAGATCTACCAGCAGATCGACACGCGGATTGTGCAGTCGGGATCGTTCCGGGCGATCAGCAAGCGGTTTGTCGACGCCGGCTTGTCTCAAACCCGCCTGCGGCCCGACTCGCTGTTCGTCCCCGCGAACATGCGGGCGTTCGCCGAGAGCCTGGAACAGATGGGCCAGCCGTTCGACTACCTGTTGTACGCTACCATCACCTCGGGGACGACCCAGAACAACGGCAGCTATCAGCGCGACTATCTGCTGACGTTGGAAGTCGTCAACGTCCAGAACGGGGCGTACGACAAAGAGTCGGCGATGATCCGCAAGGGCTACCACAAGTCGAAGCTGGGCGAGATCAAGAACTACAACCCGTTCAAGAGTTGACGCCGCCGTCCGCCGAAACCGTCGCGAACCCCGGGAGTGCGGTGAGTCAACACCGCGTGGGAATTGAGCCGCTGTGCCTGCACCTGGATCCTGCTGCTGACCGCCGTCGCGGGCTGTGCGACGCATACCGACCGAGTGCGGCCGGCCCGTGATTTGTACTTTCGCGGCCAGGCCGAGCAGGCGGCGGTGGAGTTGGAAAGGCTGCTGCCTCGCGCGGGCAAAGAAAGCGACGTCGCCGAACTCGATCTGGCGATGGCGCGACTGTTCTCCGGTCGCCCGGCAGAAGCCGAGCAGACCCTGCGCCAAGTCCGCGACCGGTTCGACTACCTGGAGCAGAAGGACATTTCGGAAACCGTCCTATCCTACGTAACCGACGACAATCAAAGGGCTTACGCCGGCGAGGACTACGAAAAAATCCTGCTTCGAGTGACTTTGGCCCTGGCGAACCTGATGGGTGACGGCGGCGATGCCGAGGCGTACAGCCTGCAGGTGAACGCCAAGCAACAGCAGATCATCGAGGCGGGGGCGGACCTGGACGAACAGAACCCCAAAGGCAACTATCCCCGCGTGGCGGTGGGCGCCTATTTGCACGGGGTGCTGCGCGAGGCCACGCACGGGAACTACGACGACGCCGAACGCGCGTTCGCCACCGTCGTCTCGTGGCAACCCGACTTTCCGGCGGGCGGTTTCGATCTACAACGCGTCCGGCAAGGGGCTCACTCGGCGCCCGGCAACGGCGTCCTGTACGTGTTTGCCTTCGTCGGGCGAGGTCCGTACAAGCGCGAGGTCAGCGAGATCCCGACCAGCCAGGCAATGTTGATCGCCGACCGGATCATCAGCGCCGTCGGCAAACACTCGATCCCGCCGACACTGGCTCCGATCAAGGTCCCCCAGCTGGTCACTTCCGAGAACCGCCTGGATCGCTTGCTGGTCGAAGTGGACGGCGAGCCGGTCGGCGCGACGGCGACCGTCACGGACGTCGGGCAGCTGGCGGTGCAGCAGTACCAGGCCATTTACCCGCACATCCTGGGCAGGGCCGTGGCCCGGCGGGCGGTCAAGAAGGCGGCTGTGTACGCGGTCAAAGAGCAGGTGGACGGCTTGAACGTCTGGGCCAGCCTGGCGATGGACGCCGCGGGCGTGGTGTGGGAGGCCACGGAGTCTGCCGACACACGCTGCTGGGCCCTGTTGCCGGACAAGATCCAGGTGCTACGGGTGGAATTGCCGGCGGGCCGGCATTGCGTCGCCTTGCGGCCCGCGCAGGGTCAAATCCCGGTGGGCGGCCAGACGCAAGTCACCGTCCCCGTGGAAGATGGGCGGAACTGCTATGCCCTGGCCTGCTGCCCGGACACCCACTTTGCTGGCCAAATCCTGGTTTCGGGACGTTGAGACTGGGAAAAACTGTGGATCTGGGAGGGCAATGGTTGCTCTAAGTTGCTAGATCTGTTAAATTTGCGTGCTTCGCTCTGTCCGCTCGTGACTGGCTGCCGTGGTGGCGGCCCGAGGGGGCCGAGGCTCACTTCTTTTTTGTTCACCGCCTTCGCGGAAGGCACGTGCTGGTCGGTATCGCGGACGACTCCGAGCGTCAGGCTCGCCGATTCCGCGGGACGCAGGCGTTTTGAGTGTTTTATGGTTAACCGAAATCTAATTCGAAATCTGGAGAGCGACCACCAAATCGAGAATCTGTTCCACAACGCCGTGGCAGATATCGACGACCCCACGGCGATGATCGACTTGATCGACACGGACCGCGGGTTCGAGATCAACAAGATCATCGAAGGCCGCGTGATCCGCGTCGACGAAGAGTCGGTGCTGATCGACGTCGGTTTCAAGAGCGAGGGGACGATCCCGCGGCACGAATGGGACGAGAACGAAGAGCCGCCCGCGGTGGGCGATATCGTCAAGGTGCTGGTCGAGGAGGTCGAGGAAGAGTTCCCGAACATCGAAGACCCGTTCAGCATGGTCAGCCTCAGCCGCCGCAAGGCCCAGAAGCTGATCGAGTGGGACAACGTGATGAACTCCGTCAAGGAGGGTCAGGTCGTCACGGGAACGGTCACCCGCAAGATCAAGGGCGGGCTGCTGGTCGACATCGGCGTCAATGTGTTCTTGCCGGCCAGCCAGGTCGATATCCGCCGTCCGTCGGACATCGGCGACTACATCGGCCGCGCCGTGCAGTGCGAGGTGTTGAAGATCGACGAAGCGCGGCGGAACATCGTCGTCAGCCGTCGCTCGCTGATCGAAAAGCAGCGCAAGGAGGACCGCGAACGGTTGCTGGAAGAGTTGGCCGAGGGCCAGGTCCGCAAGGGCGTGGTCAAGAACATCGCCGAATTCTGCGCGTTCGTCGACCTGGGCGGCATCGACGGCTTGCTGCACATCACCGACATGAGTTGGGAGCGCATCGGGCATCCGTCCGAGATGGTCGGCCTGGATCAGGAAATCGAAGTCGTGATCCTGCACATCGACCGCGAGAAGCAGAAGATCGCCCTGGGATTGAAGCAGAAGCAGGCCAATCCGTGGGACACCGTGGTCGAAAAGTACCCCGTCAACACGACGCACCGCGGCAGCGTGGTGAACGTGATGAGCTATGGGGCGTTCGTCAAGCTGGAGCCGGGCATCGAGGGGCTGGTGCACATCAGCGAGATGTCCTGGACCAAGCGGATCAATCATCCCAACGAGCTGGTCAACATCGGCGACGAGATCGACGTGGTCATCCTGGGCGTCGACCGCCACGGCCAGCAGCTGTCGTTGGGCATGAAGCAGACTCAGGAAAACCCGTGGGACCGCGTCCGCGAGCGGTATCCGGAAGGCGGCGTCGTGACCGGCCGCGTGCGGAACCTGACCAACTATGGCGCCTTCGTCGAACTGGAAGAAGGCATCGACGGTCTGCTGCACGTCTCGGACATGTCCTGGACGCGGAAGATCAGCCATCCCAACGAACTGCTCGAAAAGGGCCAGCAGGTCACGTGCCGCGTGCTGTCCGTGGACCGCGATCGGCGGCGGATCGCGCTGGGGCTGAAGCAGTTGGACGAGGATCCGTGGGATCACGATATTCCCAACAAGTACCAGCCGGGCCAGGTCGTCAGCGGCAAGGTGACGAAGATCACGAACTTTGGCGTGTTCGTCGGCCTGGAAGACGGTCTGGAGGGCTTGTTGCACATCTCCGAGTTGGCGGACCACAAGGTCGAGAACCCGGACGAAGTGGTCAAGGTCGGCCAGGAGATCGAGGTCAAGATCCTGCGGGTCGATACGGAAGAACGCAAGATCGGCCTGTCGCGCAAACGCGTCGAATGGGCGGAGGAAGAGGAGCATGTCGACAAGCCTCGCGAGCGGGAGCATCGCGCTGCGTTGAAGGGTGGGCTGGGTGAAGCCGGTCCGCTGTTCCAGACGCGGCATGTCCGCAGCGAGCCGAACGCCGGTTCCGAGCCCGCGGCGGAATAGGCTGCTCGACAGCAGAGTTTTCGATCCCTGCAATGTCACACCCCGGCTGCTCCGGCAGCCGGGGTGTTTTTGTTGCCGGGCCCAGGCATGCCCGGCCCAGTCAGCTTGAGCTCTTCCCCTCCGGGCGTTACAACAGGGGTTCGCATTGGCGGCGAGCGAGAAACTCGGGAGCAACCAGCATGAGCGGATTCTTTGGGGTGGTGGCCAGCGACGACTGCGTGGCGGACCTGTACTACGGCACCGACTATCACAGCCACTTGGGCACGATGCGCGGCGGCCTGGCGACCTGGGGGCCTGACCGCTTTACCCGTTTTATCCACGACATCACGAACACCCAGTTCCGCAGCAAGTTCGAGGACGACCTGCCGCAGCTGCATGGCAAGCTGGGGATCGGCGTGATCAGCGACTACGAGGACCAGCCGCTGATCATCGGCTCGCACCTGGGCACCTACGCCTTGGCGACCGTCGGCCGGATCTTGAATCTGGACCAGTTGGCTGCGGAAGCCTTCAAGGGCCGCAAGACCCATTTTTCGGAAATGGGCGGAACCGGGATCAACCCGACGGAGCTGGTCGCGACGCTGATCAACTGCCAAACCAGCTTTGCGGCCGGCATCGAGTACGCGCAGCAGGTGATCAAGGGGTCGTGCTCGCTGCTGCTGCTGGCCAAGGACGCAATCTACGCCGCCC
This sequence comes from uncultured Planctomycetaceae bacterium, assembly GCA_903927685.1. The sequence goes on from CAIYOB010001215.1 coordinate 7,923, forward strand.
GCGACCGGTGGGGCCGTACGCCGGTGATCCTCGGTCGCAAGCCGGGCGCCCGCGCCGCCACCTTGGAGACCTGCGCCCTGCCGAACCTGGATTACGAAGTCGACCGGGACTTGGGGCCCGGCGAAATCGTGCGCATGACCGCCGACGGCGTCGAGACCTTGCGGGCCCCCAGCAAAGAGATGCAGATCTGCTCGTTCCTGTGGGTCTACTACGGCTACCCGGCGTCGTCCTACGAAGGCATCAACGTCGAGGCGGTCCGCTATCGCTGTGGCGAGGCCCTGGCGCGGGCGGATGATATCGAGGTCGACCTCGTCGCGGGGATTCCCGATTCCGGCACGGGACACGCCATCGGCTATTCGAACGAGTCGGGAGTTCCCCACGCGCGGCCGTTCGTCAAGTACACACCCACCTGGCCGCGCAGCTTCATGCCGCAGGACCAGCGGGTCCGCGATCTGGTTGCCAGGATGAAACTGATTCCGATCCGCGAGGTGATCCGCGGCCGGCGGGTTTTGTTCTGCGAAGACTCGATCGTCCGCGGGACGCAATTGCGGGATACCGTCCGCCGGCTGTTCGAGTACGGGGCCAAGGAAGTCCACATGCGGCCGGCCTGCCCGCCGCTGGTCCACGGCTGCAAGTTCCTGAACTTCTCGCAATCCCGCTCCGAGCTGGATCTGGCCGCGCGGCAAGCGATCAAGGAGCTGGAAGGCGAGGACGACAAGCACTTGGACGATTACGCCGACCCGGACTCGGCGCGGCACGCCGCGATGGTCGAACGGATCCGCCAGCAGCTCGGCCTGACGTCCCTCAAGTACCAGCGATTGGACGATCTGATCGAGGCGATCGGGCTGCCCAAGAGCAAGCTGTGCACCTACTGTTGGAACGGCGCCGAGCCGGGGGCCCGGCAACTGTGGCTGATGCCTTCGCCACATGCAGACGATGGAGAGTGAGCCCAAGGCAGGGCTCAGACGTACAGAATCCAATCGGTCCGCCCATGAATCACGACTACGAGAAACTCGGCGTCTTCTACCTCGGCAAGCCTTATGATCTGGCGGCGGGCAAGCCCCGCGATGGCTGGCTGCTGTACGAGTCCAAGGATCTGACCACCCACGCCGTGTGCGTCGGCATGACCGGCAGCGGCAAGACCGGCCTGTGCCTGTCGCTGCTGGAAGAGGCGGCGATCGACGGGATTCCAGCGATCGCCATCGATCCCAAGGGCGACCTGGGCAACTTGCTGTTGGCGTTTCCCGAGTTGCAGCCTGCGGACTTTCAGCCCTGGGTCGAAGCGGCCGAGGCGCAGCGGCAGGGCAAGTCAGTCGAACAGTTGGCCGCCTCGGAGGCCGGCAAGTGGCGGGACGGACTCGCCGAGTGGGGGCAGGACGCCGCGCGGATTGCCCGCTACCGCGAGGCGGTCGACGTCGCGCTCTATACGCCGGGCAGCGGTGCCGGGCTGCCGCTGACCGTGCTGCGTTCGTTCGACGCGCCGCCGGCAGCGGTGCTCCAGGACGACGAGGCGTTTCGCGAACGAGTCCGTTCGGCCGCCTCGGGACTGCTGGCCTTGTTGGGCGCCGACGCCGACCCGCTGCAGAGCCGCGAGCACATCCTGTTGGCCAATCTGTTGGACGCCTCGTGGCGTGCCGGCCGCAATTTGACGATCGAGGACCTGATCCGCGGCTTGCAGAAGCCGCCCTTTGACAAAGTCGGCGTCGTCGACCTGGAGACGTTCTTTCCCGAGAAGGAACGTTTTGCGCTGGCGATGCGCGTCAATAATCTGTTGGCTTCGCCCGGGTTTGCCGGCTGGTTGCAGGGCGAATCGCTGGACATCCGCCGGTTGCTGTACACCGACCAGGGCCGGCCGCGGTTGTCGATCATCTCGATCGCCCACCTGTCGGACAGCGAACGGATGTTCTTGGTGACCATCCTGCTGAACGAAATCGTGACCTGGATGCGGTCCCAACCGGGCACCTCCAGCTTGCAGGCGATCCTGTATATGGACGAGGTGTTCGGCTATTTCCCGCCCACCGCGAATCCGCCGTCGAAGCTGCCCATGCTGACCCTGCTGAAACAGGCTCGCGCCTACGGGCTGGGCGTGGTCCTGGCGACGCAGAATCCAGTGGACCTGGACTACAAGGGGCTGTCGAACGCCGGGACCTGGTTCCTGGGCCGGCTGCAGACGGAACGCGACAAGGCCCGCGTGCTGGAAGGACTGGAAGGAGCGTCCGCGGCCGCCGGGCAAGCCTTCGACCGCGCTGCGATGGCGCAAACGCTGGCCGGCCTGGGGCGGCGCGTGTTCTTGATGAATAACGTCCATGATGACGCGCCGACCGTCTTTCAAACTCGCTGGACGCTGTCGTACTTGCGGGGCCCGCTGACGCGGCAGCAGATCCAGCACCTGACGGCGGCCCGGGGCGTAGCCCCGGGACCGGTCGCGCCGGTCGGCCAGACGACTCGTTCAGGGGCCGCCACCGCGTCGGCCGTAACGCCGGTTGCCGTTTCGTCCGCATCCCAGCGGCCGGTCGTGCCGCCGGGAATCGCGGAGCACTTTCTGGCCGCCAAGCCCGGCGACGCGCCGCAGCGCCTGCTGTACCGGCCCGGCTTGCTCGGAACCGCCCGCCTGCATTACGTCCACGCCAAGAGCGAGACCGACGTCTGGCAGTCCGTTGCGTTGTGGACCGACGACGTCAGCGGCCCGGTTGCCGACGTCTGGTCGACGGCGGAACTGCTGGCGGACCGCGAGCCGAAGCTGCTGGCCGAACCGGCGGGCGGCGCCGGCTACGAGCCCTTGCCGGCGGAATTGACGCAGGCCAAGTCGTACGCGGGCTGGGCCCGATCGCTCAAGGATCACCTGTACCGGGAACAAGCGTTAACGCTGAAATACTGCCCGCAACTGCAGGCGTTCTCTCGTCCCGACGAGAGCGAGGCCGAGTTTCGCATTCGCTTGCAGACCGCGGCGCGCCAGCAACGGGACCTGGAAGCGGAGAAGTTGAAGAAACGCTACGAACCGAAACTGGCCGCGTTGGCGGACCAGAAACGTCGGGCGGAAGAGCGGGTCGATCGCGAAAAGTCACAATATCGCCAGCAGAAGATGAACACGCTGCTCTCGTTCGGCGCCTCGATCGTGGGAGCCTTGTTCGGCCGCAAGCTGGCCAGTTCGACCAATGTGACCCGAGCCGCCTCGGCCATGAAGGGCGTCGGCAAGAGCTTGGAACAACGGGACGATATCGGCCGGGCCGAGGACAGCGTCGAGACGATCCAGGAAAAACTGAACAAACTGGATGCCGAGTTCCAAGAAGAGTTGGCCCGGACCGAACAACTCGTTGCCTTGAATCGACTTGTGATCGAGGACGTCTCCGTCCCGCCGCGAAAGACCGACCTTGCCGTCGGGACGGTGGCCTTGTTGTGGACCCCATGGTATTTTGGGGCGAATGAAATTGCGGAGCGAGGGTTTTGACCATGCCGATTGAGATGAATTGCACCGGTTGCGGGCAGACGTTGCGTGTGGGCGACGAACATGCCGGCAAGAAAGCTCGCTGTCCCGCGTGTGGGACGATTGCCGAGGTTCCATGGTCCGGAGATCCGTATCCCGCAGCCGAAGCCCAGTTGGTCGAAGAGCCCAGCAGCCCCTTTGCGGCCGCACCGGCGCCGCCGACGGAGAACCCGTTTGCGGACCGTCCCGAACGCAACGCGAACCCGTACGCGTCGCCGTCCGCTCCGGTCTTCGGCTCCAAGTCCTTTGCCCGCCCTCACCGCGGCGGCTTGATCCTGACCTTTGGGATCTTGGGCATTCTGTGCTGCGTGCCGTTCGGAATCGCCGCCTGGGTGATGGGCGCATCGGACCTGTCCGAGATCCGTGCCGGCCGGATGAATCCCGAAGGCGAGAGCATGACAAGGGTCGGCATGATCCTGGGGATTGTCTCCGTCGGGATTGCCATCCTGGGTGTGGTGGCCCAGATCGGACTGATCGCCGTCGCCGGGGTACACTGACGCTGGTATGGGTTTGACTTACTTTAAACGCTTCTTGATGGAAGTCGACTTGTCCCGGGCGCAGTTCTCGCCGCTCGAACTGCCGCCGGGCTATCAGCTGTTGGGCTGGCAGGATTCCCTGCTGGAAACGCACGCCTCGGTAAAATTCCGCTGCTTCCACGAGGAAATCGATGCCCACGTTTTTCCTTCGCTGGGCCATCCCGAAGGTTGTCGGCGGCTGATGCGGGATATTGCGCAAGGTGAGGGATTCCTGGCCGGCGCGACGTGGTTGCTGGCCTACACGGACCCGCAGCGGGGCCGAACCGACTATTGTGGTACGATCCAGGGGGTCTGCGGCTTTGGGGAAAAGAAGGGTTCCGTACAGAATTTCGGCGTCGTGCCCGAGCACCGGGGGCAGGGCCTGGGCACCGTGCTGCTGCAAAAATGCCTCGAGGGCTTCCTCGCCGCAGGGATCCTGCGTGTGACGTTGGAGGTCACCGCCAAGAACCAGGACGCCCAACGGCTGTATCAACGTCTGGGATTTCGCCGCCTGCGGACGGTTTACAAGGTTGCGGATGTTGCGTACGCTTGATGGACTCGGTACGCTGTGGTGCCGTCCGTTCGCAACCCGAAGCGTCAGCGAGAGCCTCGCCGGCGTTTCGGGTTACCAATGAGTGGACACGCCAGGGACCGCCATCAACCAACCAATACTTGTTTGGGACGCCGCAACTGCATTGAGTCAAACGATTTACACGCATCAATTCGAAAACGGCTTAGTGTTGATCGCCGAGCCGATGGACTGGCTGGAGTCCGCCGCCTTTTCCCTGTTGGTACCGGCGGGCTGTAGCCGCGACCCGGACGACCGCCTGGGGCTGGCCAGCCTGACGTGCGAAATGGCCCAACGCGGCTGCGGTTCGCGGGACAGCCGCCAGTTCGTCTCGGACCTGGAGATGCTGGGCGCCGACACCTCGGCGTCGGTGGCGACGGCCCACTGCAGTTACGGCGGCGCCATGCCGGCGGAGAGCTTGCTCGAGACGCTGGCGATCTATGCCGACGTCGTACAGCGGCCTCACTTGCCCTCCGACCAATTGGAGGATGCCCGCCAGGTCGGCATCCAGGAAATCCGGTCGATCGAAGACGACTTGGCCCAGAAAGCGTTCCAGGAACTCCGCTCGCTACACTACGGCAATCCGTTTGGGCGTTCCTCGCCGGGCACGCTGGCTGGCATCGAAGCCGCGGTCGAAGACGATGTTCGGCAGTTCTTCCAGACGACCTATCGGCCCAACGGGGCGCTCCTGAGTGTGGCCGGCAAGTTCGTCTGGCCGCAACTGCGCGACCGTGCCGCGGAGTTGTTCGCCGGCTGGCCGGCCCAGTCGCTGCCGGCACTGGGCGACGCGCCCTCCGCCGCGCGGATCCGGCATCTAACTCAGGAGTCCAGCCAGACGCATATTGGCATCAGCTATCCCAACGTCCCCTACTCGCATCCCGACTATTACGACGCGCGGGCGGCGGTGGGCGTGTTGAGCGATGGCATGAGTTCGCGGCTGTTCACCGAGGTCCGGGAAAACCGCGGCCTGTGCTATGCCGTCCAGGCCAGCTGCCATTCGCTCCGCGACCGCGGCTGCGTGTTGTGCTATGCGGGGACGACTACCGATCGCGCCCAGGAGACGCTCGAAGTCGTCCTGGCCGAATTGCACAAACTGGCCGCCGGCATCGAGCAGGACGAACTGGATCGGCTGAAGGCCAAGCTCAAGAGCAGCCTGATCATGCAGCAGGAATCCAGTCCGGCGCGGAGCAACTCGATTGCGGCCGACTGGTATCACCTGGGCCGCGTCCAGACCGTGGACGAAGTCCGGGCGATTATCGACGGCCTGTCGCGTGAACAGATCAACCTTTATCTGGCATCCCATCCGCCCCGCGATTTCCGGATCGTGACGGTCGGCGAAAAACCGTTGGAGATTCCCGTTGGAGTTTCGTAAGCAAACCCTCGATAACGGATTGGAGATTGTCGCCGAGTGCAGCCCGCATGCCTATTCCGCGGCGGTGGGCTTCTTCGTGAAAACCGGTTCGCGGGACGAATCGGACGAGAACCACGGCGTCAGCCACTTTCTCGAGCACATGGCATTCAAGGGCACGGCCAAGCGGAGCGCGGCGGACGTGAACCGCGAACTGGATGAAATCGGTTCGCATTCCAACGCATACACCAGCGAAGAGCAGACGGTCTACTTTGCGGCCTTCCTGCCCGAGTACCAGGCGCAGGCCGTCGAGTTGCTGAGCGACATCCTGCGCCCGGCTCTGCGGCCGGCGGATTTTGAGACGGAAAAGCTGGTGATCCTGGAAGAGATCGCCAAGTACGAGGACCAGCCGCCGTTCGGGGCGCACGAAAAGTGCATGGCCGCCCATTTCGGTTCGCACCCGCTGGGCCGCAGCATCCTAGGCACGGCCGAGAGCGTAAGCGGGCTGACCTGCGACCAGATGATGGACTATTTCCGCCAGCGATACAGTCCGCGGAACATCGTGCTGGTCGCCTCCGGCAACATCGATTTCGACGCCTTGGTCTGCCTGGCCGACCGGTGCTGCGGAAGTTGGCCGCCGTTTGATGCCCCGCGGGAGACGCGCCGAGCGCCGTCGCACCGTGGCTTGCAGGTCGTGCACAAGCCCGCGGCGGTCCAGCAGTACGTCGTCCAGATCTGCAACGGCCCGGCCCTGGAGGACGAGGACCGCTATGCCGGACGGTTGCTGGCGACCGTACTGGGCGACGACAGCGGCAGCCGGATGTTCTGGGAGCTGGTGGACCCCGGCTGTGCGGAAACCGCGGCGATGGGCGCGTGCGAGTACCAGGGCACCGGCCTGCTGATGACGCAGCTGTGCTGTGCTCCCGAGGATACCGCCGAAAACTATGCCCGGATCCAGGAACTGCTGGCCGAAGCGGCGGCGGATGGAGTCACGGACGAGGAACTGGCGCAAGCCAAGAGCAAGATCCGCTCGTACATCGTGCTGCAGAGCGAGCGGCCCGTCAATCGCCTGTTCGCCGTCGGCGGCAACTGGATCACGCGGCGCCAGTACCGCACGGTCCGCGAAGTGATCGACAGCTATCTGCGGGTCAGCAGCAGCGATGTCGCGGCCGTGCTGAAGAAATACCCGCTGACCGAGCAGACGACGGTCGCAGTCGGACCGCTGCAGAGCGAGGAGCAGATCCGCGTGACGACTGGCTGCAGTGTCGGCTGACGGCGGCATTGGCGGCTGCACGCATCGCGTTCCCGATGCTCGACGATCCGCACTTCCACACGCCGTGGCATTCCTTCGAGGAGTTCTCTGACGGCCGCAAGTAGCTGCTATTCACCGATTTCGTCGGCAATCCGCGGAGGTCGGTCATGGTGGCCCAGGACGAGCGGATGGGGGACTGCCCGGACGAGCACTTGCGGACGGCCGGACAACTCGTGACGCGGCTGAGCAGGGATTCGTGAGGGCACTCAAGGGAGGTCATGCCGCTGGCGTTCGCCAAGAGGCAGCGTTGCGGAGCCGATACTGGCCAACAAGCAACGTTGGAGTTGATGTCGTTGGAGTTGAGGATTGCCACAAGGCGGCGCGTCGGCAAGAATGGGCGACGGCCGCCAGGGGCAGCGAGCGTGACGCTCTCGCTGCGAACAAGGACCACGGCCGGCCTCCGTGGGAACAACTCAACAGAAAGGCACTCCATCGATGACAGACAACCGCAACCTGAACCGGCGGCGGTTTCTCGGCACCACCGGCCGGGCCGCGACCGTCCTGGCCGCCGCCTCCAGCTTGGCTCCGGCGGTCCTGTCCGCACCGTCCCCCGGCCAGACGATTGGGATCGGCTGCATCGGGCTGGGAACGCGCGGGGGCGACCTGCTCAAGGCGGTCGTGACCATTCCCAACGTCAAGGTCACGGCGGTCTGCGATGTCTACGGACCGCATCGGCAGAAGGGCCTCGAACGGAGCCTGAACCCGGACGTGAAAGCGTACGTGGATTACCGGGAGCTGCTAGCCGATCCGAACGTCGATGCCGTGGTGATCGCAACGCCGGATCACTGGCATTGCCCGATGGTGATCGACGCGGCGAAGGCGGGCAAAGATATCTATTGCGAAAAGGGCTTCTCGCGGACCTTGGCCGAGGCCAAACGGATGCGCGAGGCGCTGCACAAGAGCGGGGTGGTGTTCCAGTTGGGTCACCATGCCCGGCAGGCGACCTGCGCATTGCAGGCCAAGGAATTGATCGCTCAAGGTATCTTGGGCCCCATCACCCTGGTGCGAACGGGCCGCTACAAGGCCTCCGAGCCGGGGCATCCCAACTGGCGCTGGTACGGCTACTACGACCAATGGGAGCGGCCGGACCCGGCTCAGGTCGCCAAGGAAGTCCAGTGGGACCTGTGGCTGGGCCCCGCCCCCAAGATTCCATGGAACGAGCGGCACTTCTGGCACTGGCGCTGCTACTGGGCCTACGGCACCGGCTATGCCGGAGACTTGCTGTCGCACGAAATGGACTTTGTGCAATATCTCCTCGGCCACGGCATCCCGGACACTTGCAGCTGCCTGGGCCTGCTCGCTCAACTCCGGGACGATCGCGAAGTGCCGGACACGTGGATCGCGACCTACGAGTTCGAGAAGCTCGGCCGGACCGTCCTCTTCAGCGGCAGTATGAACAACAGCCGCGCGAAGCAGCCGGTGGAGATCTGCGGCTGTGACGGCACGCTCCGCTTCGATGACATCGCGCACAACGTGACGCGATTCGAGATCCTGCCCGAGGATCACAACACCCGGCCGAACTTGCCCAAGGGCTACGACTACCGCCTGACTCCCCGGCAGCCCGATCACATGGAGGACTGGGTCAACTGCATGCGAAGCCGCGGGATGCCGAAATGCTCGACCGACGAGGCGTTCATCGAGACGGCTACGTTCCTGATGTCGCTGGCGTCATACCAGCAACGGCGCGTGGTGCGCTGGGATGCCGTTCGGGAAGAAATCGTCTGAACCAGAAAGCGGAAGAAACCGGAAGCGAGACGCAACTATGAGACGCGGATTTGCATTCATTGCCTGCTGCATCGGCCTGCTAGTGAGTCACGGGGGATGGGTTGTCCAAGCCGGCGAACCCGACAACGCGACCGCCGGCAAGGTGACTTCGCATTCCCAAGGTCTTCACGGGTACATCGGCTTTCGCGCCGCCCGCCCACCGGACCAGTCCGAGTACAGCGCCGGCATGGGGTTCTACTCGGCCGTCTGGCCGCTGATCGACCAGCCGCTGGCTGACTTTCAGATCGGCTTGGCCGGGTCCTGGATCTTGCCGGACAACTCGGACAACAAGGACCAGCCGCTGGCCCCGGAGGGTACCCTGGCCCGGACTTGGCGGGAACGCGGCCCCACGTGGGACAGCGTTTTCCAAACGGTGGAGGGCGGCCTGGGCTACTGGGCGGGGAACCACTTCCGCTACGGGCCGCCGAAGTTCAGTATGAACGCCACGCCGCAATGCTACGACTACGAGATCGGCTCGCCCGGCTGGTCCTTCTTCTATAGCGATGAAGCTCTGCCGGACCAGCGTTTGGGGATTGCCCAATTGAGCAACCGGCTGCTGATTCCGCCCGACGCCCTGCCCTTCCAGGGCAATCCGAAGGGCCAGTTTCTCGGCTACACCTGGATGGCCTTGCCGTTCACCGAGCCCACCACGGGCGACCCGCCGACGGGCGACCAGAGCTGGACCTGCTTCTTGAACGCCGCCAACTTCAAGGGGCCGATCGCCTATTACATCCCGGAAACCTGGAGCAAGATCGGCAAGCTGTTCAATTACCCATTTCTGTACGGACGCGGACTCGATGCTCGCCCCGGCACGATGGGCGGCGGGGCGATGGAGATCAACACGGTGCCGCGATTTGACGCGGCCGACGCCCACGGCGTCGTCTATTCCAAGATCCCCAAGCTGCAGTTTCCCGTGGACCAGCAGGGGAGATCGCTGCTGGTGCAAGACGTGACCTATTACTCCAAGGCGGCGCTTTACGACGCGTTCAAGGCCTGGCGGGACGGCGGCCCCGCGTGCTCGGGCCGGTTCGACGAACGCGGCGTCTGGAAGTCGCCATTGACGACGCGCACCACGAGCTATGACCAAGCCGGCCAGAAGATCACCGGGGTCGAACTCGCGTTCGATACCAAGGTGTTCGAGGACAACGTCTGGGGCTTGCAGTGGCTCGACAACCGCCTCGGCCCCCAGGGTGTCTTCCCGCAGTATTTCAAGGCGGTCGGCGGCGAGCGGGTTGCCGTAGCGGCCGCCGACGTCCCTGCCGAGACACAGCTGCGGGAACAGCAATTCCCGCTCGCCGAGCCAGGCAGGCCCTACACGTCGCCGGACACCGCCGCCTGGAAGCGGCCCGGTGCGAAATGCGGGCCATTCCAGGTTAACTTGGCGGATGGATCCTGCGTTACGTACTACTGGTACCGCTTCATCGACCAGCCGTCCTTCCAGCAGTATGCCTGGAGCGGCGAAAAAAAGACGCAGGTGCAGGCCCTGGTCGAGAAGGTCCACGCCGCCTGGCCGATCGATCGGGACTATATGGCGCCGCTCCGACGCGGCGAACTGGTCACGCTCGATCCCGCCCTGCTGGTGACGCCGCCCCCAGGCCTGGAAATCGGCTACGTTCCCATCGTCACGGGCCAGTCCGCACCCTGATTCTCCGCGTTTCCTCGTACTGGCAGAAATAGCACGCGCGGTTGAGCTTGGTGGAAGCTCGATTAGGCCAGCCGAGGCTAATGTTCGTTTGGCCTGTCACGGAGTCGGTCCGCTGTTTCTGACGCGCCCAGCGCGAGTTGCTTTTCGCCGAGCTGTTCCAGCACGCGGGCGAGTTCCCGGTAGAGGCCTGCGAGCAGGCCTGCGGACGCTCGGCGGCCAGCCTCGGTGCCCCGAAATGCGTCGTACTCGGCAATGGCTTTTTCCAGCAGTCCGCGGGCGGGCGCAAGCGAACCTTGGCGCCGCAAGCTGTCCGCCAGTTCCCAACGGACGCGAGCCAGCGAAGTCTGGAACAGGAGGTTGTTCGGGGAGGTCGCGACGAGCCGTTCCAACACGCTGGCGGCATTCGTCAGCTGCCCCTGGGCCTCGCTCCACTGCTTGGCCGCCAGGCAGTGCATGCCGAGTTTCTGCTGGACGTTCGCCTGCAGGAGTGCGTACTCGGGAGCCGTGGGACATTTCTCGTGCAGCCCGGTCGCCAGTTTCAGAGCCTGCTGCAGATCCGCGACATCCGACTCGGGGAGCGGTGTCCGCGAGTCCGCCTGCCCGGTCATGGCCAGCGTATCGGCCCACTCGAACTGGATCGTTAAGTCGTCGGGCTTCCGCTCGGCTAACTTCTGCAGGACGGCAATCGCCTGCTGCTTGGCGGCGGTGGCCTTCGCCCGGTCGCCGTTGGCCCAGGCCGCCGGCAGGATGCTGCGGTGGCAGCGAGCCAAGGCCAGCAGGTAGTCCGCGTCGTCCGGGGCCGCCTGCAGGAGGTTGTCCAGTACTTGGATCGCGTGCTGGAACTCCTGCTCGATTTCCGGCGGCACGACGGGAGGCGAGTCCTGTCCGGGCCGGCGCGGTCCGCGGCGATTCTGCTGATCGAGGAGGGCTGCCGACCTGGCCTGAACCAACGCTTGGAGAGTCAGGGCTTGCTCGTACCGCAGTTCCGGCCGGTCGGCCAGCGGCGACGCTTGAGCCGCGAGCAGTTCCTGGGCTTGGCGGTGCATTTCGATCGCCCGCTGGAAATCCCCGCTCTTGAGCAACGCTGCTCCACAGGCGTTGCCGGTTTGCACCTCGAACCGCAGCAGGTCCACGTCCGCCGGTCGCGTGTTTC
>CAIYOB010001216.1 GCA_903927685.1 uncultured Planctomycetaceae bacterium
AGCCTGTGCCTGTTAGTCGCCTTCGGCTCGGGATTCGTCTGGGGTTCGGCGCTGCTGCGGATGTGACCGGGAGGCGGCCATGCCGCGGTACGACGGGTCGGAACGGTTGTTCCAAGCGTTGCGCCGACCCTGCGACATGATCGGCCCAGTCTCAGCAGACTTGAACCGGCGTCACCCGGAAGGGAGACGTTCACGGCGGCTCGCGCTTGGTGACAGACCTTGCCAACAAGGTGGTAATCCCGCTGGTATACGCTTTATCCCGGAGTCAGTTCGGGCTAATCACTGAAGTTCGGCGACAAACCCCATAACCATTGACTCTCCGAGGGACAATGCAATTTCGGCGGCACGCAACGACGAAAACCGTCGTCCTGATGTTGGTTGTCTTTGCAGTAGTCTTTGCGACGTATCCGAAGGGCGGCGTGTACACGGATATCGCCACACGTCCGGTCTTCACGACGGTACTTTTCGTGATATCGGCTGGGTTTTGGGGTATCCCATTTCTTCTGGCGACAGTTGTTCCTACGCGACGAGTTGGCGCCGTCCTTTGTGGTGTGTTTGGATCGTTGCGTACCTTCGCCTTTATCTGCGTCTCCTTGATTCTGGTCATCGCGGTTGATCCTGCGACCACGCTCTTTCATTTCCTCGCGGACTTGCAGGTTGCGGTGGGGGCCACAATGACGCCGGCAATGGCCGCATGGAGCACGTGGGACCTGAGTTTCACCCCGGACATCCGGTATCTGTGGCTTTTCGCAGTGGCTGAGGTTCCGATATATGTACTTCTTGGTTGGCTGGCACCGTATACTTGCAGGGCGAGGCCCTCGGAAAGCTGAACTGCCGAGCCAAGGGATGCAGGCGAGCGGAGTACCGCCGCCTGATCCCGGACGTACGTCGTGAAAGGACAACGCGATGGACACGGTCTACATTGAAACGTCAATTGTCAGCCATGCTTCCGCGTGGCCCAGTTCCGACATCCGGGTCGCAGCACTTCAACATCAGGCTCGGCAGTGGTGGGTACTCGAACGCCCCAAATTCGAGCTTGTGACATCGCAACTTGTGATCGACGAGGCGTCCGTAGGGGATCCATCGGCTGCGGCGGATCGTCTGAAACTGCTTGACGGACTACCAACGGTCCCAATTGACAACGACGTCCGGAACTTGGCCCGAGAGATCGTGTCTGCATCCATGATGCCGCAGAAGGCGGCTGCTGATGCACTTCACGTTGCCGCAGCCGCCGTCGCGGGAATAGAATACCTGTTGACGCTGAACTGCAAACACATTGCCAACGCTCGTGAACTTCCCCGCATTTACCGTTTGCTCGATGAACGCGGGTTCGGGCAGCTACTGATTTGTACGCCTGCCGAATTCCTTGGCGGAGACGATGACGATGATGAAAAACCCCATTCTTGACGAACTGCACGCGATCCGACAGAAACTGCTGGATGACGCCGGTGGGACCCTCGACGCGTTGGTTGACCGTCTCCAGGCCGAAGAGCAGAAATCCAATCGGCAGCGGTACAGGGGACGACGACCAATCCAATGCACGGGAGCGGCCAAGTCGGGCGATTCGGCAATGGAACGTCAAGCGTCGCCGCCCCGTGATCGGTAACGCCGACGATTCCCATGGCCGGATTCGCGGAAGTCTTGATCGAGCTTCTGCCCACGGAGAAAGGCGGGCGACGGAAGCCCATTTGCCTATCGACTGACATTCCACCACATAACCGCCCGCATCTTCGGGTCCGTGATGGCGATGGCGACTGTTTGGGGGTGGAGTTCGTCGTTGGCCCTGACGATCCCGTCCCGCCCGGTGGTCCGTGTCCATAATTGCCGTCCGCGCCGTCGTTCCTCCGGCACCGACTCCGAACCAGGGTCTCCGTGGCGAGGTCGTTCAGTATCCCAATCGGTTTGCCTTCGATCCAACGGTCCCGCGATCGCACACCCGGGGTCGCGGAGACGGGCCGCTCGTCCTGCGGGACAAGCCGGCCCTGAATGTCCCGCAGCCGAATCCACGCCAAGAGAAGATTGCCGCCGCATCCGCCGTGCGGTAAGATGACCGCCGTCCGGCTGGGCGACGGTCGCCCGCTCACAGGCCCGCCGACAACGAATCGTGCGGACGAACCACCGGCTGCACGCAGGGCGGGTACGCTTGCGCGATCCGGAACGTCATCGGACAAGAGTCGGACGGGGAGCTAGGATGCAGATCGCGAATCGATGTGTCGTCGTCCTCGCAGGGTTTGGAATTGTCACGGTCGGCGCACTGAACTTGATTGCTGGTCCGTGCTGGGCCCAGGTTGCTCAGGGACGCGCTGAGTCGGATGCAGCCACGCCGCCGTCCATTGACGAACTGCTGCTGTTCTTCCCGTCGAAATACCCATCCGGCAACTGGACTCCCCAGGATCTTCAATTCCAAGACGTTTGGTTTTCCGCGGAGGACAAGACACGATTGCACGGTTGGTATTGCCCGTGTGAGAATCCGCGTGCGACAATCCTCCTTGCCCACGGCAACGCAGGGCACGTCGCATCTCGTGCCCCCTGGCTCAAGTACCTGCAAGCGAAAGCGCGGGTCGCGGCATTCATGTTTGACTACCGTGGTTACGGACGTAGCGAGGGTGTCCCCACCGTCGAAGGAGCACTCCTCGATGCAATGGCCGCCCGTGCGAAACTGCGCGAACTCTCACGGATCGACGATTCCGCAATGCTGCTGATGGGAGAATCTCTTGGCGGGGCAATCGCCGTGCGTCTGGCTGCCGAATCGGCGCCGCGCGGATTGATCCTTCAGAGCACGTTTTCGTCCTTGAAGGATGTTGCCGCCATCCACTACCCGAGACTATCATGGCTCGTTCCACTGACCAAGCTCGACTCGGTGGCTCAGATTGTCCGCTATCATGGTCCTCTGCTTCAAAGCCATGGAACTGCCGACCGCACCATTCCGTTTAGCTCCGGCGAAAAGCTGTTTCTGGCGGCCAACGAGCCCAAGACGTTTCTGAAAATCCCCGGCGCGGACCATAACAACTGGCTGACCGAGGACTACTTGAGGCAGCTCGACGACTTCATCCGTCGCCTTGGCTCCGAAGGAAACCGGAGTTCGAACTAAGGCCTGGCACCGGAGCCGCGAATCGGTCTTGGAAAAGGGTTGGGGTCATCGGCGCGGCCCGGTGACGCGGGGTCTTGTCCCAGCGGAGGCACGCAGCATGAACGCGAGACTTTGGACCATCGTGGGCGCGACATTTCTCTTCCTGTCACTGGGGCTGGCCGGCCGATATGCTGGCGCCGCCGAACTATGGATTGGCGCCGCCACCGCGGACATCACCCCGGACCGGCCCGTTCCGCTGACGGGCAACGCCACCGTGCGGGTCGCCCGCGAGGTGCTCAGCCGCTGTACGGCCAACGTCCTGGCCTTGGAGTCGCGGGACGGCGCGCTGGTGCTGGACCAGGCGATCCTGGTCTCGTGCGATCTGTGCGTCATCCGGCCGGGCATTCAGGACGGCTTTCGCAAGTGCCTGGAGGGCCGGCTGCCCGGCTTCGCGCTGAACAAGCTGTTTCTCGCCGCGACCCACACGCATGCGGCCCCGGTGCTGCTTCAGGACCGCTACGCCGCAGAGGACTATGCCGATGCCATGCAGCCCAAGGAGTACGTGCCGTGGATGTACGAGCAGCTGGCCCGCGCGGTCGTGAAGGCCTGGGAGAGCCGGGCCGCGGGAGCTGTGGCCTGGGGACTGGGCCATGCGGTCGCCGGCCACAATCGCCGCGTGGTCTATCGGGATGGTACTGCCAAGATGTACGGCAATCTGAATACCCCGGAGTTCCGGCAGCTCGAAGGCTACGAAGACCACGCCGTCGATGTCTTGTGCTTCTACGACTCCCGACAGCGATTGACAGCCGCCGCCTTGTCCCTGGCCACCACGGCCCAGTGCGCGGCCGGCAACAAGGTCAGCGCCGACTTTTGGCACGATGTCCGCCGCTTGATCCGGCAGCAGCATGGCGAGGAGGTCTGCGTGCTGGGCTTCTGCGCACCCGCCGGAGACCAGACGCCTCGGCCGCAGCTCAACCGTCAAAGCGAACAGCGGATGCACGAGCTGCGCGGGCTGGACTACACCCAGGAGATCGGCCGCCGGGTTGCCGCGGCGTTTGAGGATGTGGCCGGGGTGGTCACCCGCGACATCCGCACCGAGTGTCGGCTGGTGCACCAGGTCCAGACGATCACCTTGCCCGCGCGAATGGTCAGCGAAGCGGAATACGCGGTAGCCAAGAAAGTCTGCGCGCAGATCGACGCCCGAAAGTCGCCGGCGAAGTCCGACCACTGGACCCGCGGTTTCTACAGCCTGATTGCCGATCGTTACCTGGCCCAGCAACGCGGCGAGGGGAAGTCCTACGACGTAGAATTGCACGTCCTGCGGCTGGGCGATGTGGCAATCGCCACGAATCCGTTCGAGTTGTTCCTGGATTACGGCGTTCAGATCCAGGCCCGCAGCCCGGCGGTCCAGACCTTCCTGATCCAGTTGGCGGCCCCCGGCCCGCAGCATGCGTACTATCTGCCCACCCCGCGCGCGGTCGCCGGTGGCGTGCTAAACGAACAGCCCTTCACCAACTACAGCGCCACCGTCATGAACAACATGGTCGGTCCCGAAGGCGGCCAGGTCCTGGTCGACCGAACCGTGAATGCGATCCAGGCCCTCTGGGCCGCCGGCGAGTGAGGACGCTGCCTGAGGAATGGGATGCCCACGGCTTGTCCGTG
>CAIYOB010001217.1 GCA_903927685.1 uncultured Planctomycetaceae bacterium
CGCGAAGCGCCACCAGGGCGTTTAGATCAGTTGGTTAGATCGCCACGTTGACATCGTGGAGGTCAGAGGTTCGAGTCCTCTAACGCCCACTTAACATAAACCTTGCTGAAACCTGGAGTTAGGTTACCTGCCGGTGGTCGGCAGAGCGGCAAAACCCAAACGGGCAATACGCCCTATACGCCTTTTGTTTGGGAGTTGTCGCTATGCCTAAGCTCTCTTCTCGCGCGCCGAAGTACGCACGCCACAAGGCAAGTGGCCAAGCCGTCGTCAAATTCGCAGGACGGCTCCATTACCTCGGTCCTTACGGTTCCCAGGAATCCAAGGTCCGGTATCAGGAGGCCATCGCCCAGTGGGCCGCAACCCTCCAGGATGGTGAAGCCTCCCATCCGCCTGCAGTCCCTTCCCTGCCCGAGGTCGAACACACTGTCCGCGAACTCATTCTCCGCTTCTTTGAGCACGCGGAGGTGCATTACTGCAAACACGGGCAGCCGACTGGAACAACGGGGACGCTCCGTCCGATTCTCCGGCAACTCCGGGAAATGTTCGGGCAGACGCTGGTCAAGGACTTCCGGCCTTCGTTCCTGGAGGCTTACCAGCAGCGAATGATCAAGCGGGGAGCTTCCCGCAAGTACATCAACGATGCCGTGGGCCGGATCAAGCGGATGTTCCGCTGGGGCGTGGCCAAGGAAATCGTCCCCGTCGAGGTCCTCCAGCGACTGGAAGCGGTTGACGGTCTCGCCCAGGGACGCACCGAGGCCCGCGAAAGCGATCCGGTGCTGCCGGTCGATGATGCGACCGTGGAAGCCACCTTGCCCTGTCTGACGGAAGTCGTGGCGGACATGGTTCGCTTTCAGCGGCTGACGGGAGCGAGGCCGGGCGAAGTCTGCTCGATCCGGCCTTGCGATGTGGATCGCAGCGGTGACGTTTGGCGGTACATGCCTGGCAGCCACAAGACGGAGCACCGCGGGCGGGAACGTGTGGTGTTTATCGGCCCACGGGCGCAGGAGATCCTGATGCCCTATCTGCTGCGGGAAGCGACCGCCTTCTGCTTTTCGCCTGCGGAGAGCGAGCGGGAGCGGAACGCAGCCCGACGGGAGACTCGGGAAACGCCCATGACGCCGAGTCAGGAAGCCCGGAAAGCGAAACGTCGCCCCAAGCGGCCAAAGGGTGATCGCTACAAAAAGGACGCCTATTGCCGGGCAATCGCAAGGGCCTGTGACGTGGCGTTTCCACCTCCGTCGCCGTTGGCCAAGCTCGCTGGCGAGAGCGCCCGCAAGTGGAACCAGCGTTTGACGGACGAGCAACAGGCTGCCTTGAAGGCTTGGCAGGCTGCGCACCGCTGGTCGCCAAACCAACTTCGGCACACCACCGGGACCGCCGTGCGGCAGCAGTTTGGGCTGGAAGCCGCCCAAGTCGTGCTGGGTCACTCCAGGGCCGACGTTACCCAGATCTACGCGGAACGCGACTTTGCCAAGGCGGAGGCCGTCGCCCGGCAGGTGGGATAGGTAGAACCGTCAATCGACGTCGAGGGCCAGGGGGCGGGCCGGAAACGGGCCTTCCCGACTGGCCGCTCCAATTCTCCCCCTCGCAAGTGGTCCTGCATGTGTTCGCTTCGAGAACGGCCGTTGGGCACCTCGATTTCACACGGCCCCCCCCTCGACGGACGCGCGTCGAGCGTGGGCGATCTTCTTGCGGTTGGGTTCGCCCCACGAGCATCGCCGCTCAAGCTCAACCAGACGCAACCAAACGCAACCAGGGTAGAGGGAGATCTGCGTCGCTGAACTACAA
>CAIYOB010001218.1 GCA_903927685.1 uncultured Planctomycetaceae bacterium
CCGCGCCGCGGGATGCACCCGGCCCAGAAACTCCCCCTCGTTTGTCATTCTGAACGGGTGGACGGCTCAACACTGACCGCGAACTCCCACCAGTGAAGAACCTGTCCTGAGCGGAGTCGAAGGAATCTCGCGAACGCTCCGGGTGGGCCTTCTGCCGCCGCAGTTCGATTTCTTCCTTAACCCGTACACAGACGTTCGGTCTACCACCTCTTGTCCAAGTCGCTCCGGCAGGACCAGTCAACGCAAGCTGCCGCTGGCCATTCACGTATACGGCTAAGCGATGGCCATCCTTAACAAGACTTACTGCACAACTCGGCGAATGGCCGCACTGCCCAATGCAGGCAGGTACGCTAACTCAAGCGTTCGGCGAGGTTTATGTTCAGCACCCCCGACAGGACTCGAACCTGTGACCCCCGGTTTAGGAAACCGGTGCTCTATCCACTGAGCTACGAGGGCGAACCGAAAAAGCCCGTGATTTCCGGGCTATTCTTCGATTTCTTGCCGCCCCATTCGCCGAAGAAAACCGTCTGACGCTCTTTCTGACACCTGCCAGCACCCTTCTTCGGGTGCTTGAGGATCACCCTGCGCTGCGCCAGGGGGCGGTGAGACCTGGCGTTTGCGAGGCGACCTGATGCGTAAGTGTACCAGAAAAACGTCGTCACGCGAGCCCTGCAAACCGACCAAGGACGTCTCGCGCTTGATCATGTCGCCGGGGCCCGTTTCCGGTCTGCCGTCGTCTTTCGGCCAGCCGTTTTCGACTCGGATGTCATTGTCAAACATGGGGACTGGTCCTGCTGGCCGCCGGGCTGGCCCGCGGCGCCGAACCGCTGGTCTGGTTCGACTTTGAAGAGGGCTTGACGAACCGCGGCACGCTGGGCGGCGCAGGACAATTCGCCACCCATGCGCCGGGCGAGCAACCGTCGCTGGATACGGGGCCGCTGGGCCAATGCCTGGATCTGACGGCGGCGTCCCGTCACGGAGGTAAGCTCGGCGGCGATCCACGTGGTGAACTGGAACTTCGACCGAGACGGCCAGCGCAGCGAGTTTTACCGGAACGTGACGCTGTCGCTGCTCGCGCCGTCGCACTGGGGACCGCTGGCCGCCGCCGTCTTGCGCCAGCCGGGCCAGCCTGCGGCGCCGCTCGAACCGGAAGTCCACGACGACTGCCTTCGCCTGACGCTGCCTCAGATCGAGACCTGGGGGATCGTGGAAATCCAGACGGCGCCCCGCTGAACATCGAGCGGAAAATCCGTGCCCAAACCGTGTTGATCAGCCGTTACGCTCCAGCATGCCTCACGGGCATGCTGAAGCGTTTTTCATTCACCACCCGGCCGCGGCCTGCACTCGTCAACGCTCCAGGACCGAGCGTCGCAGTCAGAGCCACGATGGCGTCAGGATTTGACCGGACGAGCCCCCGGCTTGCCGCCGTACAGCCACAGCACAAACGGCGAGGCGATGTAGATCGAACTGTACGTTCCGCTGACGAAGCCGATGAACAGCGTATAGGCAAAGGCGTGAATGCCCTCGCCTCCGATCGCGTACAAGATCAACGTGTTGATGATCGTGCACAGACCGGTCAGCAACGTCCGGGACAGCGTCTGATTCACGCTCAAGTTCACCATCTCATCCGTCAGGTTCGGGCTCTTGCCGCGGACTTCGCGGACGCGGTCAAAGACCACGATCGTGTCGTTCACGGAGTAGCCGATGATCGTCAGGAAGGCCACCACTACCGTGAGACTGATCTTGAATTCCTGGATCTCCAGGAAGCCCAGGAAGTCGGCCAGCCAGAAACTGATGGCGACCGCGCCCAGCGACACCAGCACGTCGTGAATCAGAGCCACCACGGCGGCCAAGCCGAACACGACTTTCTGGAATCGGATCCAGATGTAGATCACAATCGCGACCCAGCTGGCGGCCAAGGCCACCAAGGCCATGTCACGGGTATCGCCTGCGACCTTGCCGCCGATCTTGCTGGCCGTCGACCAGACGGGTGAAGAACTCATCTTCTTGATCATGTGGTCGAGGACCTTCTGCGTTTCGGCACGGTCCTTGGACAACGTGACGACCCATTCCTTGTAGCCCAGCGAGTCCTGGATGGTCCAATCGGGATTGTCCGCCAAGTCTTTGGCACTTAGGGCGACCGTGACGTCCTCCTCGGTCACCAGCACATCCACAGCCTGCGCCGCTTCGACAACTTCGTGCAAGACGGTCTCGCCGTTGATGGCGTAATCGAACGTCAGCGTCGTTGTGGTCGAGACAGCTTCCAAGGGCTTGGCGGCCGGCTTGGCCTCGGGAGCCGGAGCCGCTGGACTGGCACCGGCAGGCGCCGGCTCGACTGGGGCCGGCGCTGCAGCTGGCTCCGTCTTCGCCTCGGTTGAGGCCGCCACGGGCTCGGCGGCGGGTGGGGCCGCTTCCGCGGCGCCGTCGGCCAACGCCAGCAGGTTGTCGCCGTCTCCGGCCAACGCCAGCATCGTCGCGGGCGGCAGATCACGTCGCGAGGTACCCTCGGCCGGCTTGGGCTCGGCCGGGGCCTCCGGCTTCGCTTCGGGTTGCGGCTCCGGTTTCGTCTCCGGGGCCGGTGCCGGCTCAGGCTGAGCCTCCGGCTTTGCTTCGGGCTGCGGTTCCGGCTTCGTCTCGGGGGCCGGTTCCGGCTTCGTCTCGGGGGCTGGTTCCGGCTTCGTCTCGGGGGCTGGTTCCGGCTTCGTCTCGGGGGCTGGTTCCGGCTCGGGTTGAGCCTCGGGCTTGGTC
>CAIYOB010001219.1 GCA_903927685.1 uncultured Planctomycetaceae bacterium
GCTGCACTCGACCCCAGCCACCCCTGAACTCAGCCCGTGACCGGCCCCTACGTCCCCGGCTTCTTCATGGCCAGGCTATGCAGGACGAACACGCTGCCGGCGGACATCAGCGCCCAGGCGATCCAGCGCGGCGGCTGGACCCGTTTACGCGGCGCGAGTTCGCCCTGTGTGGCCAGCGAGACAGGCATCGCCCACATCGACGTGGCTTCGGTTCTGCCCGCCTGCCTGGCCAGGAATCGGGTGCTCTGCTCGTTCAGCACATACGTGTCCACCAAACGGAGCTGCAGGCCCAAGAGAATCAGGACCAACCCAATCAGCAGGAATTGATTTCGGTTCAGTTCCATATACCCGCCTTTCGATAACTTGCCTCTTCTCCCCGTCGGTTATCGAGTGCGGGATGAGGGCCGCTTGAACCGAGTCGCCAAGCGACGGGATATGTTGATTGTCGGAACGAAGCGTCGCATAGCGGCGGGATGCATCACGACGCGATGCGCCGCATTAGCCGCCCGAGCCGGTGATGCCATCCAGCGCGGATCGTAGGGATGCACGAAGGCTCTCGGTAGCCGAGTCCACAATCAGGCTCTCCTTGTCCGCCTTAACCAGGGCCGCGGCCAAACTGCGGTGACGGTCCCAATCCGCAGGACCGAATTGGCGGATATCCACGTATGCATCCTCGAACGTGGCCGCGAGTTTCGGCACGACGTGCACGCCGTCCGCGGCCCGCACCGCATGAAACCGGAGCGATCCGTACACCAGCCCGGCTCCGACCGCAACACCGAACACAAAACTGCCTAATCGCCCCATTTTCTCGCTCCCAAAGTGGACTGAAACCGGCCTTTCGGCGGAACTGTAGCCGGAACCGGTTGCTCAAGGCAAGGTTGAATCTCCCACGGATGGCACGAGGGCCAGGATTCATCGGGGGATAATGCGGGCCCACTCGCTGGCGCTTCGGGGTGCAGCACAGGCCCACTCGCTGGCGCTTCGGGCTACAGTCCCGCTCGCTGGCGCTTCGGGTTACGGTGTGAGCCCACTCGCTGGCGCTTCGGGCTACAATGCGCAGCAGGCCGAGTAAGGGCCGGAGGTCAGACCGACGGGTTCCCAGGCGGCGCCAGCCGTTCCCGTCTACCTGGATGAGCTTGGGGCGAGTATCTTTAGGTACGAGCGAGGCGAGTCCCTTATGGAAGCGGCCGCGACGGCGGCTGGATTCGGTTTCCATCTTGCCTGGCCGGCCGGTGGACAGTCCGGCGGATGTCCACCAGGTGCGGCAGGCGGTCCAAGCGTTGGGAGCGATGGCGGTGGAAGAACAAGCAAACCGGGCAAGCGGCTTGGCACGGTCCTTTGTGCGGACGTGCAAGAAGCGGAAACGCGGCACGAAAATCGCCGATTCACTCGGCAACGAGTTGTCCGGCGGCGGGCTGCTGACACGGTCCCTGATCCTGCGGCGACTGCTGGCCCGGCATGTGCTGGCCGACGACGAATCGTTCGTGGGGCTGCTCTTGCCGCCGTCCGTCGCGGGCGTCGTGGCCAACATGGCCAGTGCCCTGGCCCGCCGGGTTCCGATCAACTTGAACTACACCGTGACCTCCGAGGTCATTAACGAATGCATTCGGCAGGCAGGCATCCGGCATGTGCTGACCAGCCGCCAGTTCATGGAGAAGATCAAGCTCGAAGTCGATGCGGAACTCGTGTACCTCGAGGATTTCCGCAGCAAGGCGGGAGCCTGGGACAAGCTGGCCTGTGCGATCGCCGCGTACGGCGTACCTGCGGCGCTGATCGAGCGGTCGCTCGGCTTGCACCGTATCACGGGCGACGATCTGGCAACCATCGTCTTCACCTCGGGCTCCACGGGCATCCCCAAAGGGGTAATGCTGACGCAGACCAACATCGGCTCGAACGTGGACGCGATCGAGCAGATCATCCATTTGCACCGCTCGGATGTATTGGTCGGCATCCTGCCGTTCTTTCACTCGTTCGGTTACACGGTCTGCCTGTGGACCGTGATGTGCCTGGACGTCCAGGGCGTGTACCACTTCAACCCCTTGGAGGCCAAGCAGGTCGGCAAGCTGGTCAAGAAGCATGGCGGCACGGTGCTGCTGGCCACGCCGACGTTCCTCCGCTCGTACCTCCGCCGCTGCGAGACGGACGAGCTGGCGACACTGGACGCCATCGTCACCGGCGCCGAGAAACTGCCCCGGGATCTGGCGGATGCTTTTGAAGCGAAATTCGGTCTCCGACCGGTCGAAGGGTACGGGACCACCGAGTTGTCGCCGATCGTCTCGGCGAACATCCCGCCCAGTCGCTCGCCGTCCACGTCGGTCAGCGGTTGCAAGGATGGCACGGTGGGCCGGCCGGCGCCCGGGATCCGGGCCAAAGTCACGGACCTGGATTCCGGGGTCGAACTCGGTGTGGGACGGCCGGGGATGCTGTGGATCAAGGGCCCCAACGTCATGAAAGGCTACCTGGGCCGCGAGGACTTGACCAGCGACGTGATCAAGGACGGCTGGTACATGACCGGCGATATCGCCTTGATCGACGAGGAGGGCTTCATCCAGATCACCGGCCGGCAGAGCCGCTTCTCGAAGATCGGCGGCGAAATGGTGCCGCACTTGCTGATCGAGGAGGCCCTGGCGCGCGTGATCGGCGCCGACGAAGAAGAGGGGTTTCGGGCCGTCGTGACCGCCGTGACGGATGAACGCAAGGGCGAGCGGATCGTGGTCTTGCACACCGCCATTTCCAAGACGCCGGAAGAACTGCGGCGGGGACTCAGCGAAGTCGGCCTGCCGAACTTGTTCATCCCCTCCGAAGACAGCTTCTATCAAGTCGAGTCGATCCCCGTGCTGGGCACCGGCAAGCTCGATCTGCGCGGAGTCAAACAAATCGCCCTGAAAGTCAGCGAATCCCGGGAGTGAACACCATGCGAATTCGGAATACCGTTACTTGGACCGCAAGCCTCGCGCTGCTGGCCTTCGCCCCCATGTTGCTGGCCGCGGACTTGGTTTCCGGCGGACCTGCCGCCCGGGATGCCGCCGTCGACCTGTCCGGCTCGTGGCGGTTCCGCTTGGACGCGGCAGACGAGGGCGTCCCACAGCGCTGGTTCGCCACCGACTTGCCCCACGCCATCCAATTGCCCGGTTCGCTGCAGTCGCAGGGGTACGGCGACGAGCCTGCTGTCGATACCCAATGGACCGGCGACATCATCGACCGCTCGTGGTTCGATGATCCGCAGTATGCCAAGTATCGCCAAGCCGGGAACGTGAAAGTCACGTTCTGGCTGCAGCCGGACAAGCACTATGTCGGCCCCGCCTGGTACCAGCGGACGATCGACGTGCCCGCCGAGTTCGCCGATCGTCGCATCGTGCTGCACTTGGAGCGTCCGCACTGGTCGACCCGGGTTTGGCTGGACGAACGCGAGTGCGGCCGCGGAGATAGCCTTGCGACACCGCACGAATTCGACCTGACCGGCGCCTCGCCGGGGCCGCATCAGCTGACCATTCGCGTCGATAACCGGTTGCTGGTGGACATCGGCCCGAATTCACACAGCGTCTCCGACCATACCCAGTCCAACTGGAATGGGATCGTCGGCCGCATCGCGTTGCGCAGCGAGCCGCTGCAGGTGCAACTGACCGAAATCCAAGTCTATCCGGATCTGAAGTCCAACAGCGTGCGTCTGACCATCTCTGGCAGCACGCGCCTCGAAAATGCACTGGACGCCCAATTCACCGTCACGGCGGCGTGCGACGATCACCGCCCGGAGCCGCTCGCGTTTACCGAGCGATTGGAGTCGGGAGCCGGCGTGTTCAGCATCAGCCGCGTCTATCCGCTGGGCGAAGGCGCCAAGCGGTGGGACGAATTCGCACCGCACGTGTACGATTTGACCGTCACCCTGACCGCCAACGGCGTCAGCCACCAGCGTGTCGTCCGCTTCGGATTGCGGGAATTCGCCGCTCAGGGGACGCAGTTCACGCTGAACGGCCGACCGGTGATGCTGCGGGGCACGCTGGAGTGCGCCATTTTTCCGCAGACGGGATACCCGCCGACCGACCTGGCGGCGTGGCAGCGGATCTACCGCATTCTGAAGTCCCACGGGTTGAACCACCTCCGGTTCCACTCTTGGTGCCCGCCGGAGGCGGCGTTCGACGCCGCGGACGAGGCGGGAGTGTTCCTGTATGTCGAGTGCGGCTCGTGGGCCAATCAGGGCGCGACGATCGGGGACGGCAAGCCGCTGGATGACTGGCTGAAGGCGGAAGCCGACCGGATCCTCTGCTGCTACGGAAACCACCCGTCGTTCGTCTTGATGTCCTACGGCAACGAACCGGCCGGCCGCAACCAGAACCGCTTCCTGGGCGATCTGGTGAACAACTGGAAGGCCCGCGATCCGCGGCGGTTGTACACCAGCGCGGCGGGCTGGCCGCTGATCCCGGAAAACCAGTGGCACTGCACGCCCACGCCGCGGTTGCACCAGTGGGGCGCGGGCTTGCAGAGCCGGCTGAACGCCCAGCCACCGGCCACGCTGGCGGACTATCGCGACTTTGTGGACAAGTACCAGGTGCCCGTCGTCAGCCACGAGATCGGCCAATGGTGCGTGTATCCCGACTTTGACGAGATCGCCAAGTACACGGGCGTGCTCAAAGCCAAGAACTTCGAGGTCTTTCGCGATTCGCTGCAGGCCAACGGGCTGGGCGAGCTTGCTCACCAGCTGCTGCTGGCTTCGGGCAAGCTGCAGACGCTGTGCTACAAGGAAGAGATCGAATCCGCGCTGCGGACACCGGGGATGGGCGGCTTCGAATTGCTGGACCTGCACGATTTTCCCGGTCAAGGCACGGCGCTGGTCGGCGTGCTGGACCCGTTCTGGAATTCGAAACCCTACGTGACGCCCGACGAGTACCACCGCTTCGCTTGCGAGACCGTGCCGCTGGCCAGGCTCACCAAACGCGTCTGGACGACGGACGAGCTGTTCACGGCGGACATCCAGATCGCTCACTTCGGCCCGCAGGATCTGGCGTCGCCTCAGATCGCCTGGTCGCTGCTGGACCAGGCCGGCGGGACCGTCGGGGCTGGCACTTGGCAGCCGGAATCGGTCCCCACGGGCCGGTTGTCCGACGCGGGACGCCTGATCTGCTCCTTGGACGGCGTGGCCGCGCCCGCCAAACTGCGCTTGCAGGTGGCGCTCACTGGCACGCCCTACGCCAACGACTGGGATGTCTGGGTATACGCTCCGGCCGTGGAAACCGCCGCCCCACCCGAGGTGCACGTGGCGACGGCCCTCGACGAAGCGGCTGCCAAGACGCTGGAAACCGGGGGCAAAGTCCTCTTGCTGCCCGCGGCCGGCACGGTCAAGGGCGACCGCTATGGCAAGATCCCGCCGGGGTTCTCGTCGATTTTCTGGAACACTGCGTGGACGCGGCGGCAGGCCCCGCACACGCTGGGCATCCTGTGCGACCCGCAGCATCCGGCCTTGGCCGCGTTCCCCACCGAATACCACAGCAACTGGCAATGGTGGGACCTGGTGACCAAGTCCCAGGCCATGATCCTGAACGATCTGCCCGCCGAGGTGCGGCCGATCGTGTCGCTGGTCGACGACTGGTTCACCAATCGCCGGCTGGGATTGGTGTTCGAAGCTCGCGTCGGCCGCGGCCGACTGCTGGTCTGCAGCGTGGACCTCACCCGCGAGCTCGAGTCCCGTCCCCTCGCCCGTCAGTTCCGGCAGAGCCTGGTCAAGTATCTCGCCAGCGACGCTTTCCAGCCGTCCGCCACCGTGGATTTGGCCGCCATTCAAGCCCTGTTCCAACCGGCGACCACTCTGCAGAAACTGGGCGCGACCATTCGCGCCAGTTCGGCCCAGCAAGACTATCCTGCCGTGCACGCCATCGACGGCGATCCGAGCACGATCTGGCACAGCCCCTGGGGCGACAATGCACCGGGATTCCCGCACGACTTGGTGCTCGATCTACAAGCCATCCGACCGCTGGCCGGCATCCGCTACCTGCCGCGGCAAGACATGGCCAACGGCTGGATCAGCCGATTCTCGCTCGACGTGAGCGACGACGGCCAGCAATGGCGGTCCGTCGTGTCACAGGGCGAGTGGAAAACGGATCGCGAGGAAAAGCGGGTTTCCTTCCCCGCGCCGCAGCGGGCCCGGTTCGTCCGCTTGGTCGCCGCAGCGGGCCATGAAGGCAAGCCGTTCGCGGCCATCGCCGAACTGGATGTCGAACTCGCGCCGGAGTAACCGATTCCGCCGATCGTCCGATTTGAGCCGACCCGCAAGACGAACCGTCGCCACACGCTCACACTGGCCACTTGAACACGTGAGCTTGACGAGCCCGTGAGACGGCTGGCTGAAGTCCAGTTTTTGATCGGGTACCCCACGGATGGCAAAGCCGTCCCA
>CAIYOB010001220.1 GCA_903927685.1 uncultured Planctomycetaceae bacterium
ATTTCTGGAACAGGCCGTTGGCCGTGGATGTTTTCACGACCTGGCCGCGGGGATCGTACCAGCTCTTGCTGGGCAGGTAGTCGCCCACGGTCCCATCATCCGGATCGAACTCAACGTCAATAACGGTTCCTGGCATCTTTGCTCCTTCCCGAGTCCGCTCGCGCCGCGGAGGCGAAGGCAGGCTCCTTGGAGGGCCGCGTTCGGCGGAGCCTGGGACGCGACGATCCTGACCGCCGTGTGCATACTCTATCACCTCCGACGGCATTGAAAAGCCCGGCGGAGGCAGTGGCTCTGGCGAACGGAGGGCGTCAGCCCGCCGGTGTGACGGCGTCAGCCGACCTGTGGGCCTTCGGTCTGCGAGTCGCGCCGCAGGGAAACGCCGCAGCGAAAGTCATGTCGCAGCGAAAGGGTTTGACGCCGGCACCGGCCCGAAGTGAAAGCGAAAACCGATCGCAGAGGCAAAACGAACGCCGCCATCACGAGGAACGTTTTGCAGACCACTGGTATCTTGTTCGACATGGCAAGAAACTTCCACGTTTTCGGCGACGTTGCCCTGAGTCCGTCACTCCGTTATTCTGTATCCTGTTGAGGAACTCGTCAATTCCTGGTGGACGCCATGTCTTTCCCTGAAACACGCCTGACGCTCGTGCAGCGGCTCGCCTCGGCCGGAAGCGAAGATGACTGGCGGACCTTCCTGGGCGACTATTGGAGTCCGGTCTGCCGCTTCGCGCTGCGTCGGGGCGCGGCCAACCTGGACGATGCCGAGGACGTTGCCGCGCAGACCTTTCAAGTGCTTTGGGAGAACCGCCTGCTGGCCCGCTGGACAGCCGACCACTCGGCGAGATTTCGCACGCTCGTCTGCGACGTGGTGCGGAAAATTCTCGCCAATTCCCGGCGCGTGCAGGCGAACCGGCAACGATTGGCCCGCGACTTCGTCGATTCGCTGAACGACGCGGATGAGACCTCCGACGATGTGGCCAGCATCTTCTATGCAGCGTGGGCGGAGGCGCTGTTGCAGCGCGCGGTCGAATCGTTGGCAGCCGAGTACTTCCGTCAGGCCAAAGGGGACTACGTTCGCGTGCTCTACGGCAGGATCTGCCAGGCACTCGGCATCGCGGAAGTCGCTGCGTTGCTGGAGATTACCCCGGCTGCCGTGGACCATTACTTCCGGGACGCCAAAGCGCGGCTGGCCCAGGAACTCAAAGATGAACTCCGGCGCGAGGTCCTCCGGTATGCGCCGCCGGGTCGAGGCCAGGAGGATTTCGACCTGGAATGGTCGCAGCTCGGCGAGTACCTGTCTCAGCATGGTGGCCTGGAACAGGCGGTGCGGCGTGCCTACGAACAATTCGATCCCGTCGCTGCCCGCCTGCGCCAGGGCGCCGGTGTCAGCAAGACGTTGGCCCGTCTGACCGCGCTCGGCGAGCCAGCGGACGACGCAACTCCTTCCGTCAAGGAGGGTTAACTCCTCGCCGCTCGCGAGCGCGGATTCTCTTGCACTCGCCCGCGAGAACGGCCGCTTCGATACATTAACATGGTGGATGATCCAATGTGGCGCAACCGTGCCGGCTTTGGATCGCGGAATAGCCCTCGCGGTTGAATCTTCCGATTGGCGATCCGTGCGCGGCCGAACAAGGAGCCCTGTATGTTCTTTATCCTCCCGTGGAAATTGCAGCAACGCCGTCCGTTCAGGGGGACGCCGTTTGCCAATGTCGTTGTAATCCTTCTCAACGTGTTGTTCTATTTGCTAGGTTGGCGCTGGTTCGTCGGTCCCGGCACGGGGCCGCTGAGCATCGTCTTGTATGCGTTTAGCCACAGCGGATTGTGGCACCTGTTGTTCAACATGTGGGCGCTGTGGATCTTCGGGAACGCCTTGAACCGGCGGTTGGGAAACGGCTACTACCTGCTCGCCTACTTGGGCGCCGTGCTCGCTTTGGGGCTTTTCGCGCGATTGGTGTTGCCAGCGGGGCTGATCGGAGCTTCGGGAGTCGTGTTCACGGTGATTACGATGGGCTTGGTTCTCATGCCGGCCGATGTGTTGGAGATCGCCTGCCTCGCATTGTTCCCGCTGACCGCCGTGATCGGGCTCGTGAGCCGACCCCGAGAATGGTCTCAATGGCTGATCCGCTGGGCCGTCTATCCGATTCCCGCGTTTTGGGCGCTGCTGCTCATCCCGTTTCTCGAACTCTTCGCGTTCTTTTGGAATAGCTGGAGCCTGACCAACCTTGCGCATCTCTTGGGGATGCTGTTGGGGCTGGTTGTTCTCGTGTTGTTGCCGACCACTCTCACCATGGGCCGCCGGCCGGTCGCCGGCAGTCGTTGACCTGTAAGGAGTTGACCGATGGGATTCTTCAAGCGAATATCCGACATCATTGCCGCCAATCTGAACGATCTGGCCGACCAATACGAAGACCCCGAGACGATGCTCAAACAAGTCATTCGGGAAATGGACGAGTCGATCGCGGACGTCACGAAGCAGACGGCCAAGGCGATGGCCAACGACGAGATTCTGAAACGCGAGATGGAACGGAATCGAGCCCAGATCGCACAATGGCAAGAAAGGGCCGTCAAGGCGGTCGATGCTGGCGACGACGGCCTGGCCAGCAAGGCCCTGACGCGAAAGAGGGAGTATGAAAAAGTCGCCGCCGCACTGGAGGATCAGTTGTCCGCCTCCCGCGAGGCCAGCGCGATGCTCCAACGGCAATTGGGAGCGATGAAGGCCAAGCTGGCCGAAGCGAAGCGGAGCCTGAACACCCTGGTGGCCCGCAAACGGGCCGCCGATTTCCGCATGCAAGTCGAGGGCCGGGTTGCGGGCGTCACGCCGGAGGCGGATGCCAGCGCGTTCGCCGCCTTCGACCGGCTCAAGGGCAAGGTCGAACAAGCCGAAGCGGAGGCCGAGGCGATGGCCGAATTGCGCGGATCGAGTGCCCGGGCGGTGATCGAGGAAATGGGCGACGCCCTCGACGAGGAATTCGACGTGGCCTCCGAACTCGCTGCCTTGAAGCAGAACATGAAGAAATAGCATGGCCGAGTGCGTCGTCAAATCCGGATCGCCGGAGCGTTTGGCGGAGCTTCTCGTCGGCGGGGCATCCTGGTCGGCGACGGAAGCCCTGGGGCTTGTCCAGCGACTGGCCGTCCAGGTGCAGGCGTTGCACGAGGAAGGACG
>CAIYOB010001221.1 GCA_903927685.1 uncultured Planctomycetaceae bacterium
ACCCGCTCGCATTCCTGCTCGTACAGGTCCGGGTGGAGATCCCGCAGGTAGTTGGGGGGTTCGACCGAAGGGAAGTCCCATTCGATCTTGAACAGGCCCTCCAGCGTCACGGGATAGTCCGCCGGATTGAACAGGCTACCCAGCCGCTGCTGGGCTGCGGCTTTCAGCGCTTCATAACGGCGGTTCAGGGCGGTGACGGCCTGATTGAGCTTGTTGCAGAACTCGGTCATCTGCGAGTCGAACTCCTCGATCGCGTCCTGGCGGATGAGACGCAGACCGGGTTCGGGATAGGGCAGGCTGAGGCTCTTCCAGTACTTGACGGCCTGGCCGCGGACCTCGGTGACGGCCTTGTAGGCTGGGTGGCGCGTGTCCAGGAGCTTCTTACCGGCGGAGAGGAACGCCCCTTCGGCCCCGAATGTGTCGGCGGCCTGGGCCTTCTGCTCGGCGGTCAGCGTCTTGCGCACGCCGAACCAACTCAGCGACACGCGGGCTGCCGCCATCGTGGTCCGGAGTCGCTGCGACGGTGACGTCGACGGGCGCACGACCGAATGTTGTGGTTGTTGTTGCAGGACGGTACTCATGCAGTGGGTCTCCAATAAGGTGATCTTGCTGATGCGACGGCCGGCATGCGGCTCTCGTCGATCGGGCGGATGTGATGTGGCGCGAACGTCGGGGGTGTACCCAAGAGGGATCACGCGCAGTGGTGACAGCGGCCGTGTTCTTGGGGCGTCTGCAGGCGCGGCTGCACCTCATGGGCGAACTTGCTGCCGTCGAATTCGCCCCGCAAGGCTTGCTGGATGTACGCGAGCGACGTGTCGTAATCACACCAACCGAAGGTGATCGACTCGACCTGCAGCATCGGGCCATCCGGCGTGAGGCGTTTGAGGACGGCGAACTCCGCCACGCCGTCTGGGGAAGTGGAATCGTTCAGCCACAGGTAACCGTCCAGTTCAAATGCCGTGCAGCACGTCCAGACAACGGTGGTCAACTTGCGGGCCAGTTCCTCGGCCGACTCGACAGACGTAACGCACCAAGTTCGGTCGTGATGAAACATGGGCGGCTCCTTGCGACGGCTGGCCAAAAGATGAACAGAGACGAGAATCGTACGGCGATGGCAGCAATTTCAGGCCGAGAGCGGCTCCATCACGGCATCCAGACGCTCCCGAAGTTCTTTCACGGCGTCAGGCGGACCGATCACGAGATCCTGTTTCACGACGAGGTCGAGCCAGGAAGCCAGTGCATGGTCGCCACAGATGATGGCTTGCGACAACTTCTGGTGTGCTTGGCCCGCCCGGATGGGAAGTTTGGGCCTTCTCTGGCGACGCAGCTTGGGTTTCGGTGCGGCCCTGGGCTTACGGCGGCGGGGCCAAAACTCGATGGTCATGGGCGGAGATTCCTTGATGAACTTCGTGGTTGGCTAATCGACGAAAGAGTGAACGACGGCGGACGGACGACGCGAGCGCAGCCCGACCGTGGTGAGTGCGACAGGAAATGCAAGAAGGGAGGAGTAGTCCCACGATCCAGTGGATCAGATGGCGGCGTGGGAAGACGTGGAAACGTCAGTGTCAGGCGGGAGGGTGTCGGGCGGCATCTTGCGGCCAGCCGCTACGACATGCACAGGATTTCCGGGAGGACAAAATCCTTGCCGTCGCCGGCTACTCCGTGCAACGCCCCGGCATCGTTTCCCTCGGTATCTCGGGCCGGATACACGGTGGTGCCGTCATCCAGCACCATGGCCACGCACGAAAAGCTCCACATCTGTCGGCCACACTCCTCGGGCGTGAGGTATCGTACTTCCACAATCCGCCGGTTCAGCAGCACGCGACGGGCCTCCTGATTGCAGGCGGCGATGAATTGCTCGTGGGTCTTACGGACTCGTCGGTTCATCGTGGTTCCTCCTGTTTCATGATCAGTCGAGTTCCCAGTGGGCTTTCAGATCGCCCAGCGAATGGAACCGCTCGTAGCCGATAATGTCGGCCGGAAGGATCGCTTGCAGAGCGACGAGATAGCCTTCGTCGTGCAGGCCGAGATAGATGCCGAAATCCCCGTCCCGCACGTCATCCCCGCACGGGTAGTTGCGACCGATCCGCCGCACCTTGAGCCAGTACGAGTCGGCGTCGCCAAAGTCTGCTCGGCTTTGACGGGGCTTCAAACGGCCGGTTTTCGGCGTGGCCTGGCAGAAGCCGAGAGCCTGCCGAGCCGCATCTTGCGAAATCGTCATGGCGTTCTTCCTTGCGGGGCTTTGTCGGACACCAGTTCGGTCAGCAGTTTTTGGGTCTCGGCAACGCCGAACTGGCTGACGAGAAACTCAATCTGAGCAGACAAGCCCTGGTTATTGAGGTTCGACGCAATCACGCCAGCCTGATCATGGATCTCGTCGTCCAGGTCTTCCGGAGATAGGCCCTGCGACTCAGCCCAGGCGACCAGGTCCGCCGTGCTCGTAGCGGGATGTGCCGTCCCCGGCGGAGTGCAATCCTGCTCTTCTCCTGGAACGAGGCCGTGCCGCTGCAGCGTTTCCTGGATGGCTTGGCAAACATCCCAGCCACTCCAGTCCTTGCCAGGATTCCAGAACTCGCGGCCATCGTGTCCCAGGTCGAGGTACAGCAGCCCTTGCAGCCGGCTGACGATTTCCTCCAGGGCTTCGCGGGACAATTCACTTGGCAGGACCAGACGTGACATGATAGTTCTCCTGACGGTCGAAACGCCGTGACTAGAATTGGTTCTCCAACGCGTTCAGGGTTGCCTGGAGGGCCCTGTCCACGCCGGCTTGTTTGCCAGTCGTCAGCACGCCCTCAGCCGCCAGGGCCAGCAGCAGGGACTCCACGCCGTCGAGGGCGCCGTTGTAGGCTCGCCAGCTCTCGCGATCCTCGACATCTTCATCTTCGTCGTCGCAAGGCTCCTGCTGGATGTCGCCGTTGCCTTCTGGCTCGCTGGGATCGATGCGTTGCAGGGCAGACGTGATGTTGGCTGCCCCATCCTCGACGTCGATCTGAATCTGACCGCCGAGCAGGTCCAAATGGCGAGCGCCAAGCGAGTCCGTGCCGGCCACCCAACACGGGCCAAAGTGCGGCTCACCGTACTCGTCCGTGATGCCCGGCGTGGACAGGACGGTCTCCAGCAACCGATCGAGAGCGTTTGCCAGACCTTCCGGGTCCGTGTGCTCTGGGTTGTACTCAACCCCCAGGCACAGCTGGGCTTTCTTCGTCTGCTTCGGCTTCCTCGGTTTCCTCCTGGTCGTCATCTTCCCCTCCCTTGGAGCCACATGTGGGCTCAATCGAAAACGGTTCCAATGGCGGCAGCGGTTGCGGCAACTGCTCGCGCAGCAGCTTCAGCGCCGTCTGCATCAGCGACGCAATGTTTGCCCCGCTATCTGTCTCGGCCAGCTTGATCGCGGCGTCCAACAGGTGCTCAACGGGTTCCAACTCCGCCGCCACAACGGTCGGTTGGCCGGCATGGTTGGCAGCCAGTGTGGTCGCGCCGTACACGGGCCGGTACTCGACAATCTCGGGATCATACTCGTAGCGTCCCTCGGTCCGGCGAGTGAAGGGAATCTGGTGTTCGCGCAGGAACCGCTCCAGGTTTTCAAACTGGCCCCAGGACGCCTGGTCGTCGCACAACCAGAGCAATCGCACGTGTTTGTCGTTCTCACGGAGGCTGGTCTTCAAATCGCCCGCGGTTTTCGGCTGGAAGGAGGACTCGCCCCATTCGAGAGCGACGCCTTCGTCGGTGATGGCGGCGCAGAGGTCCGGAACGACGGCTTCGGGGATGTTACCCCCGATCCAGATTTCGGCTGATATGCGGTCAGACATCGAAGCGGTCCTTTCGATTGATGGCGTCGGCAGGTTCTCGAACTCTTACGTTCCGCATGTACAGACGCCGACTTCGTCGTCGTGCGGATTGGGATCATGCTGAAGATGACCCGCCCAGCCCGCAGGGCAACTCTGCCTGTGGTCAGAAGACGGACAGGTTGCATTTTCGCAGTAGCCTTCGGTCAAAAGGCCAGCGCATCGCCGGCATTTCTCTCCGAGTACGTTCCTGCGCTTCTCCAGGGGTGGACCGGCGCAATCTACGGTTAAGCGGTCTCGCATTGAAGGGGCCTTGGGATTCTGGTTGTCAAACACAAAGTTCAGGCGAGCGCGTTGCCGATTGCGTCCAGAGCGGTTTCGATGCCCTCGACATACGCCGGCGATGCCACGTCGATCCCGGCGCAGGCGTGCGCCAGAACCAAGGCTTCCAAGCCGTCCATGGCGGCGTTGAGTTTCTGGATCATGCGACCTCGTCCGCGCTCGTGCAGGTCGCTGCGGATCGTTCCGCGAGCCGGTTGCTCGGCGGTCGCTTCGCGATCCAAGCAGATTGTAATGCCGAAGCAAGGAAGCCGGATTTCCCGAGCGGCTTTCGCAGCCACGGCAGCCATCGCTGGCAGCGACGGGCTTTCTTCGCCCTGCCAGACTTCTGTCTGCGACAAGAAACCGCCATCAGGATTCGGCGGATTCACCGCCAAGTAGGGATTGCCGGAAAACAGCATGGCGAACGGCGCGAAGGCGATCTCGCCGTCATGCAGACGATTGGCCGCGCAGATCACGGCTACCGGCTCGCCCGAAGCGGCGAGTTGGCATTCCAGCAAGGCCGCATCGCCGGCCAACATTGCACGGCGGAGTGTGGCGAAGTTCTGTCGGTGACCTTTCGCAAGTGCCATCAGGAAGCCTCCTTCTGTGCGGATTGGTTTTCAGTGCAGTCTTCGGCATCGTCCGGCGGCAGGCTATCGTTCAGCGCTCCCTGGCGTTCGGCCCAGAGCTGCCGGACCTCCAGGCAGGCATCGCAAGGGCAGAGGGCCGCGTGTCCCAGCGGCAGACCATACGGATCGAGCATGATGCAAGCCTCCATCGGTTCGTGACGCTAATCACCGGCGACACAACCGCGCAGGTCCCCGTGCCGTTCAGGGCTTGGTCCTGCGCCGGCGTTTCTGAGGTTTCGGAGTTGCTTTTTCCGGGTCCAGACATCGCCAAAGCTCAGGCAGCGTCACGTCGCCGGTGGTGATGTAGATGTCCGAGTGCTTGGGGACGGCGGTCCAGCCGATCTCGAAGCAGTTTTCTGGCAGCCGAACGATATTGTTGGCAGCCGGCACGTGGCGGATGATTTCCTGCTGGCATTCCATGCGCTGGGGCTCGAACTTTGCCAACTCCATGCCCACCGGCAGCACCGCACGGCCCGCCTTCTCCAACTGCCCGCTCCACCCCGCTTCGCAGTCGTCGCAGGCGGCGACCAGATCGAACGAATAGAATTCCACCGCGTACCGCCAGAAGTACACTTCGTACAGGTCAGGCAGCTCCCGGCGATGCCGGAAGAGCGTCTCGATATCCCGCCGCAGCCGAGCGCAGAACGGCTTGGTGAGTTTCAGCAGGGCACATTCGCAGTCCAGGTTGGTTTCCGGATTGCTGCTGTGGACATTCAAGATCAAGTGCATGATGTTGGTCCTTCGACACGACCAGGGGCGAAGGAAACTCGCGTCGCTGACTCCAGACCGGCAAGGCTAGACGCTGACCAGACCCAGGGCTTGGGCTGTTATTCGCCGGTTTTCCCAGTACCCGGCCTCGTCATAGACCTCCTCCAAAATGCCGAGCGATTGGGCGTGTTGCAGCAGATCGACGATGGCCAAATGACAGCGGCGGAAGTTGCGTGCCCCGCCGCATTCGCGATTGCGGGCATATTCCGTCTTGCAGAAGCTGCCCCAGTGCCAGTGGTCCAGGTTGGTGTGGACCGTCCACTGAACACAGGGGCCAACTTCGATGGTCGCCGGATAGCGGCACAGGCCGAAGTTCGCCTGTTCGCACCCACGGCCCGGAGAGCAGGAGAAGGCAATGACGTGCTCCGGAATCACGGCGTACCGGCGGGCAGGCTCACGCGGGTCGGGCACCAGCTTCCGAGCCTGGATCAACAGCCAGCGGTGCGGAAACTGGTCATCGTGCTGCTGAAAAGCGCAATCACTGCCAGTCAGTTCGATGACCTCGTCCACCTGATCGAAGGGCAGATCGCGGGCGCGACTGCCGAGCTGGACGACCAGATTCCGGGCCTCTTCGGCACTCGCTGCCGTAGAACGCAGTTGGTAATGAATCGTCAATCCCATGATGTTCGTCCTTCTGTTATGTCGCGCTAAGTCGGTTGTCGTCGGGTCAGCACCGCCACAACCGAGCAACATGAACGACCAAGCCCCACCGGTCAAAAGCGAACGATGGGGCTATGGTTTTGATTCGCGGAACTGGCCGAATCCAGCCATTTCATCAGCGCACATCGCGAGCGCGGCACCGCTACCGCGCGACGGCTTCGGCGTAGCCCTTGCCGATCTTGGCCGCGATGAGCTTTTCCGCGTGTCGGGTGGCCGCGGCCGTGTCCGGGAAAGGTTTCACCTGCGTCTGGCCGTCCGTGCCGATCCGCCCGAAGCGAACCGTCACCTTGTTGCCGCTGACGCCGATCTCCCAGAACTTCGCGGAACTGCCGCCGATGAACTCGAAGTAACGCTTGGCCATGATGGACTCCTTCAGGTTGTTGGTGTTGTCGGTGGAAATGTGAGCCCCAACGGCCGGAACGCCCGGCTGCTGGGCGTCTGAAGCGAAATCGGTCCAGGCTACCGCAGACGTGTCGTCCTCGGTCCGGCCCCGCACGAAGGACGGGAAACGGGGTACACCGCGGTCCGTCAGTTCCTGGTAGCGGAACGTGATCAGGCTGCCGACAGGCGGCGGATTCTCCCGCTCGGCGTCCGTGAAGCCCGTGCCCACGGAGAAAGTCAGGCCGCTGGGCAGTTCTGCGACCACCGCACCCAGCCGTCCGGCATGACGCCCACGGCCCGGCAGATGCTCGACGACGCGGGCTTCCGCATCGTGGAAGGTCTTCACCTTCAGCAACGTGGACGATCGGCCCGGCTCGTACCGTGATGCCGGCTGCCGGAGCAT
The DNA here is from genome assembly GCA_903927685.1 of uncultured Planctomycetaceae bacterium. Next base: position 6,948 of record CAIYOB010001221.1, read on the forward strand.
CAATCCTTCGCCACCCAGCGTCTCGACACGGGCCAATTCAGTTTGCAGATGGCCGATGCCGGTGCAGCGCTCCTGCTGAAGCACCCGCGCATACTGCGGCCGATGCTCCCGCAACGTGGACTCCAGAAACGCTTGACGGCTTTCAAACGGCCCATCGGCGGCCGGTGCGTCGAACACTACAAAGGCAATCCGACGCCAGTGGTCGCTTTGATCGTGCCGGCGGACGATACTCACGGTTCGCTGAAACGCTTTACGATCCAGCCACAACTCGCCATCCAGCGGCAAGTTTGGCAGTCCCGCGACGAACCAGTCGGGCGCGCGATACACATTGCCCTGCCGTGAGAGAAACTCGCGGCCGGTCCACCACGCCCGCACCCCGTCGAGCTTCTCGCTCATCCACCAACCGGCCAAGTCGATGTCGTTTTCCCACCGCTCGGCCAGCAGCAGGTTCGGCACGGTGCGTGTAGTTGAAGGCGTAGCCGCGGAAGGCTTTGAAAGCAGTGCGCCCAGGCGTTCCTGCTCGGCCTGTTCGCCACGATACGTGCGGAGGTGTTTGCATGTCCGACGTTCGATGGGCAGCGATTGATTACGCCACGCCGGGCACGTGCAGGAGTACACTCCGCCGACGTTCTTCAAGATATACGGTAGGCGAGCCGACCCTTGCACATGGGTCGACTCGCCGTCGTTCAAATCAGGCATGTTGGTGATCCTTGGTTCCTTGGTAGAGAAGTGGCCGTTGTTAGTTGTTCTGCGGACTGCGGGTCACCTTGCGCCGCGACGTTGGTTTCTCCGTTTGCCGCGTGTAAATCCCGCCCCGGTCGGCATCCAGGCACCGGCCACTAGCCCAGGTCCGCAATCGCTCTACGGCTTCCGCTGCCGTAGCTGCCACGGGTACGACGTTCTGAGCCGCCTGGATCAACGGCACGTCCAGCAACGCCGCCAAGCGGCAGCAAGCTCTCACTTCAGCTCCCGTCCAGCTTTCGTCGTTCGGCAGCTTCTGGTCGCGGTCGATCTCGAACAGGTCCAGGTACAGGTGCCAGATGGCTTGCTTCTGCTCGTGGCCCGGAAAGTCCAGGAAAAACGTCGCGTCGAACCTTTCGGCGCGACTGAACTCCGGCGGCAGCTTGGCGACGTCGTTGGCAGTGCAAACCACGAACACGTCGGAATCGTGATCGTTCAGCCAACTCAAGAACGAGCCGAACATGCGCGACGAGACGCCGCTGTCGGTCTGGCCGGAGTTGCCGACGCCGGCAAACGCCTTCTCGACCTCGTCGATCATCACCACGCACGGGGCCATCGCATCGGCGATCTGCAACGCCTGCCGCGTCCGCTCTTCGGTTTGGCCCACGAGCGAGCCCATCAGCGTGCCGACGTCCAAGATCAGCACTGGACGCCCCGTTTCGCGGCCCAGACACTTGCAGAACTGGCTTTTCCCACAGCCCGGAGGAGACAACAGCAAAACGCCCCGTGGCCGCTTCAGCGGGTTGCTGCGGCTCGGCTGCAGCAGGGCCCGCTTGGTGAATGCCTTCAGCGACGCCAGGCCGCCCAGGCTGCTGAAATCCTCCGTGCCACGGTACAGTTGCATCAGGCCGCTTTTCTTTAGCGTTTGGCACTTGAGATCCCATACAGCGTCGGGCACGATGCGCCCATGGCGGACGAGCGAGAGCGAAAAAGCCGACTCAGCTTCGTAGCGAGTCAGACCGGCCGCCGCGTCCAGCAGCATGTCGAGCTGTGCCCCGGTCGGCAGTTCGCCGTCCTCGGTGGCGATGCCGCGAGCAATTTCGTGCAACTGCTGGCGGAGAGGCAGGTCGTGTTCCAGCACAACGAACAGTTTTTCCAGCTCCACGGGGACCGAAACGATGGGTGAGAGGACCAGGATAAACGTGCGGTGCTGTTTACCTTTGGTGATCTGGGCGGCCAATGCCTGGATGATCTCCGGGCTGGACAGGAAACGATGAAAGTTGACCAACACGAGAAGCGACGCGCCGTCCGTGGAACCGAGCGCATCGAGCGATCGGATGGCCGCCAGCGGGTCGTTCGTGCCAGTGTCGACGTTGGCGTCATCCTGACGGTGAATCGTCAGTCCCTTGTTGATGTCCCAGACGACCATACGCCACTCTTGGTCGCGGCACATCTGGGCGATCTCGGTCAGGGCATCGTCGTGCTCGTGGGACTGGACCCACAAACCGGTGAAGCAAGCGGAGACGTACTCCGTCAGTTGTTGGGAAAGTTGCATTCGCGAAAACTCCTTGAATACGGTGAACCAGCCCGCCGGGACATGGCCTGCGGGCTGGCCTGAGATGGGCTATACTGCGAGCGGCGCCGAGGCCGGTGGCAGGTAGGGCGGCGTGGTAAACGCCGTGCAAGGGGGGAAGCCAACGATGGATAGCAGCGAAGTGCTCCAGGAACTGGCCCGTGAAGTCCGCCAGGGCACCTTGCAGATTCTGGCCGCTGCCCAAACAGCCTGGCTGACGTGGACTCCGTCCCATACCTCTAATCACATCCTGTGGCACGCGGGGCACGCCCTATGGCTCCAGGATGTGATGTGCGTCCAGCCGCTGAGCGGTCAGAGCGAATTGCCTGCCCGCTGGTCGGAACGATTCGGCATGAACAGTTATCCGGCCAGCACATCGGTCTGGCCGGATCGTGCTGACGTCGAGCAACTGCTTGAAGCCCAGCTGCAACGGATGTTGAAGCTGCTGGGGGAGGTTTCGCCCAGCCAGCATTCGCAGCCGGCGCCGAACCTGGGCGGCAGAAGAAACCTCGCTGGCTGGATTGTTCACGGCCTGCACGACGAGGCCAAGCACAGCGGTGAGACCTGCTGTGGAAGATGTGCCGCCTGCAGCAGGAACGAGCAGGAACGAAGGGATAGCCGGGGTACAAGTCACGTGCCGGCGTTGCAGAGTCGTCTGTTCTGCCGTCTGCCCCGCCTGTGACTCACCGCTTCGCCGGTCGCGACGGCGTCGGCTTTCCGGCCTACGGTCCTTTTCAACCAGACGGCTAGGACCTTGTCCATCTCGGCCAACAGCCGGCTTTCCGCCTCGGGCACAGAATCGACGGCCGCAGCGCAATGCCGCAGGTCGGGCCGGCACGTGTTACTGGGTATGCCGTCGCAGATGGTGGCCAGAGCCAGCTTGGCCGGCGTGCCGAAGCACACGCGGTCTTTCTCCCGCTCCACGTCGACCAGGACCAAGTGGCCGACGAGCCTCTTGAGCCTGTCCGGGCCCGCCGTGGCCGCGACAAAGACCATCTTGCCGAGGCGATCGCCGGGCTCGACGATCACCGCCCGGTAGTCCCGGTTGCGGCCGGGCGTGAGAACTCGGCACCATACGGCCGGCTCGTCGTCGTAATGGGAGCCTGCGACGACGGCATACTCGCTGCCGGGGAGTTGTTCCGAGACAACAGCTTGAGTGCTGTAACGAACTGCCATAACGTGATTCCTTGCGCAATCGGTCCGTAGTAGTGTGCTTCCGGGCCGTGACCGAAAACAGCCTGGAAGCGGGAGTCGGAGAACGAAGAAACCAAGTTCTGTCCGCGCGCAGGGGCGTCACGTCGCATCGAACGTCGATGACGGACGGTGTACCTGCCGCAGAAGATACACCGCCCGCCGAAGAAACCGCGGGAGGAAAGCAGATCGGCCAACCGGAGCGCCGGCTTACTGCCGCTGGCTGGCCTGCTGGGCAACGCTTTGGCTGGCGTAGAACTCGCTCGTGAGACGCTCACCGGTGCGTTGGCCCAGGGCCTGCTCGATGAACTTGCTGGCCGCTTGGCACGCCGAACCGGCAAAGCCCCTGGTGGTGACAGTCGTCTCGCCTTGAGACGACACGATGATCTCGATGATCTTGCTCACGCGGCACCTCCCACGCTGATGGTCAGCTTGATGGAACCGTCGGCCAGCGGCTGTTCCGTGCAAACGTGCCCTTGGCGTCGTGCCTCGACTTTGGCCTTTTCCACGGCGTAGCTTTGGAGAAACGCGTCGAGGTGTCTTTTCTCACCCCAGTGGCCACGGAAGTTGTCGTACTGGACCTGACCGGTGGCCAGATCGCAGACGGCCGGATAGCGCCACTCGGGCAACTGCACGGCCAGTCCCGTGACCTGGCTCGTGAATAGTCTGTGCGTCCCTTGGACGGGCGCGGGTAGCCGCAGACGTTGGCAAGCGGCTTGCACCGCGCCGGCGTCGCGGATCTCGGTTCGAATCGTCACAACATGGCTCATGTGAGGATTTCCCTTCTTGCAACATTGGACGGATGGCAACCGATTGGGTCTTGCGGCTCAAGACTTGGACATACTCCGCACTGCCCACAGTCCCATGCCGATGCCCAACAGCACGACGGGCCAGTGGGAATAGCTGCCCGTCACTACGGTGATGCAGAAAGCGGAGGCGATGATCGCCATCACCAGTCCGAACAAACCGCGGATGGAGTCGTGCATGCAAAGTCGCTCCAGAGATGGTGAATAGATTTGATCCTCGTGAATCGCACGAGGTTGGTTGCTGTCAGCATCAGCCATCAGGTGCGCGCCGATTCGCCTTGGAACTCCTGCCACGCGGTTTCCAGCTCGCGCCGCGTTTGGGAGATGCGGCCGGGACTGACGCGGAACTTGCGTGCCGTGGCCTTGGTCGTTTCGCTGCTGGCCAAGGTCTCCGCAATGCGACGCTTGTGGCGGGGAAGGCTGTCGAACCAATCGGCGATGTCCATCCGTGCCGCCGCCGTGTCCGCCGGTCCGGATTTGCGATCCTCGATCAGGACCTCGCGCCACTCGCCCTCCTCGGCGTCGTAGCGATCCAGACGATCGACTGCGAACCGCTTTGCCTGCTGGGCGTATTCACTGCTCACGTCGCGGACGTTCAGCCTGCAACCGACACGGCGACCGTCGCGAACCTGCTTGATCGCATACTGGGCCAGCGGCGTGGCGTAAACGGCATCGATCAGGCCGCGTTCGACGAGCCGGACAAACGCGACCCAGCAGTTGGCGATGGTCTCGGCGATCAGTTCCTCACGGCGTTCGCCACCTTCGCTCCGGAAAGCAAACCGGGCTTGCTCCCGAATCTGCGGCAACAGGGCCAGAAACTTCGCAGCGCGGGCAGACGCAGCGGATCGGCGCATCTTCTTGGCATTGGCGATCATTGGTGGGCGATCTCCTTAGAATTGAGGCCGCCCCGCGGGGGCGGCCGTGTCCTGGAAAACACAGCCGCTCCCGCACCAATGCGAGAGCGCATAATGAAAGTGCCCACCCACAACCGAATGGCGGTTGAGAGCGGGGCTTTGAGACTGAAACACTCGCCTTAAAGAGGTAAACTGTCCGTTCTACAGATGATGACGCGTTCCCCCCAGGTTATTTAGCTTCGGGGCCGGCGTTCGTAGGATCGGCATGCTCAGTGCTGGCGATTGCGGGGTCGTAAGTGATGGCGCGCGGCGAAGCCGACGCCCGCGTCAGCAACGGATGCTCCGACACAAGATCCTCAACCAAGACCTCAGCAATGAGGCGGTCGGCGTCATTGGCTGGGGCGCGAAGTAGGTGCCAACCCAGGAGCAAGGGTAGCAGGCATGCCAGGACCAGACCGACGCTGGTGATCGCGGCAGCGATAATGGGATCCTGGCGGCGCTCCGCGGCCAGCGACCTTCGCTCCCTCTCGAGTTCATCGCGTTGGCGGCCGGTCTCCGCCCGCTCCGTCTGAACCTCGCGTTGTAGGGCCGCGAGTTCTTCGCGCGCCTTGGCGTCGGCTGCCACCAACTCCCGGGAGCCGTCGGCGACCTGACGGTGCAGTTCGGCCATTTGCCGATTCTGCTCAGCCTGCCGATCCAGGTGACGCTCGGCCATTTCCGCAAGACGGGCGTTCTCGTCACACCCGATCACCGTCAATATCAGCGCGGCGACGATCGGGACAAACACAGTTCTGGCTGCTTTCATGGGACCTCCAGCGATCCAGAAGACGTCGAAGGACTTGCTGTATGGCAATCCGCAGACGGCGCTCTCGGATGAGGGCCACGATTGCCAGCAGCAGGGTTACAGAAACGAAGCATAGTGCGATTTGACTCAACGAGTCACCTCCTTTCGCAAGGGTTGCACTGGAGAAGGGCAATCTCGCAAGGCTAGTGGGTCCCCGCACGCGACATGCCGTGTCCTGCCCGGCTATTTGGCCTGCGGCCCCGCCTCGTCACGAGTGGCTGGTGAGCCAACTGCCCCGCGTTGTTCCCGGCGGAACTGCCGAATGACCAGAAGTGCCAAATCGCCGACGAGACGCGCGCGCGCCGATTCAGGTGACGGTGGGGCGTCAAGCGTGTTGGGCGGCGGTTCGGCGGAGCGATCCAAAGAAAGCTCTGGTCGAGTAGGCATAATATGGTCTCCTTCTGTAGGTCTGCTTTGTATTCCCTGTTGCTCCGCTCTTTCGATCTGCGGAGTGTCACAATATTCGACCATGAAAGGCGACTTCAACGCCCCTCACAGAACCGGACTTGTGAATTTCCCACATCCGGCTCTTCAGGTAAGCTCACCGCACGGGCGACAGTGTGTATAAGTTATGAACAATGCGCGGCGTGGGCAGCGGATAATGACCCAGGTAGGTCAGGAACCGCTCCCAGGAAAACGACCGCCGTTGGCTCCGGCGATTCAGCCACTTCAGCACCAGCCGGATCGCGAACCGGTAATAGCGGGTCAGTCCCCGCATATTCCCGCTCACGCCGTAGTACTGGTAGTGGCCTTGGAGTTTGGCCTTCAGCACCGGCCACCAAGCCTTCACCGGGATCTGGCTCCGCACCCTCTTGAGCCACGTGCGCAGCTCCTGACATTTCTTGCGGAACTTCTTCCGGCTGGTCTGGCGTCCGACGATGAACTTCCCGCGTCGGCTCGCCGCACAGAAGTGCGTGAAGCCCAGGAAGTCGAAGGTGTTCGCCCGGCGCTTCTGCCGCTGGGCATTCTGCCGCTCATACCGGCCAAAGCTCAGCACCCGCGTCTTCTCTGGGTGCAGCGTCAAGTCGCATTGCGTAAACCGCTCGCGCAAGGCTTGCAGGATCCTCTGGGCCTCGTCCTGATACTGCACCAGGACGACAAAATCGTCCGCGTACCGCACCAGAAAACAGGCCCCGCGAACTTGTCGCTTCAGCCGTTTCTCGAACCACAAATCCAACACGTAGTGCAGGAACACATTGGACAGCATCGGGCTCAGGTTACCTCCCTGCGGAGTCCCCTGTTCGGTCGCCACGAACTGACCCGCTTCCACATAACCCG
>CAIYOB010001222.1 GCA_903927685.1 uncultured Planctomycetaceae bacterium
CTTCGCCTGTTCCAAGTCCGCGGTCATCGAGCGTTTCCCCCCTGGTGAGAATCAAGCCTGGGACGAGCCTGTGTTGGACGCTCACCATACCGCAGCGCCCGGCAAAACTCAACAGGCAGGCATCCGCGGGTCTCTGTCTGCACCTTTGCAGGGGTGGGATGATAAAGCAAGCCCCCCGGCCGCCGAAGCAGCCGGGGGGCCGCGCGTGTGCACAATCCCTGCGCCCTTCGAACGACGGGAATCCGTTACCCGCCGTGCTTGCACTCACGACCGTCAGCCCAGGAACTCCCACTGGATGCCCACGCGTTTCAGGGCATAGCCAAGTTCCTTGGTGTAATCTCCGTAGCCGGTCATCCAATGGAAGCCGGGCATCCGCTGGGCCAACAGCAGGCTGTCGCACTGGAAGCGGACGTCGATTTGGTCGCGGCAGATGGCCAGGAACGGGGCGTCGGCGATTTCGCCCCGGACGCCCACCCAGCGCTGGGCTTGGAAGTCGGGCAGGATGTTGGTCAGCACTTGGCCCTTGCGCATTTCGACCTTGGGCGCGGCTCCATAGTCGGACTCGAAATGGGTCAGGATCCGCGCCGGCTCCAACGTCTGGCCGTCCATCTTCCGCGGGCCGGTACAGTGCGCCAAGGTGATCAGCCCGTCGTGCGGGTACGTGGGGTCGTTCAGGAACGTCGGCCGGCCCGAGATGTTGCCCAGCAGGATGCCCGACGGGACGACCACAAAGTCCGACTCGCAGAAGGCCAGGTAGCCGTCGTCGTTCAGCGTGCTCAAGGTCAGGCAGGCGGTGGTCTCGGCCATTGGCATGATCGTGGCCATACAGCCGTTGATGGTCAGCGCCCGGCAGTCCGCCTGCTTCATAATGGCCCGGAAGATCTGGTCCAACAGCATGGCATTGACGACGAACTTGGCATCGGTCTCCAGCGTCGTGCCGGGCGTTTTCAAGTACGCCTCGGCCCGCTGTTCCGCCAAAGCCATGGCGGCCGCATCCGCCCGAGCGGCTTTGATCATCTCGCCCAGTTCCGGATACGAGACGTTCTGGATGTCCAGCTTGAAACGCTCCTTGGCCAGGTCCGGCGCTTTGGGCTGCGCCCAGCCGCTAGCGCCGCCAATCGCAACGATCCGGCTGTTCAGCGTGTTCTTCAGACCGCACAGCGCCCGCAGACGCCAGAGCACTTCGTCCTGGCTGTCCACGACCACGTCTTGCTCGTCAAAGTTCTTGGTGACCCGCTGATCCGTGTGCCCGCGGAGCTGGATCGGGCTGACGATCTCGTACCACAGCGACACCGGTCCCGACTTGTGGCGGACAAAGTAGATGACGTCTTTGCCCTGGTCGCGGAACTGCTGGAAGACCTGCGACGGCCCGCCGGCTGCGTACAGCAGGACCGTATCCGCGCCGGCCAGGTCGCCCGCGCCCGCCAACTCGTTGGGATCGCGGATGGCCGTCACGGGCAGGAACTGGAGGGGAAAGTCGGCGGCCGACTGCAGCTTGGTCAGTTCTTCCTGGATCCGGGCCACCTCGGCTTGGGCATCCTGCTCGGTCTGGATTCCGCCCCAGGACCGCCAGCTGGTCTGGGGAGCCCGCTGCGGCGTCGCATAGGTCAGGATCGGCTTGACGACCAGCGGCTTGCGTGCGGCCGGAGCCGGCAGCTGGTTTTCGGCGCCGGCCACCTCGCTCCAAGACATCCAGGCGAGCGCCATGCCGCCCAAGGCGGCACCGCTCATCCCTCCCAGGAAACTCCGCCGCGAGATGCCGTCGCCGTCCGCCGCGGAATCGCAGCAGGGACAGCAGTGAGCGCGGAACTGCGGGCCGTGATCGTGCTTGGACATCGTAACTCCCTCCTCGACGAAGCGAACGGACTGGCTTTCGGAACGGTGGGCGATTCCGGCGCACCGGAGAGCCCGGTATAATCATCGGTAAGTTTCTACCCCATCCGTTTCGAGACTGCAACTGTGGATCCGTCACGTTCGAGAAATCCGCTGAGCGCCGAGCCGTCCGCGGTAATCCCAGTGGCACCGTCGGCGACTTCGGCCCGCGCCAAAGTCAAGACACTGGCCTGCCTGGGCGGGATCAGCTTGGAGCGGGGCGTGTCGCTGGACGAGGTGCAGGGGTACGTCAAGGATCCAACGAATATCGTCTGGGTGGATATCCAGGACGCCGGGCAGGAAGAATTCTCGCTGCTGCTCGAAGAATTCGGCTTTCACCCTTTGGCCCTGGAGGACGTGGCCAAGGGCCAGCAGCGGCCCAAGGTCGACGAGTACAAAGGCCATCTGTTCGTGGTGCTATACAGTGCCGGGCGGCACGCGGAGACGGGGGATTTCAGCCCGCACGAGATCGGGCTGTTCATCGGGCGCAACTATCTGGTCTCGCTGCACAAAGGGCCGTTGGCCGCGCTGGACGATGCGATGAACCGCTGGGCGCGGGGCGGCCGGATGCTGAACGAAGGGGTCGGCTTCCTGACGTACACGGTGGTCGACGCCGTGATTGATACATATTTTCCGGTGATCGAAGGCATCGAGGACGAGCTCGAAGCGGTGGAAATGCAGATGTTTGAACCGACGCAGCCGTTTGGCGTCGAGCGGTTGGTGCGGTACAAACGCACGCTGATCGCGCTGCGCCGCGTGCTGTCGCCGCTGCGCGAAGTATTTCACCTCTTCTTGCGGCGCGACCACAACCTTTTTTCGGGCAACACGCTGGCGTACTTTCAGAACGTATACGATCATGTGCTGCGGCTGCTGGATGTCCTGGACACCGAACGTGAAATGCTCGCCGCGGCGTTGGATGCACACCTGGCCGTCTCGTCGAATCGCGTGAATGCGACGATGAAGGCGCTGACCGTGATCACGATCGTCGTGGCGTTTGCGGGCTCGGTCTTCGGCGCGTGGGGGATGAATTTTTCGCACGTCCCGCTGGCCCAGCACCCCTGGGGGTTCTGGGGCGTGTGGCTGGGCACGATGCTGCTGATGGGGCTCGCGTTGTTCTACAGTTGGACACGCAAGTGGCTGTAAGCAGCCGACGATTCACATGAGGTTGGCATGAAAGTCCTGATTGTCGACGACGACCCGATCTCGCGCAAGCTGCTGCGGACCTACCTGGAGAAGTGGGGCTATGAGGTGACGCAGGCCGAAGACGGCGCGGCGGGTTGGGCGCTGTTCCAGATCGACGATTTTCCGCTGGTGATCGCCGACTGGATGATGCCGGAGATGGACGGCGTCGAACTGGTCCGCTGCATCCGGGCCCACGAGCGGCGGGGCTTTGTCTATTGCATCCTGCTGACCGCCCGTTCGCACAAGGAAGACTTGGTCGAGGGCATGGACGCCGGGGCCGACGATTTCCTGAGCAAACCGTTCGACCGCGACGAACTCCGCGTGCGGTTGCGCGAGGGCGAGCGAATCGTGACCCTGGAACGGGCCGCGGCGCAGCAATCGGCGGCGACCGCTGACAAGGCGCCGGTTGTCGCCGCGGTCGCCGGCCAGACCGAGATTGCGACTCAGATCGGCCAGTCGCTGGCGGCGGCGGTCGACGAATTGGTCCGCCTGCGGGGCGACGCCGAGGAGCCGATGACTGCCGCCATCGAGCGTGTCCTGGACCATCTCGCCCGCGCCCGCTCCGCCCTCCAGGAACTCGGCCGCGAGAATGCATGACGCGAGTCTGCGAAAAGAGCCGATCCCCGCGTCCTCCGCTCCCAGTGGGGGTGGCTGGGGTCGAGTGCAGCGAGC
>CAIYOB010001223.1 GCA_903927685.1 uncultured Planctomycetaceae bacterium
CCAGGTTGCGGTACAAGGCATTGGCAGGCGCCACATCCACTTGAGTGCCCTGCAACGGAGCGCCGCTCACCAAGTAGATGTCAATCCGGCTGTCGCCGTCGTAGTCGAACGTGGCCAGGCCGGCCGTGATCGTCTCGACGATGTACCGCTTGCCGCTGCTGCCGTCCGTGTGCCGCCACCGGATGCCCGCCCGGGCGGTGACGTCGCGCATGACGATCGGCCCGGCTGGCGTTTCCCGCCCGGGCAACGCGGTCGGCTTGTCCGGCCATCCCGGCGCGAACCAGATGCTCGCCGCGAGCGTCGCGGTCCCCACGGCGGTCATTGTCAGAATCCGAGTGCTGAACGAAAATCTGGCCACGCTATTCTCGGTCCTGTCCCAGCATCCGGCGGAGCGCATCCCGGTTCCTGGAGTGATTGGTATTCTCCGGCTGAATGCGGCATAGTTGCTCCAAGACCGGCAGGGCCGCTGCCGGCCGTTGCTGCCGGCCGTACAGGTCCAGCAATTGGAGCCGGCTGGCCACATGGTCCGCATCGATCTCCCCCGCCCGTACCCAACACGCCTCGCACGTCCGTGCGTCTCCGCGGCGGGCGTACAGACTGCCGGCGTCGCTATAGGCCGTCGCCAAGGTCCGTTCGAGCGACTCCTCGTCATCCCCCGAGCGGCGCGCCGTCTGGTGTCCGGCGAACGCCTTGGCCTGCCACTTCTGCAACTCCTTCAAGTACTCCTCCGCCTTGTCCGGCTCGCCGCGGCGCTGGCTGATCTGGGTCATTCCGTGCCAGGCCTGATAACACCGAGGATTCAGTTCCAAGGCTTTCCGATACGCCGCTTCCGCCTCGTCCACTTTGCCGGCCAGCAGGCACGCGTGCCCCAAGTAGAACCAGCCCGCGACCAGTTGCGGCGCCCGCCGGACCTGTTCCCGGAGGACCGCGACGGCATCTTCCGGCCGGCCCGCATTGACCTGGGCGTCGGCAAGCTGAATCCGTGCGTCCACCAGCGGAACGTTCAAGTCGACGGCCCGGCGAAAGTGGACCAGGGCCTGCTCGTAGTTGCCCTTCTTGAACCAGTCCTTGCCGAGCCAATAGTACGGCTCGCCGAAATCCGGAGCACGCTCGATGCAGATCTGCCAGCAGCGTGCTGCCACGTCGCGACTGACGAACTTGTTGAGGATCAGCCCCCGAATGAACAAGGACTCAACCTCGCCAGGAAAGTCCTTCACCAGCCGATCAGCGAGTTCCACCGCTTCCGTTTGCAGCGGATCCCCGGGATTCAGAAGACTCGCATCCACGGCGACCAGGTCGCGGTTCCCGGGAGCATGTCCGTACCAGGTCCAGATCGCGACGCCGCTCACCGCCGCGATCAGCGCGACGGTCAGAAAGATCAGACGCCAGCGTCTTCCGTCACCCGGCGACGGCACGATTTGACCGCTCTCCGGAGCGGGAGACAGCCCCGTCCGCTCGGCGCCATGACTCGTGCGATTCGCCTCCGCGATGCCGTCTCGATTCACTGGTTGCATGCCCCCAAGGCCGCCCGGGAAAACGGGTACGATACACGAAAGACGCCCGCCGTGCGAGCGCCGAGAAACGTCGAACGGAACATCTGGAACGAAAATGTAATCGCCGCCGTGAAGTCGCTCAGCGTACGGGGTTGCGGACCTCACCCGGGGACGACATCAAGTCGTCAGCGTGCAGCCGCCCGGCCATCCCCGGCAGCTCGATCCGACAACCTCCTAAATTCGCTATTCTTGTCATAATCCTACTATTGCATTCACCGCGGGGTGGGGATATGCTAAATTCCGATTGCGACTGCGGATACGCGCAAAATCTCGTCCGGCGCGGATACGCTTGACGAGGTCGCGTGACGATATAGAGTTCATGCTCCTTTATCTTGTTTCTTGTCCCGTCGCGTGCGACTTGCGAACTGTGCATGCCGCATCCGGCCCAATCGGTTTCATGGGAGGTTTGGTGCAATGAAACGAAGATTGGCTTTCACGTTGGTCGAGCTGTTGGTCGTGATTGCGATCATTGGCATCCTGGTCGCACTCTTGTTGCCGGCAATCCAGGCAGCACGGGAGGCCGCCCGGCGAACGCAGTGCGTCAACAATCTGAAGCAGATCGGGATCGCCTTTCAGAATCACCACGACATTCACAAGTCGATTCCGACCGGCGGGTACGGCTGGGATGACTGGCCCAGTTTCAGTGGAGACAACGGCAATCTTCCGGGCTTCCCGGGGTACGGCGGTTCGCCCAACGTAGCGCCTTACCAGGGAGCCGGGTGGCTGTATCAGATCCTGCCGTACGTCGAACAACAGATCGTGTGGGAGGGATCGGGTCGGCAGGGAACGGCGCGGGCGTTTGCCCCCAGTCAGGAGGTCGTTTCAGCCTACTACTGCCCCAGTCGCCGGGCGGCGGTCGCGGACACAGGAACCAACCCTCAATGGAGGTATTTGCGGGACGGCAACAACATCGGCAATCCCGGCAGTGTCCCCATTGGAAAGAACGACTACGCTGCCTGCTGCGAAAATGAATGGTGGGATTGGGGCGATCTGGTGGATGCTTTCGGCGGCAATTCGGGCTACGTAAATCAGCAGTATCCACGCTATTCCTGGAACGGCAGTGGCGCCGTTCGCCGCACGTACTGCATCGACGGATTTAACACCAGCCAGTGCGCCGTGCATACCTTTGCCTCGCTCAAGGACGGGACCTCGAACGTCGCGATTGTGTCCGAAAAGCGGTACAGCCTCGGGCACGTCGGCATCAACCCTGGCTACGACAACGAAGGCTACATCTGCGGCTGGGATTGGGACGTGATTCGCCGCGGCAACTATCGGCCGTTGCCCGACCGGACGGACCAAGGCGATCCCGAGCCACGATTCGGTTCGTCGCACCCCGCGGGGATCAATGTCGTCTACGGCGATGGATCGACGCGATTCTTCAGCTACGATGTCAACATGAAGTCCTTTGCTCAGGCTTGGCATCGCGCGGATGGGGATACCAAGGATTAGAGTCAGTCAACTTTCTCGGACAAGGGAGTTCGCTGTGATTTCTCGGTACAAGGCATTATCCAGCTTGTTGGTCGTGATCGTTTGTCTCGTGGCCGCCGGTTGTGGTGGCGGTGTCAAACGCGTCACGGTGACAGGCAAGATTGTGGACGGCGGCGCACCGTTGAACCTGACGGGCAGGGACTATCAAGAGGGGGCCGCATCCGTCGAGGTCCG
>CAIYOB010001224.1 GCA_903927685.1 uncultured Planctomycetaceae bacterium
CAACTCGGCAAGTCTGTCTCGCGTTTTGGACAGCGTTTGAGCGACGGCCGGAGTGAGGCGGGTGGCACCGGATTCCAGAGCGGCACTCAGGATCCTGTCCACGTCGAGAATGACGGCGCGGAGCAATGGCGATATGTTCGTCGAGTCGGCGGCCGTGGTGTCCCCGAGTTCGTTCGAATCGGGAACTCCGATCCGCGTTTCGATCCGACCGTCGCGTGGGAACTTTGCACGCAACCGCTGCAGCAGCGGTTCGTTGCGAGAGCGGATGCGGGCCTGATCGAACTGGGGGCAGAGGACCTTGTCGCCCTGAACCGTGCCGCTGGAAAACAAGGAGAAGGGGTACAGGCACAGCGTCCCCCCGCGCACCTCCAGCCGGCCCAGGATCGACGTCGGTTTGTCGCGATCGACCTGCAGCGACTCGAGAAAGGCGACACTCGTTTCGTCGCTTGGCGTCCAGGGCACGCGGACTTCCATCGCCGCCGCCGCTTCGTCGTACAGTTGCCAAACGAACGCCTGGTCCAACTCATCGAACCAACGTTGCCCCCAGTGCTTTGGCTGCAGGACGACATACGCTGCGCGCGGATCGGGCACTCGCAAACCGATCGGCTGGGAGTGCTGAGCGATCTTGGCCACGCCGGCCCATCGGCTGACCGCATGTTCGCCGAAATCGAGCCCGCCGGGGTCCGTCGGCTCGCCCAACGCCGCGCGGCACGTTTCCGAGAGACTCAGGCGCCCGTCGACGTTGGTCTTCGCAGCGCTCAGCGTCAGTTGGCTTCGGCACATGGTTCGCACGACCGCGCCGCCCGACCAGCCCAGCCCGCCCTCATAGGCCTGAGCCAGCGAAAACGTCTGCTCCTGCCCTTCGCCCCGCGCTACGGACGCCGTGAGGAAACGCTTGCCCGGCGCGTCCCAGAAGACGGTCGTGAGCCCTTCGAAACCGGATGCCGTCCGCCAACCGTAGGCACCCACACCGCACAGTTGCAGATCTCCCGCAGGCGCATAGTGCGTGCGGGGGCGGCCGAAGAGATCGCCCCGCTCGGCGTTTTCACTGCGTGCAGCGGCTTCGGCCAGGGCGTGGGCGACCACCATCCGCTGCATCATCCGAGCGGGGTCGGCGGCCGCGTCGCGGGCGATCTGCAGTTGGGCGTCGTCGGCGATGCTGTTCAACAGCCGGGCCAGCCGCGGAAAGCGTGCCGCTTCCGCCGCCACACCCGCGGTGCGCAGCCGCTCGACAATTCGCGACGAGGGGTGCGCGATGCCGGAGGCCGCGACCGAGCCGAGCAGATTCTGAACGCGACGGGCGATTCCCTGGCGGTCCTCGCGGATCGCAGCCGTCAACTCGAACCCCGGTTCGGTGGCGATCGCCGGGTCTTTTCCCCGGGACTGCTTCAATGCCAAGACGGCTTGCAGCACCCAGCGAGGATGTTCGCTCTTGCCGGCCGTCGTCTTGAATTGGTCCAACAGGCGGCGCAGTGACTTCGCCGGCCGATCGGTCATCAGCACGACGCGGACGCCTGGTTCGGGGAACTCGACCGTCAAATGCGGCGCGTACGAAATCGCCGCCTTCCCAACCGATCCGACAGCCGCCGAAGCCTCCAGCAGCGGCGTCCTGCCCGACCACTTGAACAGCTCGCCGGCAGGAGCCTCGCTCAAACGCTTCGCGGCTTCTTCAATGGCTTCGTCCCGCAGCTGGCCTGATTCGGCGTCAGTCTCAGTCGGCGTCTGCGCTCCTTCCAGACGCCAATGATCGCGCAGAAACATCGTCGCGGCGATGATCTGGCGAGTTACGCCCGTGGCCGGCGTGTTGTCGGTGGCCGCAGCGGGACCGTCCGCCGGCATCGTCACCGTCCAGCCAACGCCGTGGACCAGGACGGCAGCCGCCCGCAGTTCCACGGTGAACGGCGGGGCCTGTTCCAGGTCTTTCGCGGCTCGTCGCACCAAGCCGCGGTTGGCGAGCGCGACGAGTGCCTCGTCCGTCGCGGCATCCAAGTTCCGCCTCAGTCGTGCGAGTTCCTCGGCGTCCATCGCGAACTCCCCTTCAACTTCGCCTGTGCATCACCTCGGCCAGCCAGTCGGCCAGCCGATTCGGCGTGACGGCGGCGATCTCCATCCCGTCGGACACCAGCCGGCTGGCCATCTGCTCGTCGTACCACATCCCGCCGGACTCATCCAGCGACGCCAGCCCGATTAGGTGACAGCCGTCGGATTTGAGACCGCGAACCATCTGACGCAAGTGCCGAGGATCGGCGCCTTCGCAAAAGTCGGTGACCAGCACGACGATCGTCCGGTTCGGCTCGCGAACCAACGTGCGACAGTAACCCAGCGCTTTGCCGATGTTCGTGCCGCCGCCCAACTGAACGCTCATCAGCACTTCGACCGGATCGCTCACGTGCTCGCTCAAATCCACCACGGACGTGTCAAACACCACCAGCCGAACTCGCAGCGACGGGAGTTCGGCGATGGCCCCGGCCAACACGGCGGAGTGAATCAGGCTGCCGGCCATCGACCCCGACTGATCGACGCACAGGATGATCTCCCACGGCAGCTGCCGCCGGACGCGGCTGAAGAAATAGGGACGCTGTACGACCAGTTGCTTGCGTGCCGGATCGTAGTGTTTCAGGTTTCGGCGAATCGTCTTGCGGGCGTCGAAATTTGCCGCCGACTGGAGATGAGAGTTCTGAAACCGGTTTCGCAGTCCTGTGACCCGTTGCTGGATCGCGTGTTTCAGACGGCGTTGGATATCCTCGACCACGCGGCGCACCAACTGGCGGACTTCGGCCAACGCCGCTTTGTTCATGTGTCCCTTCAACAGCAACACACTGGCCAACAGCTCGGTGCTGGGCTCCAGGCTGGCCAACGTCTGGGGATCGCTGACCAATTCCGTCATGCCGTAACGATCCAGGGCGTGTTGGGTGATCCGCCGGCACGTTTCTTCCGGGAACAAAGCGCGGATTTCGCCCAGCCACTTGGGCACGTTCAACTGGCTCGGGTCCAGCGACCCGGGGCCGAGTTCGC
>CAIYOB010001225.1 GCA_903927685.1 uncultured Planctomycetaceae bacterium
AAGGGCGTTCTTTCGCGGAGTGAAAGACGACCATGCGAGTGGACGGTTTTCCGGTTCCGGACAGAGGCTTTGCATCGCATTTGCAGGCGGTTAGACGTACCAAAGAATGAGGGGCAGACGCCATGATGTTGCGTTGGTTGGTCATGAGCTACGCTCAGCAGGCGGCCCGGCAGAAGATCCAGGAAGCCGTGGTGAACACATGGCAGCAGGTTTCAGGCGAGGCGGCGCCGCAACGTCCGGCCGAACTTCCGCCCTGCGACGTGGCGTTCGTGATGTCGACGGAGGTCGAGGCCGAGGGGTTGACCAAGCGGATCGAGGGCAAGGTGACGACTCGCTGCGCGACCTTCGTCGAGCACGCCGGGAAGTGGTGCGGCCGACGAGTCGTGATCGCGGAGTGCGGCTTGGGAACGAAGGCGGCGGCCCGAGCCACCGCCGACGTGATCGCCATCCATCATCCAGCCTGGGTCGTTTCCGCCGGCTTTGCCGCGGCCCTGGTCGACCATGTCCGGCGCGGCCACATTCTGATGGCGGACCACGCGGCAGACACGATGCATCGCGAACTGGCGGTGGGACTGAAATTGGACCCGAACGTGCTGGCGGCAACCAAGGGGCTGCACGTCGGCCGCTTGCTGACGATCGATCGGCTGATTCATAAGCCAGACCAGAAGCGGGCCTTGGGCCAGGAGCATGCGGCGTTGGCCTGTGACATGGAGACCTGGGCGGTGGCCGAGGCGTGCCAGCGAGAGAAGACCCGGTTCCTGTCCGTCCGCGTGATCAGCGACGGACTCGACGACCGCTGGCCACCGGAGATCGAGACGCTGCTGGACCAGCGGTCCTGGGCGGGCAAGTTGGGGGCGGCCGCCGGCGCGATGTGGCGGCGGCCGGCCTGGGTCAAGGACCTGCTCCGCTTGCAGGAGCAGGCGGAACTCGCTTCGACCCGGCTGGCCCAGTTCTGTGCAGGTGTGATTCCGCAGTTGACGGACGCGTCGCTTGCGAAGTCATGATTTGTGCGGACGCTCCATCCACGCCAGGTCGAGTGGCTGGGCGACCGGCACGAAATGGCCTATCCAGATTGATCTCCAGCAGAACGACAAAGTAGGGACAATCATGGGGAGCGAACGCAAGAGACGGACATCTTTTTCGAAGAGTGTCTGGCTCCCCTGACCAATGGCGGACGGTGCGCCGTCGGGAACTGTAATTTGTGGGGGGTCACGTGGGATAGGCTTCCAGCCTGTCAAGATCCGGAAAAGACATGACAGGCTGGAAGCCTATCCCACTTCCCAGCCGCATCGAAGGGGGAGACGGATGAAGAAGCTGCTGTGGCTCGTGTGGGTGATCAGTGGTGCGGTGTTCGCCGTGACGGCCACGCCGGCGGCTGAGACGGGGTTGATCGCCACGGGGTGGGACTCGCCTACGGCGGCCGGGTTTTGCCGGGAACTGCCGGAGTTCGAGAAGTGGGGCGCGTTCGACGGTACGACGATCTTTCCCACGCGCAAGACGGCCGACGGGCAGACGCGGCATGCGCACTGTGCTTTTTCGCGCGAGCACTGGGAGTGGAACGAACTGGCCGATTGCGTCGCGGACCTGAAGGCCGCTCAGCCCCAGCTAGCCACGCAGAACTTCTTGTTCCTGTACTCCAACCCGGGCGACGTGGATTGGTTCGACGATGCGGGCTGGCGCGAAGTCGTCGATCACTGGCGGTTGCTGGCCCGAGCGGCCCGTGAGGGCGGCCTGCGCGGAATCTTGTACGACGCCGAACCGTACACGCCGCCGCATTCCCAATTCCTGTACGGCGCTCAGCCGGAAAACGAGGAGCATTCGTTCGCCGAGTACCGCGTTCGAGCCCGCCAGCGGGGCCGCGAAGTAATGCAGGCGGTTGCCGAGGAGTACCCGCAGATCACCATCCTGACCTATCGGCTGTTCTGCGACGTGCTGCCGGTACTCGACAGCGGCGATCCGGCCGCGGCGCTGGAGCCGAGCGTCTATGGCCTGCAGCCGGCCTTTGTCGACGGCTGGTGCGACGTGCTGCCGCCGACGGTGCGGATCGTCGAGGGCGACGAGGACGCCTACCGCTTCAACAGCGAGGCGGAATTTGACCGGGCCTACACGCGGCTGCGGACGCGGCTGCCGGAGTTCGTCTCGCCGGAGAACCAGGACAAGTTCCGCAACCAATTGCGGATCGGCCACGGGATTTACCTGGACGCCCACTCCAACCCGCCGACGTCGCCGTGGTACATCGACCGACTCGGCGGCACGCCGGCCCAGCGGCTGACGGCCAACGTGGCCTCGGCGCTGGCGGCGGCGGACGGCTTCGTGTGGATCTACGGCGAGCAGGGCCGTTGGTGGCCCGGCGGGGACGCCAAGTTTTCCGTCTGGCCGGAGAAGCTGGCGGGTGCGGACCGGGCGCTGGCGCGGGCCAGGGATCCGCTGGCCTTGGCGCGAGCCGTCTTGGCCAAGGCGCCGCCCGACGCCAATCGTCTGACGAATCCCGCGTTTGCCGAGGCCGCCGCGGAGGGATTGCCCAAGGGCTGGTGGACGTGGCAGGACGAAGGACCGCACGGCCGGTTCAGCCGCGATGCCGAAGCTGCGTGCCTGACGGCGATGGCCAACGGGTGCTTTGGCCAGAACGTGCCGGTCCAACCGGGCGAGACCTACGCAGTCCGTGTGCGAGTTCGCACGGAAGGGAAAAGCTACGCGGCCCTGGGCATCGGCTGGAAGACCGCCGAAGAGCGCTGGTCATGGGCCGCGCATCGCTCGCTGGCCGCGTCCGGGGCGGCGGGCGCCGACGGCTGGCGCGAGGTGGTCGGCCTGGTCACGGTGCCGCCGGAAGCCCGCTACCTGGTCGTCATGCTTGGAACCCGCGGCCAGTCGCGCGACGCTGACCGTGTCTGGTTCGACGATGCCCAAGTGGTCAAGATGGAAGAGTGACCGTCCGTGGGATAGGCTTCCAGCCTGTCGATATCCGGAGAAGACATGACAGGCTGGAAGCCTATCCCACTTCAATCCCGCTCCAGGCGTTTCACGGCGGTCAGGGCCAGCGGGGCGAGGCCGGCCGGCGGTTCGGGGTGGCGGAATTCCCGCAGGCGGAGCAAGTCGACGTTGTCCGCCATGAGCACCGGCCGGTGATCCGGCTCGCGCAGCGTGAGCGATACTCGCTCCAGCGTCAAGTCGTGTACGCCGCGAACGAAGAAGCCCCAGGCGGGCAGCTTGTTGTCGTAAGCAGCAACAGCACAATGGCTGGAAACGAGGGTTTCGCAGAAGGCATACTCTACTCCGACTCACTTGAAAATCCGTCCCTACTGCCCAACGCCGCACGCCACCAGGGCTCGGACGGCGTACGCAGTCCCCTGCCGGCTCAGGTAATGCCGACTGTCTTTCCATTGGCTCCGCGTGAACCAGCGTCCACTGGCCCGTTGGTTGGCCTTTAGCCAAGCGATGCCGGCTTGCATCTTCGGGTCGTCGGCCGGCACACCGGCTTGGCGCAGCACGTAGATGGCAAAGCCGGTCCCGTAGCCGTCGCTGGATTGCGTATCGTCCGGTTTCCCGTCGTGGCGTTTCCAGTTGCCCAGTGACTGGAGGCCCCAGCCGCCGTCCCGTTTCTGGACCGCGAACAAGTCGGCGACCACGGCCTTCCGTTCCGCCTCGGTCAGGATGCCGTCCACGTGCAACGACCCGAGCAAGAGCAGCGCCCGCTGATGCAAATTGACCGGCGGCGTGTTCTTCAGGTATTGGCGGACCTTGTCCAGGCCGGCCTTGGCCGCGACCGTTGCCGCGTAGCCGTCCGGGGCCGCGCCGGCGCCGATCAAGGCCATGGTCGCGCCGAAGTGGTCGTCGATCTCCGAAGGCGGCTGTTGACTCTTCTCCCAGTCGAATCCGCCGTCGTCGCGCTGCAGCGTCCACATGAAGTCGAGGGCCTGCCGGGTGACCGGGTGCAGCTTGCCCGTGGTCAGAGCATCGTTCTGGGCCAACACGCAGGCCGCCATGACGCCCTCCATCACGCGGAAGCGCACCTGTCGCGGCTTGGCGGCCAACTCCTCCAGCTTGGTCCGCAGTTCATCGTGGACCGGCGTCTTCCACGAGACCAGGGGCCGGCTTTCGAGGTAGGCGTGATTGGAGTGGCACGCGAAGCACTTGCGATCGCGTTGCCAGTTCAGCGCCATCTGATCGAGATACGCGACGGCCGCGTCAAGGGAGAACTCATCTCGCAGCGGCTCGTCCCAACGGGCCTCGTCGTCGGGCGCAGGGGTAGCCCCGGCTGAAATCGCCTGCGGCCCGCACACGAAGGCACTCATCGTAGCGACAAAAACCATGCACGACTGGATTCTCATCATGACGGGTTTCTCCTTGGAGCTTATTCGGCTGCGCGCAACTTCAAAGTCCCTGGACTGGGCGCAGAAGCGACTGCGCCGCCGCGGCGGGATCCCAGGACTCGGTCGCGGGGGCGCTGTGGAACAGCAACGCCACGCGCATCCGAAACTCCGCGCCCGCCGGAATCGTGAAGGGAACGCTCGGTACGTCTTGCGCATCCGGCGGCGGGCCGGTCGGGTTCAGGGCGAGGAAGCCGTAGTCGCGCGCGTGCGACCAGACCGGCCGCGCGTTGTCCGGCGCGGCCACGGCAAGGATGCCCGCGCGGCGGCCCTCCGCTTCGCCCGCGTAATCCCACCATTGCCCGACGCGGCCCCAGTTGCCCGCCTCGTTCATTCCGCCGTGACTGCCGGTGATGCGGCCGTGCCCGTCCTTCACACGCAGCGGCGAGACGATGCGGAAGCCCAAGCCCATCTCATGTTGCGGGCCGAAAGTCAGCGGGCCGTCAGTGCGGCGGAGTGTGCTGTCCCACACCAGCACAATGCCGGGTTGCGCCGGCCGGAGCGTGTCGCCCGCGAGGAAGCGGAAGCGGTTCATGCCGCGGCAAACCTCCTGGCCGCCGGGCGCGAGATACTGCTCCTCCACGGCGAAGGCAAGCGTACCGCCCTCGACGCGCGGTTGCTCGACGAAGCGGACGTGGGCGACGCGGCCTTTGTTGCGCCAGAAGTCCACGCCGTTCAAGTCACCAAACGCCAGCCAGAGGCCGGGGTGAATGGTGTCATGGTCGAGCAAGTCCTCGCCTTTGCGGGGCGGAAAGCGGCGTGTCAGCAGCGTGCCGTCCGACGCATGGAGATGGGCGAAGAACGGGCGCGGGATTTTCGGATGCCGGAAGAAATATTCCGCCACGGGCGCCCCGCCGCGCGTGATGACCAAGCCGTCCTCGCGTCGCTCGACGGCGAAACTGCCGGCGGGTGTAGGAGTCTGGGCTGTCACCCGGGCCGGCTCGCTCTGTTCATCCGCCGCGCTCGCGACCCCGGCAAAGGCAAACAACAACGGGCCCAGAAGGACTACGATGGCGGGCGTCCTGCGGTTGAGTGTCATCTTCATGCATCCTCTGTATTTTCCATCATTGGAACTTCACTCGCGTCTTCATTCAATGACCGGAAGCATTGTACGTCCACACGGATGTTCTGTGCTTCGGGACGCCCCGGTGCTTCGGGACGCCCCGGTTCCATCGCCGCACGAGATTCGTCACACTGTTCATTTCGGCTACGACGATTCCCATTTCCTGTCAGGATCGCGCGATGAACACGTTTTCGACTCACGGTAGTGGCCGTCGGCAGTTTCTCAAGTCCGCCGTTGCGTTTGGCGCGGCAGGGCTGTGGGGGCCGCCGTGGGCGCGGGCTATGGCGGCGTCCACGGCCAACCCCACACGCGCGCTCGGCCTGGGCTGGACGAACAAGCTGCCGTGGGACTTCGTCGTGGATGTCACGAGCGCGGCGGGCGCGGGCGAGTTCTGGGACGAACGTTTGGAGCAGGCGCAGGCGGCGGTCGTCGCGAAGGGCGGCGGCGTGGTGTTCTTCCCGCCGGGCACGTATCGCTTCCGTAGCGACATCAAACTGCGCAGCGGCGTCATCCTGCGGGGCGCGGAGCCGGAGGCAGGCGTCGCGGCGCGCGATGAGAGATTCTCTCCGCCGTCGAGATTGGAGTTCCCGAAATACACGTCCCGCTTCACCGGCAGCGGCGCGCCCGTGGAGGCGGCGTTCAAAGGCATCCTGCTGGCGGAACCGGCGACGGCAGCGAACTGCGGCGTGGTGCATCTCGCCTTCAATCGAGGTTACATCTCTCTGGCCGAGGCGGAGGACCATCGCTGCGGCGCGAACCGGCTCGTGTTCGGCTGCGTGCTGCGCAACGCAGCGGGCGTGATGGCGGAGGTGCCCAACGCGGAGCAGAACCAGCCCGCCTGGCTGCGCTACACGCACAAGTTCCGCAGCGCCATCCGGGTCCACGCCGCCGAGAATGCGCTCGTCGCCCACAATCGCCTTCCGCAAAGCGGCGACGACAACTTCACGATGAAGGATTACCCGCTGCTGGACCGGGCGAAGAAACTCGTCCCCTTCGACGTCGAGTTCGACTACGACAACCGGCCCGGCATCTACGTGAACCATCACTGCCTCGGCGGCGCGGGCGGCAGCGGCGGTGACGGCACGCCGGAATCGCATCCGTGGGGCTTTCGCAAGGGTGCGGTCATCTGCGGCAATTACGTGTTCAACACGGGCCGCTGCGCCATTGGCTTCAGCGGCGACGGCGTGGTATGCTCCGGCAACGTCATCCGCTTTGCCAAAGGCTTGGTGCGGCCCACGGTGACCGGCGTGCATTGCAGCTATGGCTCCTCGACGAACGACAACCGAGCGGTGGAAATGCGCGGCTGGCGGTGGGTGTTGGAGGACAACGACTACGAAGTCCACAGCAACTTGTGCTCGGACAAGGTTTATCGCATCAACGACGGCGAGGGCCTGATGCACGAAGACCACTGCAACTCGACGATCGTGGACGGCCGCCTGGTCAACAACCGCGGCAATAGCTATCTCTCGCTCTTCCACGTGGGCGAGATCGCGGGCCTGCACGTCGAAGGCAACGACATCTCCACGCCTGGCGGCATCTCCGACATCTACGTCTGCGCGGCGCGGCACAAGCAGCCCGGCGATTTCCCCATCCGCCGTGTGACCGTTGTGAAGAACGTCACGCGCAGCAACGGCATTCGAGTGCAAGGCTGGCCATCGGAACAGGTCGTGGTGAAAGACAACCGCCACCTCGGTGCCAAACCCGGCAAGCTGCTCAACGAAGCCGGCGCCGAACTGGCCAACAACACCAACTACGAAGTCAGCACGCCGCCGCGCAAAGGGTAACTTGCCTGAACAGAAGCTGGTCGCTGGAGCCCCAACGCATGAAAGCCTCGATGAATCACGGCCGCAAGTCATATCAGTCCTCGAATTCGTGGCCATGTCGCGCTGCGGCGTTGGCCGGCTGCTTGCTGGTACAGGCTGGGATCGCTTGGGCCGCAGAAGGCGAGCGGATGATGCTCGAAGTGCGGCAGCCGTTGTACCGTGATTCGATATTTGCGACGCAAACGACGCAGCCGATCGCGGTGCGGGCGGTGGTGAGCGAGACACTGCGCGCTCAGACGGTTGAAGTGCGCGGACGCCTGCTCGATGCTCAGGGCCGCGAACTGGCGGTCTCGAAGCCGGGGCTGACACCGGCCGAGGAAGTGCAGTTCGATGCCCTGGCGTTGCCCGCGGGAACGTACTCGGTCGAAGTGCGGGCCCTTGGCGCGGGGGGCCAAGAATTAGCGGCGGCCAGCGCGGTCATTCGTAAGCTGCCGCCGTCGCCGGGCAGCGAGGTTCGCGTCGACGAGCATCGCAATATCGTCATCGACGGCAAACCGTCCGTGCAGATCGGTTGGTACGGGGCAGTGCGGCTGGACGATCCGCGGCCGGACGTCCTGGCCCTGCAGAACATCCAGACGGCGGTCGTGGTGAACTACCCCGACAAATCGCCGGTGACGAGACTGTTCCGCGAGCATCGGATGCGGACGATGGTGAATGTGGAGCCGGCCCGGCTGCTGTACGCATTCGACTTGTGGAAGCAGCCCGGCCATCCCGTGCCGACGGAACACACGAAGCTGTCGGCCCCCAGCAACGAGTGCCGCGAGCTGCTGCGAAAGATGGTCGAATTACTGAAGGACGAGCCGGGCCTGTTCGGCTGGTACATCGCCGACGAGCCGGAGATCAACAACTTCCGAGCGGATTACCTGGAAGCCTATTACCGCACGCTGCGCGAGTTGGACCCGTATCACCCGGTCGTCGTGACGAACGATTCGCTGGAAGGCATCGAGAAGTTCGGCTATCGTTGCTGTGACATCCTTTCGCCGGACCCCTACGGTGACAAACCAAGTTATGTGCCGAGTTTCCTGGCGAAGGCGAACAGCGTGCTGCGACGCGGCCAGGGATTGATGCTGACGCCGTGGCACGCCGCGCACCACACGCACTTCACGCCCGAGTACGGCAGCGCCCCGCCGTTTTCGTACCGCGTGATGCGCGGGCAGTACCTGGCCGCGCTGGCGGCCGGCGGACGCGGGTTCGCGGGGTATGCCAGCGATTTCTTCTTGCCCGAACCGCGGCTGCGGATCGGACTGCCGCACCTGTGGCGGGAAGTGCGGTTCCTGGAGACGTTTCTCAGCCAACACGCCGGCCTGTCGCCACAGCCGTCGGGAATGCTGGCCACAATTGGCCGCGCAGACGGGCAGATTGCAGTCATCGTGATGAACCCGACCGCGACCAGGCAGCAGGTCAAGATCGAGCATCCCGCGCTGACGATGCCGAGACTCGCCGTCGTCAGCGAAGGGCGCGAGGTGGCGGTCGCGGGGGGCTCGTTCGGCGACGAAGTTTCGCCCGGCGAGGCTTGTGTCTATTCGACCGATCCACGCGGTTTGACGTTGCCTACCGTGATGCAGATCGAAGCGGAGATTGCGAAGCTCGAACGGGACTCGGCCAGGCCCGGCAATCTGCTGCACGCCAGCCGCGGGGTGAAGGCGCGGGCCTCTCAAGGCACGACGCCCTGGTTCGCTCAGATCTTCTACTACGCGATCAACGGGATCACGGACGACGAAGGCTGGCACGTGACCCACGCCGACTTGCCGCAGTGGATCGAGTTCGCATTGCCCGCGGCCCAGCCGATCGGCCGCGTGGTCCTCCACACGCCGAACCTGCGCGATTATGACTTGCAGTTCCGCGGCGCCGACGGCTCGGTCCAGCAGGCGGAGGTGCGCGGCAACACGCTCGACGTGGCCGAGCACGTGCTGGCCCAGCCCGTCACGACGTTGAAGCTGCGAGTTGTGGCTCGGGCCGTGCGCGAGAACGCGAATCCGCCTCGCGTGATGGTCCGCGAAATCGAGGCGTACGGGATGGAGCAGGCTTCCCAGCCTGCTGTAGCGGAGGCGGGCCGGCAGGCTGGGAAGCCCATCCCACGGCTGAAGCTGGCGAGCATCGACGCGCCGCGTGAGCCGGCTGCCGAGCCCGTGACGGTGGCCGCGGCGGCGCCGCCGCTTTGGCGCGACGATTTCTCTGCGTTCAAGCACAAGCCCAAGCACTACGAAGGCGACGCGGACGCCTGGGTGCTCCATCCCGCGGATTTCGCCGCGAAGTACGATCCCCAGGGCAAACGGCTCCTGTGTACGGCGACCAGTGCCGCCGGCTATGCGTCGATGGGCCGCCTGCTGCCGTACTCGCCGGAACACCGGTTCTTCCAATTCTCGGTCCCGCAGATCCAGGGCGAAGGCTACCAATGGCTGAACGTCAGCTTCGGGGACCCGTCCGGCAAAGCGACGGCCCGCCCGGCCGTGCAGACCATCAGGCCCGGCCGGTACACGGCTGACGCGCACGCCTTGCACGAGGTTTTTCGCTCACCCGAACAGCGTCAGGTGCTGCTGAACATCTACGTGATGAAGGGCATCGAGTATGCGTTCACGGACGTGAGCCTCGCCGCGCAGCCAACCGATGGACTGACTGTGACGATGGCCGACGGCTCGCCGGTCCCGCGAACGCTGAAGACGGGCGACGAACTGCGTTTCCGGCTGTTCCTGCAGCAGCCGGCGACCGATGCGGTCGTCGAACTGCTACGCGACTCCTGGTACGAACCGGTCCGGATCAACGGCGAGCCGTACGTGCAACTACTCAAGGCCGGCAAAGACAAAGACGGCCGCTTATGGTCCTCGACGATTCGCCTGGGCCCCAAGACCGACAAGTTCAAAGTCACGGGCTACCCCGTCCTGTTCCGAGCGGCCATCAGCGGCGGCGCGATCCAGGAGACGTTGAGCACGCTGCTGGTGGATTTCGAGTAGCCGGTAAGGGTGGCATCCGACGCGTAACCAATTGACGCTCGTCCCTCTTCCCTCTGAGGCCGTCCCGTCTCTGCGGTGTCCACAGAAATCAGCCGACAGAAGAACACCGCAGAGCCGGGACGGCCTCAGAGCAGAGGATCCCTGCCTACAGCCAGGAGTGAACGACCATGCGACGTCGAGTTGATTTTGACAACCAATTGTCAGGGGAGGTGATCGCGGCGGCGATTGCCGTACATCGCGAGTTGGGACCTGGATTGGACGAGCCGCATTACGAAGAGGCGCTCGACCGGGAGCTTTCTCGTCGTGCCCTTCGCCATGAGGTTCAGGCGCCTCTGCCGCTGGTCTATAAGGGCGTAAGACTTGACTGCGGCTATCGCATGGATTTCTTGATCGATGGCCGGCTGATCGTCGAACTCAAATCCGTGGAAGTGGTCCACCCGGTACATGTCGCCCAGTTACTCACCTATCTTCGTATTTCAGGACGTGAACTGGGACTGCTGATCAACTTCGACGTCCCGGTCTTGAAACACGGAATCCAGCGCAAGGTGTGGAGCCACGACGAGGGGGTGGCGTCCCACGATGCACACGAACACGCTGAGTTCGACGAGCCGGGCCTGGCTGGCGATTTGGCCGCGTGTGCCTTCCAGGTGCATCGCACGCTGGGGCCGGGGCTGTTGCGCAGTGCCTACGAAGAGTGCCTATGTTACGAATTGTCCCGGCGGCATCTGCGGTTCGAGCGGAAGAAGCCGCTCGTGGTCCGCCATGCCGGCGCGGACCTGAAGACTCCCAACGAATTGCGATTGCTGGTCGAAGGCCGGTTGCCAGTCGAATGCCTGAGCGTTGCGAAGTTGTCAGATCTCCATGTCGCTCGGTTGCTGGCTCGGCTCCGTCAGCACGGCTGGCCGGAAGGACTTCTATTCAACTTCAACGCGCCGCTGCTCGGTAAGGGTGGCATCCGACGCGTGACCAAGTGACGCTCGTCCCTCTTCCCTCTGCGGCTGTCCCGACTCTGCGGTGTTCAGAAAAATCACCCGGCAGAAGAACACCGCAGAGCCGGGACGGCCTCAGAGGACTCCCAGACGGGAAAGGAACGAAACCATGAGAACCACGCCCACGAAATGCACAGCCGGCCAGGTACACGCCAGCGGGAGCCGCGGCAAGTCATGCGTGATCATGACGCATCTGCTTGTTGCGATCGCTTGGCTGTTGGGCAGCAGCGTGTTGGCCGCTCCCATCCGTTCGGGAAAGGACTGGGCGATCCACCCGCTGAGCACTCCGGCTGATTGGCAGGCGCTTGTGCAGCCGGAGAACCTGGCCGCGGGCAAGCGGGTGCAGGCCGAGCCGGCGCCGAACGACTGGAACACCGGCAGCGATCTGGGGCAACTCACCGACGGCGTACTGGCCGGAGCAGATGGCCGCATGTGGAGCGACAAGCGGGCGGTCGCTCAGGGCGTGGCCGCCAATCGGGCGCGCATGAAGACCAACGACATCATCCCGTGGCTGACGACCGGCTGCTACGGCGACTACGATCCCCGGCACACGCGCGACATGGTATTGGAAGCCCTGGCCAACGGCTCGCGCGGGATCACCTATTACTGGTACGGCCATTTCGACGCCGCGCATTTCAAGTACCACGCAGAAGCGCTGGACATCGCCGCGCCCGTGGAAGACATCTTCATGGACGGCCAGCCGGTAGCCGGGCTGCAATGCAGTCACAAGCAGGTCAAGCTGTGCGGCATGGGCCTGGACGGCCAGTTGGCCGTGCTCGTGTCCAACGACGACGGCCTCGCGCCGGACACTCCAGTCACCGTCCGCACTCCAGCGGCGGCCGGCACACCTGTGTGGGACCTGCACAGCGGTCAGCGGATCGGCCAGACCGGCCCGGACGGTTCCTTCGCCATCCCGCTGGGCCATCCCGCCGCACATCTGTACTTCGTAGGCCAGTGGGATAGGCTTCCAGCCTGTCGGCCGTGGGATAGGCATCCTGCCTGTCATCCTGTCAAATTGACGGACCTCGAAACATCGGACTTGGATGACAGGCTGGAAGCCTATCCCACGGGAGGGCCTCATGCAGACGGGCATATTTCGGCGAAGACACTT
>CAIYOB010001226.1 GCA_903927685.1 uncultured Planctomycetaceae bacterium
CGCGCTTCGCCATGCTCCCAGGCCGGCGGGTACTTCGCCAAGGCACGCTCGATCTCGCCGAGCGTCATCGCCACGGAGACGGGCACGGCCGACTGGCTCGGCACGGCGTCGGCCGACTGTGCAGCCTGAGTGCCAAACCACGTGAGCAACACGGCGACGATGACAGGCAACGAGTTGTTCTTCATGGTGCGATCCTGCTGAATCCTCTTCGCGCGGTGAGGTGGCCACTGGCGGTCAGCCGGGCGCGACTCTCATTCCAGCGCCAGTTCATAGCACGCCGCTTGTTCGGCGTTACGGACCAGCAGGTAGCGGCCGTACAGGCTGGGGTTGTTCCAGGTTTTACCGTCCAGGGCGGAAAACCGGCCCAACTCGTGATGTCCGGCCGGCGTCGCCTCGACCAAGACCACGTCCCCCGATTCGGCCTGCACCAGCAGCAGATCGTCCACGCCCAGGATTTGGCCTTGCTCGTAGCGGCCCTGCTTCCAAACCCTCCGCCCGCTGGCCAACTCGACGCACTCCAGGATGCCATCCGACAGCCCGTAAGCATGTTCGCCGTGCACCACGACGTTGGTGAACTTGGTCCGCAAGACCCGGCTGTTCGTCCAGATTTCGCTCACCGCCAACTCGTCGTCACCCTCCCGCCGTGAAACCTGCAAGAGTTGGGCGCCGACGCCGTAGCCCTTGGACAGCAGGACGCGGTCGTGCGATACGGGGACCGCCTGGGATACGCTGGCGTTGCTGCTGCTATCGCCCGGCCAGGGGTGCTTCCACAGGGTCTGGCCATTCTCCGGATCGTGACTGCTGACGAATTCCTGGTTGACGATCAGAATCTGCCGCCGGCCGGCCAACGTGGTCAGGACGGGCGAGCTGTAGCTGGCCTGGCAATCGCCGCCCATCCAAACCATGTCGCCGGTGACCTTGTGGAAGGCGATCAGCGAGATCCGGGGCGGCGTCGCCCGGCCGCCCAGCGGGACGATCACCAGATCATCGACGACCAGCGGCGAGGCGGCCCGGCCCCAGGCGATCTCGCTCAGGTCCTCCGCGGGGGTCACGCCAAGCCGGGCCAGCAGATCATCGGTCCAAATCGGCTGGCCCGTCGCCCCGTCCAGGCACCGCAGGACTCCGGTCGCGCCCAGGGCGTAGACGCGGCCCTGATCGATCGTCGGCGTGGACCGCGGACCGATACCGCCCAGCACCGTCTGATGCCGAGCGGCCACCGCGTGGAACCAGCGGGGCCGGCCGGTGGCCACTTCGTAACAGGTCACCAGTTCGTCGGTTCCCCGTTGTTCGAGCGTCACGGCAAAGCCGTTGACGGCCGCCAGCGTCGACCAGCCCGCGCCGATCTCGCGCCGCCAGACCAGCCGCGGCGGATGAGCCTGCCAGTCGCGGTTCAGCCGGATGCCCGTAACCCGCGCATCCCGCCGCGGGCCGAGGAACTGCGGGAAATCCTCCGGCGTCGTCGTGCGGAGATCAACGACCGCGACGTCCGCCACCGGCTTGGCCAAGCGTTGGTCGGCGGATGGCCGCCAGCGGGGAA
>CAIYOB010001227.1 GCA_903927685.1 uncultured Planctomycetaceae bacterium
CGCGGCGGGGCGCGGCGGGGCGTTGACTTGACCTCGCCCGCGCGTTGGCTTACAGTCGGGGGGATGATCGATCGTTCCCTTCCAAGAAGAAAGACGACTCACGATGAAAGCGATGACGTTGGGACTGCAGGTGGCGTGCTGGGCCTTGCTGGCGGCGGCGGCCGGGGCGGCGGACGAGGGGGCTGGCAGCGGGGCGCGCGAGGGACAGTGGGTGCCGTTGTTCAACGGCCAAGACCTGACAGGCTGGACGCCGAAGATCAAGGGCTACGACCTGGGCGACAATTTCGGCAACACGTTTCGCGTCGAGGACGGCGTGCTGAAGGTGGGCTACGACAAGTACGACAAGTTTGACAACCGGTTCGGCCACCTGTTCTACAAGGACAAGTTCTCGCATTACATCCTGCGGGTCGAATATCGGTTTGTCGGCGAACAAGTCGCCGGCGGTCCCGGCTGGGCATTCCGCAACAGCGGCGTGATGCTCCACGGGCAGACGGCCGAGAGCATGCGCAAGGACCAGGATTTCCCGGTGTCCATCGAAGTCCAACTGCTGGGCGGCAGCGGCCAAGGCAAACGCACCACGGCCAACGTCTGTTCCCCGGGCACGAATTTTGTGATGGATGGAAAACTGGTCACGCGGCACTGCAACGACTCGACGTCCAAGACCTATCACGGCGACCAATGGGTGACGCTCGAGATCGAGGTCCACGGGAACGGCAAGATCCGACACATCATCGAAGGCCAGACGGTCTTCGAGTACGAGCAGCCGCAACTGGACGAAAATGACTCCGACGCCCGGGCGCTGATCGTCGACGGGAACAAGCAGCTGAGCGCAGGCACGATCTCGCTGCAGTCGGAAAGCCATCCGGTTGAGTTTCGCAAAGTCGAGATCCTGGTCCTGAAACCATGACCACCAGCGCCGAGGCCCAGCACCGCCCGCTGCGGCTGGATATCGATCCGGTAATCCGCCGCGCCGAGCACTTGGCGGAACAGGTGCACCGCGAACTGCCCGGTCATGACGGGCTGATCCGAGCGGCCGCGGGGATTGCCGAGGCGGCGCACGAGGCCAAGCGTGTGGCCCGTGCGCTGCGCCGCCCGTGGGGCCTGCACCGGCTGCCAGCCGCCTTTGCGGCGCTCGCCCTGCTGGCCTTCGGCGGCTGGATCTATTGGAATTTCTTTCACGCCGCCACGCTGCGGATCGCCGTGCCCGCGGAGGACGCCACGCAGTTGCGCGAACGGCTGGCGCATGCAGGGCGAGTCAAGTTTGCGATCACCGTCACCGCAGGCTCGCGCGAGGGCCTGCAACTGCTGTTGAGCGACAAGGCGGATCTGACGTTTGTCCAGGGCGGGATTCCGCTGCCCGACGATCTGCCGCGGCGCCAGAATCCGACTCCCGAGCTGGTCCTGTATTTCGTCCGCCAGGGCGTCCAGCATCCGCAAGGCGTGCGGCGGGTGCTGACTTCGGCCGCTGGCCAGGGCAGCCATTCCGTCGTCCAGGTCTTCGCGCGGCTTTGGGATCTGGAAGGTCAGGTCCAATTCGTCCACGACTGGCGGGAATTCAACGCCTCGCCGTCGTTCCAGATCCCCGCCGACATCGACGCCGTCTTCGTGATCAAGGACCT
This sequence comes from uncultured Planctomycetaceae bacterium, assembly GCA_903927685.1. Next base: position 1,620 of record CAIYOB010001227.1, read on the forward strand.
CGCGGACGGCCGGACGTTGGAAGCGGCCGAACGGCTGGCGGCGGCTGGGTTTCGGCTGACCGCGCCCAACATCGGAGCCCACGCCTTCGGCTTGGACTACCTGAAACCCGCGGAGATTGCCGCCGGCGCGCTGAGTCAGCAGCCGCTCGTTCCCGAACAGGCCGTGCCGACGTATTCGGTCGCGACCTACCTGGTCGCCCGCCGGGATTTGACGCCCCGCCTGCTGGCCGCGGCCGCGCATCTGCTGGACAGCAACGCCGACACGCTGTCCGCACGCGGGTTTGAACCGACGCTCGGCGACGCGGCGGAACTGCTGCAGGGCTTCGAGTCCTTCCTCAGCGTGCTGGTCTATATCGGCCTGGCCTTCCTGGCCTTGCTGGGCTTGGAGGTCATGACGTACCGCCGGCGGTTCCACGAGTTGAATACGCTGATCAGCCTGATCAGCATGCACCAGAGCAACAAAGACGTGCTGGGGCTAACCTGCGACGAAACGCGGCGGGAGAACCTGTTGTACTTGTCCACCTGCAGCGACTTGCTGGGCCTGATCAGCGTGATCGGCGGCTACTATTCGCAGGAGAACTCGTCGCTGCTGTACAGCAACCTGCTGGACGTCATCTACGAGCGGTCCGACCGCATGAAGCTGAACATCCAGACCAAGATCCTGCATGCCTCGATCGTCGTGCCGCAGGCGGCCGTGAAGCCCGCAGCCGTAACGCCGGCGGCGCCGGCCGGGGATGCGGCACCCGCGGCCCCCGCGGCGTCCGCTGACACAGCCACCAAGGAGACGACATGAACGAACAAGAATCCCTCCTGGCCGTCCAGCGGCGCGCGGCCGAGCAGCGGCACATCCAGGAGATTCGCCGCCATATCTTCTTGTGCTGCGACCAGACGACGGCCAAGTGCTGTGACAAGGAACGTTCGCTGGTCGCTTGGAACTATCTCAAGACGCGGCTGGACGAACTGGGGCTGACCGGTTCCGGGGGCGTGTTTCGCACCAAGGCCAACTGTCTGCGGATCTGTGTCGGCGGTCCCGTTGCCGTCGTGTACCCGGAAGGCGCCTGGTACGGGCAGTGCGATCCTCCGGTGCTCGAACGGATCATCCAGGAACACCTGATCGGCGGCCGCCTGGTCCGCGAGTACTTGATCGAGGAGCATCCGCTGGCGGCGGAGCCGGCCCCTTGAGTTTCGCCAGACGCGGCGAGACAATGGAAACAGGGCCCGCGGCGAGACGCAAGTCTGTCTCCCGCGGCTCGGTTGGACCAGGGAGATTTGCATGTCCACCGTCACGATTCCTGAGACAATTCCGCGCAGCGCGAGTCGGCGGATTCCGCCCCTGCGCAGCGGCGATCACCTGACGCGCGACGAGTTCGAGCGGCGCTACCGGGCGATGCCCGCTGTCCACAAGGCAGAACTGATCGAAGGAATCGTCTATATGCCGTCCCCTGTTTCCGCAGAAGACCATGGTGAGCCCCATTTTGATTTCATCACTTGGCTAGGCGTCTACCGAGCGCATACGCCGCAGGTCCGGGGTGGGGACAATGCCACGCTACGGCTGGACTTGGACAACGAGCCGCAGCCGGACGGCTACTTGCGGCTGCTGCCCGAGTCCGGGGGACAATCCCGGCTGGTCGAGGGCTACGTCACGGGGGCCCCGGAACTGATCGTCGAGATTGCGGCCAGCAGCGCGAGCTACGACCTGCACGAAAAGTTGAACGCGTACCGGAGGAACGGAGTCCGCGAGTACGTCGTGTGGCGAGTCTGGGACGAGGCGGTCGACTGGTTTGTGCTCCGCAGCGGGCGCTTTGAGCCGCTGGCGCCGGCCGACGGCATCTACCGCAGCGAGGTCTTTCCGGGCCTGTGGCTGCAACCACAAGCCGTGCTTCGCGGCGACCTGGCACAGGTCCTGCAGGTGCTCGAGCAGGGGCTCGCCAGCCCCGAGCACGCCGCGTTTGTCGCGAGCCTGCAAGGCTAGCTTAGCTTGGTGATCCCCGGGATGGGCACCGGGTAAGTCCCGTCGGCGCCGGCTTTGGCGGGCGGCTCCATGTCCCAGCTGACGGCCTCGGGTCCGGCTTGCCACGGCGAGTTGAACGCCTGGTCCCACGTCAGCTGCTGGCCCGTGTAACAGACCATCTGGCCCAGCAGCGACAGCATCGTGCTGCGGACCATGCGGACGCCGTCATGGACCGGCTGGCCGCTGCGGACGGCGTCGAACAGAACCACGTGCTCGGCATCGTACATGTTCGATTTCGGGCCGTCGTACTGCCACTTCGTCTCGCCTTCGATGCGATTCTTCAGCACGTCGCAGCGGCCCTTGGTGCCCAGGAACGTGTCGGAGACTTCGCTGTAGCAGCCGTCCTGGGCGCGGACGTTGGCGTACATCCGCACGCCGCTGGCGTACTCGAAGACCACCGCGCCGTGATCGAACACATCGCCGTAGACCGGGCCGAAACCGGAGGACCGGCCGCCGGAACCGAAGGCCCGCAGCGGCGTCTCTTCGCGCAGGGCCCACGCCCCTTTGTCGATGCTGTGCAGCAGCGACTGCGGGCCGTCGTCGCCGGACAGCCAGCGGAAATGGTACCAGTTGCGGAACTGGTACTCCAATTCGCTCCAGCCGGGCTGCCGTTCCACATTGCGGTACGTCGAACGCATGTACGTCTCCTGGATCGCCACCAGATCGCCGATCGCGCCGTCCAACACTCGCTTGACAGTCTCCTGGACGCCTTTGTCGTACCGCCAGCACAAGCCGGATACGACGCTCAAGTTCTTCTTCTGCGCCTCGTCGCACGCCGCCTGGACAAGGTGGAGTCCCGGCGGGTCGATGGCGTGCGGCTTCTCGACAAAGACGTGCTTGCCCGCGTCCACGGCGGCTTTCAGGTACGTCGGGTGGAACTTCGAGGTGCAGGCGATCAGCACCACGTCGACGTCGCTGGCGATCACTTTCTGATAGGCGTCGAAGCCGACGAAGCAGTGCTCGTCGTCCACGGCCACCTGGTCCGGCTTGGCCTTCTTCAGGTTGTCGCGGCTGGACTTGACGCGGTCCTCAAAGATATCGGACATGGCGACCAGGCGGACGTCGGCCCCGGCGTTCATCGCATTGGCCGCAGCCCCGCTGCCGCGGCCGCCGCAGCCGATCAGGCCCACCTTGATGACGTCACTGCCGGCGGCATGGACGCTGCGGGACAGGGGCAGCGTGCCCAGGACGGCTCCGGCGGCGGCCGACGTGGCCAGAAACTGGCGGCGGGAACAGACACGCGGTGGCGTGAGCTTGGCGGGTGCATTCATCGGGGGACTCCTTGGGTGAGGCGGGAAGGCGGTTGTGTCGTCTGGACGCGAGCCGGTCGCAAGGCGTTGGGTGCTTGCGATTGGCAGGCGACCAACTCGGATGCGTCCGACCGGGCGTCCATTGTACCGGAAAGAGCCGGCCGCTGAGGATAGCACTCTCGTCTGCCGAGGCATTTTGCCCGGGCTTGGCGGCGAGCTGTCCGAATTCGCGTGCGCTGGTCCGGCCCTTGGTGGTTCGGCCCTTGCGTTTGCCCAGGGAGTGCCGAGAATGGACGAACTGCCCCGGAAAGTGCTCTGTATGTCCGACTCCCGTTTCCTCGATGACTTGCGCCAGACTGTCGTCCGTCGCTACGGTGCGCGGGCGGAGGAAGTCCGCGTCGTGCGCTCGCCGTATCGCATCTGCCCGCTGGGTGCGCACATTGATCACCAGTTGGGGCTGGTCACGGCGATGGCCCTGGATCGCGCCGTCCACGTGGCCTATGTCCCGGTAGCGGGCGAGGTGCGGTTGAGCAGCCTGGACTTTCCGGGAGACGTGACGTTCGCCTTGGCCGACGTTCCCGACCGCAGCCCCGGCGACTGGGGCAACTTCGCCCGGGGAGCCGTGCGCGCACTCCAGTCGCGGCATCCGCTTCGTGATGGCATTCACGGAGTGACCGCAGGACGCCTGGACGGCGGCGGGCTCAGCTCGTCCGCGGCGATCGGCGTGGCCCTGCTGCTGGCGCTGGAGGATGTCAACTCGTTGGCCGTCTCGCCCGCGGAGAACATCGGCTTGGATCAAGCGATCGAGAACGAGTACTTGGGCTTGCGGAACGGGATTCTCGATCAAGCGGCCATCCTGTTGTCCCGGCGGAACCAGTTGACGTACCTGGACTGCCGCACGCGCGAGCACGAGCTAATCCCAGGGGCTCAGCGGGCCGAGCCGTTGTCGTTTCTGATCGCCTTCTCCGGCTTGAAGCAGGCCCTGGTCGGAACCGATTACAATCGCCGGGTCGACGAATGCCGCGCGGCTGCTGCGACGCTGCTGCGGGCGCTCGGCCGGTCCCAGGCGGAGCCGATCCTGCGGAATGTGGAGCCGGAAGAATATGCCCGCTGCGGCGACGTCCTGCAGGGTCCACTCGCTCGCCGTGCCGCACACTTCTTTTCCGAGCTGCAGCGAGTCCAGGCGGGCGTCGAATGCTGGCGTCACGGCGACCTGACGCAGTTCGGCCGGCTAATCACGGCTTCGGGCGCGAGTTCGATCCGCAACTACGAATGCGGTTGCCCGCCCTTGGTGGACCTGCACGAAATCCTGGTGGCCTGCGACGGCGTGCTCGGAGCCCGGTTCAGCGGCGCGGGCTTTCGCGGCTGCTGCCTGGCGCTGGTCGCCGCCGACGCTGCGGATCAGGCCGCCGCCACGGTGCTCGGCCGCTACCGCGAACGCCAGCCGCTGTGGGCGGAACAGGCCGCCGTCTTCGTTTGCCGGACGGACGACGGGGCGAGGATCCTGAGCAAAATAACCACCCGTTCTTGACCTGCGGGCTGGCGAACGAGCGCTCGGTCATGGCAGAATTAGGCCGACAGAAGTGATTTGCGCGAGATGCCACGGCTGTTGAACGTGGCCTACCAACCTAACGAGGAGGAGAGTATCGATGAGATCGATTCGCGTTTGCTTCGCACGACTGGCCTTGCTGTCCCTGGTGATTCCCGTCATCGCAGCTCCCGTCCAGGCGGAAGCTCCGTCCGCGTACCGCCGCTTGCCGGTCAAAGAGTACCGCGACAAGATGAAGGCGGGCTGGATCGGCCAGATTGCCGGCGTCTCGTGGGGGGCGCCGACCGAATTCAAGTTCGGCGACAAGATCATGCCGGAAAGTGCCATGCCGAAGTGGCAGCCGGGCATGATCAATCACGCCTTCGGCCAGGACGACCTGTACGTCGAGATGACCTTCCTCCGCACGCTCGAGCAGTACGGCCTGGACTGCTCGATCCGCCAGGCTGGGATCGATTTTGCCAACAGCGGGTATCCCCTGTGGTGCGCCAATGCCGCCGGCCGCAAGAACCTCCGCAACGGGATCGCTCCGCCCGACTCGAGCCATCCCCGCTTCAACAAGTGTCCCAACGACATCGACTATCAGATCGAAGCGGACTATTCCGGCTTGATCGCCCCCGGCCTGCCCAACGTGGCCGTGGCTTTGGGCGAGAAGTTCGGGCGGCTGATGAACTACGGCGACGGCATGTACGCCGGCCAGTTCATGGGGGCCATGTACGCCGAGGCATTTTTCGAAAAGGACATTGTCAAGGTCGTCGAAGCGGGCCTGCGGGCGATCCCCGCCGAGTGCCAGTATGCCGAGATGGTCCGCGACCTGCTCTGCTGGTCGAAAGAAGTGCCCGACTGGCAGGCGTGCTGGCAGCTGTGCCAGGCCAAGTACCGCCAGAACCCGGAGTACCAAAAAGCGTCCAACGGCGGGATCGACTGCAAGATCAACGGGGCCTACGTGGTCCTGGGCCTGCTGTACGGCCGCGGCGACCTCGACCAGACGATCATCATCTCCTGCCGCTGCGGCCAGGACTCGGACTGCAATCCGTCCAGCTCCGCCGGGGTGTTGTTCACCACGCTCGGGTTCTCCCACCTGCCCGACCGATTCTCGAAGGAATTGAACGAGCAATCGGTGTTCAGCCACACGGCTTACAACTTCCCGGCCCTGCTCGACGTGTGCGAGAAGCTGGCTCGCCAAGCCCTGGTTCAAGAGGGCGGACGCATTGAGAAGGACGCCGGCGGCGAGGAAGTCTTTGTGATCCCCGTCCAGCCGGTCAAGCCCAGCCCGCTGGAGTTGAGCTGGGCGCCCGGGCCCATTGCCGGCAGCCGGTACACGGAAGCCGAGCGGGCTCAGATTACGGCGTTGGGCACCGCGGAGGCCTTGCAGAAAGCGGTCGACAAGTTCGCCCCCGGCTGGTCGCTGGCCCAGTGCGGCGAGGACATGGATCCCGGCCTGCGGGGCGAATATCGCGGCCGCCAAAACGTGCTGGTCACGCACCCGTTGGACCGCGAGACCGCGTGCGTGCTGAGCCGCAAACTGGAGGTGCCGGCGGGCAAGAAGACGACGCTCCAGCTGACTGTCGGCCACTATCCCGCCGGCGACTGGGACTTGGTGGTCAAGGCCGACATGCGGGAACTGCTGCGGAAGACCGTGGGCAAGGCCACGGCCACCGATGGCTGGCAGGACGTCCGCGTGGACCTGTCCGAGTTTGCCGGGAAGACCGTCCTGGTTGAACTGCTGAACCAGCCCACCGGCTGGTCGTGGGAAGCCGGCTACTGGGCCGCGATCGGCCTGATTTCGGAGTGATCGGCAACGGCGTGAAAACGGCGCAGGGCGTCGCCCTCGATTCAAAGTCTGCCCAGGATGACTGCCAGGACGACCAGGATCACGCACAGCGGGGCGAGGAGGATCATGCTCCTCTGAACGCTGGAGCCTCTCGCCAGGTTGCCGATCGCCTTGGGGACCGTGGCGCCGCCGAGCAGCGCTCCGGCGAAGATCACCCCGAACACGCTGCCGTAGACCTCGGGGCGGAATTTGCCGAACGTGATGCCCACGATCGTCGGAAAGAACGGCGCGGAGGCCAAGCCGACCACGAAGACCAACAGCCAGGCCACCGGCGCGCGCCGCGTCCAGGTCATCCACACGATCAGCAGCGCGGTAGCCGCCGACGCAACCGCCACAAACCCGCTGCCGTAGACCGTCAAGGCTGGAATCTGGCTGGCGGCCAGCCGCCCGAGAATCAGCGCGACCGCATAGACCGAGATCAGCCGCTGGGCCGCGGCGTCCGTCTGCTCCGGATCGGCGTCGGGATGCGAGGCGAGGATCGCTTCTTTTCCGAAGGCCGGCAGCCAGTTACTGAAGGACACATCCAGTGCCGCGTAGCAAAACAGCGCCAGGCCTGCCACCAGCACCGCCGGTTCGGCCAGCATGGACAGCGTCTTGGCAAAGTCGAAAGCGACCTCGCTGCGCGGGTACTCGGCCAGGACGGCCGGCACGACGCCCACCACCATGAGCGCGGCCAGGACCGAGACGGTATTCTCGTACGAGGTTCTGCGGAACAGGTGACTCACGATCAGCGGGGCCAGCAGCAAGCCTACGCCGAAAGCCACGTTGCCGAGGTTGCTGGCGGCCGCAGGGTTCTTCCCCGCGAAGAACACCACGGGAATCAACGTATTCGCCGCCGTGTTCAGGGCCATCGCCCCAAAGCCGAACAGGAGACACGAGACCAGGGTGGCCGCGTACGACTGGCTGCGTGCGAACAGCAGGATGCACACGGCCGACAGCACGAATCCGAAGACCGCCACCGGCCTGTAACCGAACCGGTCGGTGATGACTCCCATCAGCAACGAAGCCGCCAGGCAGGCGCTCATGAAACTGGCCACCAGCGTGCCGAACCGGGCTTGATCGATCTTCAGCCGCGGGATGAGCTTGACACTGATCGCGCCCAAGAGCGAGAAACACACGCCCAACCCGAACACTCCCAACAGGGCGACCGTCTGTACCATGTGTTCACTCTCCTTCACGCACGGTTTCGATAAATGCGACCAGGTTCTCCAGCGGGATGTCTCCGCCCATATCGTGCGACGGGGCGATGACAAAGCCGCCGTCGCGTCCAACCTCATCCAGCAACCGCCGCGTCTCGTCGCGGATCGCCTGCGGCGTTCCGAACGGCAACAAGTGCTGCACGCTCATGCCGCCCAGGAACGTCAACTCGCGTCCAAAGGTGCGTTTGATCTCATAGGGGTCCATCACTTCGGGCTGGAACGGATTGAATATGTCCAGCCCCAACTCGATCAAATCGGGGAACAGCTCCTGCACCCGGCCGCAGGAATGGATGAACACCGTCTTGCCGGCCCGTTTGACCATGCCGTACATTCGCGCCAGTCGCGGTTTGATGAATCGGCGCCACAGGCGGGCGCCGAAGATCAGCCCCGTCTGCTGTCCCCAGTCGTCACCGAACTTGACGCAGTCGATGCCGGAACGTAATACCTTGTCGAGGACCACGCAGTTGAAATCGGTGATGGCGTCGAGCAATTCGTCGACGAACTCCGGCGCATCGAGCATGTCGACCAGCAAATCGGCCATGCCGCGCAACGACCAGGCGCGCTCAAAGAGCGAGAACGGGATGCTGGCGTAACGGAAATCGTCGGCATGGGCCGCCGTGAACGCGGGCAAGGCCTCGTAGCGCCGAGGATCGTGTGGATCGGGAAAGGCATAGCCTGCTAGCGAGCGAGTCTGGAGCCGGTAATCCACGACGACACCGATATCCTTGTCCACCGTGCGATTCCAGGTGACTCCGAACTCGTCGCGCCAATGGTCCGGGCAATCCTCCAGCCAAGCCCCGAAACCGATGGGCCGGTACGCCGCAAAATGGTTGCCCAGGCAGCCGTCCAGGTCCGTGGTTCCGTAATAGGACTCCGCCTTCTTTCGCGCCGGCAGGGTAAAGGTAAAGTGCCACGGCACCCGGTCGGGCTGCTCATGCCGCAGCGTTTTCAGGACTCGCTCGCGCCGCGTGACCATTCGCCCGCCCTCACCTTGCGTGTCATGTACCGACCGAAGTCCCTGGTTGCGCGGACGGTCAAGACCCCGGAAACTGGTGCGTCGTGCCGTCCGCCGCGCGTCACAAGTGCCACGGGGCCCGGAGCGGCCGCGTCAGCTTTCCGTTGGCCTCGGGGTCGTTGACGAAGACCTCCTGGTCCGGGTCCCAATGCAGCTTGCGTTGCAGTTGAAACGCACACCAGGCAAGCTGGCAAACCGTATCGGACCGCACGGCGACGTCGATGTTGCAGATGGTCGGCTGCCGCGAGCGGACGCACTCCAGGAAGTTAGCCTGATGAAAGTTACTCACGGGCAGGCGGATTTCGCCGGGGCCGAACTGCTCCTTCAGCAGCGATTTCGGTTCGGCGTCGATCGCCCCGCGGTTCACCCACACCCAGCCGTCCGGGCCTTCGAACGTGATGCCGTGCCGCACGCCCTCGAAGCCCGGCCCGGATCCAGTAAAGATCAAGTCCACGCCGTTGGCGTACTTCATCCGCGTGTCCCAGCTGAGCGGGTTGTCGCACAGAACGTCGTCGTCCGGGAAGCGGGCGGTGCCCTCGATCTCGACCGGGCCGGTCTGCTCCGTGCCGTTGCCCCACTGGGCGATGTCGATGTGGTGAATGCCCCAGCCGGAGACGTAGCCCAACGAGTAGTCGCTGATGTGGAACCAGTGGGGATACGTCAGCCGGGCGGTCGTGTACGGCGACCAGCGGGCCGGGCCGAGCCAGAGTTCGTAATCCAGCCACTCGGGAACCGGCTCGGGCGCGTAGGTCTTCAGGCCTGAACGCTCCCCCGCCCCGGCATGGACGCCGACCTTGATCGTGTGGACTTTCCCGAGGCGGCCGTTGCGGGCGATCTCGCAGGCCCGACGGAACTCCTGGCTCGACCGCTGCTGCGTGCCGAACTGGAATACGCGGCCGTAGCGATGGACGGCGTCCCGCAGGACCTTGATTTCGTGGATGCTCATCCCCAGCGGTTTCTCGACATACAGGTCCTTGCCGGCGCGGACAGCCGCCAGGGCGTGCAGCACGTGCCAGGAGTCGAGCGACGCGATGTTGACTGCGTCGATGTCGGGCCGATCGAGCAGTTCCCGGAAGTCGTTGTATGCCGCGCAGACCGCGCCGCCGTAGCGGGCGTCGACCAGTTGCTGGGCCCGTTCACGCATGGTCCGCTTCACGTCGCATACGGCCACGACCTGGGCATCCGGAATTGTCATCAAGGCGTTCATGTCGCCCGTGCCCATGCCGCCAACGCCGATGCAGCCGAGGACGATCCGGTCGCTCGGCGCGATTCGGCCGGCGCGTCCCAAGGCCGATGCCGGGATGATCACCGGGAACGCCAAAGCAGCGGCCCGAGCCGCCGACTGGAGAAACTGCCGCCGCTGGTGCTTGCGTGTCATTGGATTGGCGATCCGTGCTACTTGGTTCCAGCGGGTCCCGTGTTAGGCGGGAAACCGCCGAAGATCTGAAACTCGTGAATGGCCGGGCTGACCAGGCCGTTCTTGCCGGGAATCGACAGTTCCACGGACGTACAGCGGACGGCCGGGAAGGTCACCAACATTTCGTTGTCAAAACACTTGGCCTGGCGGACTTCGGCGACCACGGTGCCGTCGCACAAAACGTCCAGGTTCTTGGCCTGGTGCTGCTCGTACGGATGCCACAGGATGTTGATCGACGACACGTCCTGCGGTTCGCGGAAGGTGACCTTCAAGCAATACAGGTCCGAGTTATCAACCTCGTCCCAATAGGTGCTCGGATTGCCGTCGACGGCCGCGGCGTCGCTGCCGGAGGCCCCGTCCGGCTCGATGCCGTCGGGACTGGTGGCCGCGGCGCCGAGGGCCAGGTTCGCAGGCTGCAGGATGTCCAGCAGGACCTTCCCGGCTTGCGAGTGTACCGCCGCGTCCCCCTTGGCTGCCAAGACTTGCTGCAACGCCGACACGGCCTCCGAGCGATGTGCCTCCCGTATGGCGGGCGCGATCTGCGTCAACGCCAAACCGGCTTCGGTGGCCAGCTCAGGCTGAGCGAGAGCCTGGCGGGCGAGCAGCAAGGCTTCGAGCGTGGAGCAGCGGCCCAGTTCCGCCAGCACGGCTTTGCGTTCGGCCGGTTCACGGGCCAATTGCAGGAGTTCACCGACCAGTCTCGTCACTTGCTCGGGCGTGCGGCCCGCCGCCTGACTCGACAAACGGATCGCGCCGCGCAGCGCCAGGACACGGTGAACGGATTCCGGGGCGGACCGCGCGAGGGACACCAGGTCCTCCAGCGGGGCCGGGGTCGGCCACGCCGCCAGCCCGCGGACGGCGGCGTCGCGGACCGTGGCATCGCCCGACTGGACGCCCGCTCGCATCGCAGGCAATCCCCGGTCGTCGCCCACGGCGCCGAGGATGCGCAACAGCGAGCCCTGACCTGCCGGCGCCGCGCCAGCCTCCAGTTGTTGCAGCACGAGGCTCACGTCCGGCTGAGCCGCCTTCTTCAGGACGGCGGTCACGGCCTGTTCCGCCGCGTCGCGTTCGGCTTCCGGGACGCGGACGACCAGTTCCAACAGCCGCTTGACATCCGCCGCGCGGGCCACGCTGCCCAGCGCCTTCCACGATTCCAGACGCACGGTCGCGTCCGCATCTTCGGCCGCCTGGGCGAGTTCCCCGACGGCCGTGCCGGCCTGACGGGCGGCCAGGATGCGGACCAGTTCGGCCTTGTCACCGGCCGTTTTCTGCGCCAACAACCCAGCCAGCGTCTGATCAACGCGGGCGGCCCGCAATTGCAGCAGGCTGCCCCGCGCCGCTTCGCCTTCGGGCGTCCCGGCACCGGCCAGCGTCCGTTCCACCAACAGCTTGACCGTGGACTCGTCTCCCACGGCTCCCAGTGCCGCCAGAGCGGCCAGTCGCACGGCCGCGTCCTCGCTAGCCGCCGCCGCCTCGACGGCCCGGCGCGCCGCCATATCGCCTCGCACGGCCAGCGCGCCGACCAGCAGCGCCTGCAGCGGTGGGGCAGTCTTGCCCAGGCACTCGGCGAACTGCTCCGTGGCCGCCGCTCCGCCCGGTGCCTCCGGGACCAATCGCAACGCCATGCTCTCGCGGCCGGCGTCGCCGCTGGTCAACGCTTGGCAGATCAGCCCGGCCGCCTGGCCAGGCTGCGAGAGCACGGCGCCGCGCCACGCCGCCATCCGGACCTGCTCCGTTTCGCCGGGGCCGGACAGCTGCGCGTACAAGGCCGCGGCCGCTTCGGGCCGGCCCTGTGCCAGCAGCCGTTCCCCGCAGGCCAGGCAGGCGTCGGCCACCGCCGCCCGGAGGCGGCCCTGAGCATTCGCCAACGCCTGCTGCAGCGCCGCCACGGCCGTATCGCCGCCGATCTTGCCGAGTGCCCCCGCCGCAGCGCAGGCCACCGGTTCGTCGCCGCGGCCCAGCAGCTTGCAGAGCGTCGCCGCGGCCGCCTCGTCGCCGCGCTCTCCGAGGGCATTCACCACGCCGATCTGCAGGGCGCCGGAAGCCGTAGCCAGGGTCTCGCGCAGAATCTGATCGACGGACCCGCCCGGGATCAGCGCCAGCCCGCGCAGCGCCGGGTCCGCCAGGTCTTGGTCCGCGAGCAACGCCGCCAACACCGGGGCCTGTTTCTCCGTTGCCACCACGGCGAGTTGCCCGCAGACGAACGCCTTGGCCGCGGGCGTCGCGTCAGGCGAAGCCAACAACGCCGCCAGCCGCTCGGCCAATTTGCCGCGCAGCGCGCTTGCGGCAGCGGACTGCTCGCTGCCGGCGTACCGGACCAGTTGCTGCAAGCCGTGCAGCGGCTTTCGCTCGCCGCCCTCCACGTACCGGGCCACCGCTTCGAGCGTCGCATCGAGGTCCACGTTGGCCGCCTCCAGCGCCGCGGCGGTGGCCGGCCAGATCGCCGGTGGCGGGAGGGTCACCATGCCCGTCGCCGCCCATTCCGCACTTCGCAGCAGCAAGGCCCTGAAGCCGGCCCCCATCGCCGCCGCGTCGTGCCCCAGGACGAGATTGACGCCTCGCCCCCGTCCGACTTCGGTGCAGACGAGAACCGGCTCCTGCTTGCCCGTCCCCGCTTGTTCCTGGGCCGAGAAGGCCGTGAACACGACTTGCCGCGGGTGGTCCGTCAGCGACACCATGTTGTGGTACAATTCGTCGGTCGTCAGGAACTCACCCAGCCCGCTGGCGATAGGGTGCGCCGGGGCTCCGACGGAGACCTGGAACGTGTGATAGGCCGAGTGGGCCGTGTAGTTTTCCTTCCAGGTGAGCGCGATCAGTTGCTGGAATTCCGGCCAGACTTGAAACGTGCACGCCGCGGCGTGGATCACGACGAAGCCCCCGCCGCCGCGGACGAAATCGAGAAAGGCCGCTTCCGTCTCCGGCGGCCATGTACGGCGGGTGTCGGGATACGGCGTCCAGTTGCTCACGACCACGTCATACGCGGCGAATCTGCCCGCATCGAGCGCGGCGGGAGCGTCCGTCACGTCGACCGTCCCAAAGCGGCCACTGTCGCGGAACATCTTCTGAATCACCGGCGTCGTACTGCGCCAATCGTGATTGTTCAGCCCGCTGAGAATCAGCACGCGGAGCGGCGTCCCGTCGTCAGCCGCGCCCGCCGACGGCATCGCCAGCAAGCCGGCACACAGCCCCAGAGCAAGGGCACCCAGGAATCGACGGCGACTGGAGAACCGGCATGTTGTGACCATCTCGCTCTCCTCTGCGTCTGAAGCTGCCGCCAAGCGGGAAACCAAGCACATCGGCATTGACGGCGCACCAGCCCCCCGATCGTTACGTTTCTATCATTCGGCTTACCTGCGATCAAGCCCTCGGCCCCGGCCACCTCGGCCCCGCCCGCACGCCAGCCTGGTACGTCGCCGGCAAGCCGTCTATTTCCGGCAGGTTGTCCGGCAAGTCAGACGGCAGACCGGATGTCAGGGCTCTGGAAGTCGGACTTCCCGGGCGGTATAGTCGATCAACTTCGTTTCTTCCCGCCTCGCATTCTCACATTTGCAGGAGACACATCATGACCAAGAAGTTGACCAAGCTGGCCGCCTTGACGTTCGTGTGGGGCGCGTTTGCGATCGGCGCTCAGGCCGCGGACGAGGGCTGGGTCACGCTGTTTGACGGCAAGGATCTGTCCGCCTGGGACAACGGCACGGACGCTGCGCCGGTCGCCGGCTGGGCAATCGAGGATGGCGCCGCCGTCCGCAAGGACAAGGGGGGCACCATCTGGTCGAAGCAAGCGTTCGGCGATTTCGTCCTCGAATTGGAATTCAAGACCGAGGGCAACAGCGGCGTGTTCTTCCGGACCGGCAATCCCCGGGACTGTGTCCAGACGGGCCTGGAAATGCAAGTCGAACGGCCCTCGGCCCCTGGCAAGCACAGCGTGGGCGCCCTGTATGACGCGCTGGCTCCGTGCAAGAACGCGGCGGTTGCCGGCTGGAACAAGGTCGCCATCACCTGCCGCGGCAGCCAGGTCGTCATCGAACTGAACGGCGAGCGGGTCATCGAGGCCGATCTGGACCAGTGGAGCGAGGCCGGCAAGAATCCGGACGGCACGCCCAACAAGTACCGCAAAGCCCTGAAGGAGTTTCCCCGCGAAGGCAAGATCGGCCTGCAGGACCACGGCGCGGTCGTGGCCTACCGCAACATCCGCGTCAAACCGCTGAAGTGACCGGACGTCAGGGCGCTTTCAGCGCCCCGATGACCAACAAGGTCCCGTCGGCCGCCGAGACGAGCAGCCGGCTGCCGTTGGCAAAGGCGACGGGACCAGCGCCCAGCGGTTCCCCGACGTCGGCTTTGGTCAGCTCCTTGCCGTCCTGAGCGGAGATCATCCAGACCGTGCCGGACAAGGACGCCAACAGCAGATTGCCGGCGACGGGCAGCGGGCGTCCGACCAGCGCTCCGTAGCTTAACGGACTGGTCCAGCGTTGCTTCTGGCCCGCCTCGAACGCCAGCAGCGTTTGCCGATCGGTCGCGACCAGGACCAGGTCATTCAAGGTCTCCGGTCCCCAGACGATCCGGCCCTCGACCGGCCACTCTTTTCCAGCCGCCAGATCTGCCGCTCCAAACGACAGGACGGTGTCGCTGTTGGCGCCTCGAACCACGCCGTACACCGTGTCGCCCACGGCAGCCAGCGGCGAGGTGATGTCAACTTCGAGCTGGACCTGCGACAGTTCGGCCAGGTGCGGCTCGGGCTGGTCTTTCACGCCGACGCGGAACAGCTTGCGGCGGTTGTCGGCGATCACAAACTCCCGCTGCTCCGCCCCGACGACGGCCGCCCGCTGCCAACCGACTTTGCTGCCCGCCTCGACGGTCGGCTGAAACGGCAACAACTTGTTGTCGCCCGTGGCCGGGTCGACCAGCAGGACCTGCCCGTTTTCCAGAGGCGCGATCAGGCCCCCGAGTCCAAAGACGGGCGTGGCCGCGACTTGGGCCGTCGCAGCCGCTTTCAGGACGACGTCCCGCAACCGGGCGTCGGGAGTAGCCGCCTGGGGATCGTACACGACGACGTGGGCCGGTTCGCGCGGGCTGGCCAGCGCCCAGCGGCCCTGGTCCATCGTCTGCACCTCGGTGAACGGTTTGCCGCGGGCCGCAGAACCGGCGGCCGCTGCGGCTTGATCCACAACTCCTGCCTGGAACACTTCGGGTGTGACCTCGAACAGTTCGGCCTGCGTCGAGATGGAATGGACCTGTTTTCGTTCCATGTCGACGGTCAGCAGGGCGGCCGGGACAGCCAAATCGACTTCCCACTGGACTTTGCCGTCCTCGCCGGCAATTGCGGCGGCCGTATAGGCGGGAGAATCCTTCCGCCGCCGCAAGTGATACACCGTGTCGCCGATTACCTGAGGCGGAGCCACGAACACATCCCGCTCGTCCTTGATCCACTGACGGACCAGCCGGTTTCGCGAGGTCTGCACGTCGTACTTGGTGAACCGCTCGTCGCCGACCCACAGCCGGCCGCTGTCGAACACCGGATAACCGGTGACGGCCGTCTTGTACGAGGCCACCACCGCTTCGACGATATCCGCCACCGGGTTCTTGGCGTTGGCCGTGTTGACCTCGAACACGCGGATCGCGCCCAGGTCGGTGGCCACGAGCACGCGCGAAGCGGCCAGGATCAGCGGGACTTGCACGCGGCCCTGCAGGCGGATCGGCTTGATCGCCGGCTTGAGCGTCAAGCCGTTGGCGTCCGTCGCCAAGACGTGCAGATCGCTGGAATCGGCGCCGCTGTTCTCGACCAGGAACATGTGGCCCAAGGCCATCACCGGCGGCGCGGCGACGGTGCCGGCCTTATGCCCCAGGTAATACACCTCCTTGCACTCCAGCGTGACTTCGTCCAGGACGTACAGGTTCGAGTGCTCGCCGACCTGGTACAGATGCCCCTTGTCGCTGACGCCCGGGCTGACCTGCAACGCTTGCGGGATCTTGACCTGCCCCGCGGCGTTGCCCGTCTCGGCATCGACGGCGACGACGCGTCCGCCGCGGGTCGAGACCAGGATCTGGGCCCCCTTGATCACCGGCTCGGCGAACGGCTCGGCCAGGGGCGTCCGCCAGACCAATTGGCCGGTATCGCCTTTGAGCCGCAGCAGTTCCTGGTGCCGGCTGTCCACGGCAATCAGGTCCGCCCCCGGCTGGCGGGCCAGCGGCTGCGGATTGGCCAGCGTGTCGTAGCCCACGCTGCGGCGCCACTTCAGCCGGCCCGTCGCGGCCTGCAATCCGTAGAGCGCCCCGCGGGCCAGGAAGCACACCATTTGCTGATCGTTGCCGGGCTTGCCGGCGCCCTGCCGGCTGGCCAAGGCGACGCGGAACTCGGCGGCCGCCGGGTGCTCCTCCCGGGCGGCGGCAAGCGGCTCTTCGACCGCTTTGACCAGACCTCGCTCGCGCTGGGAGATCGCCAGCACGGCGGCCAGCAACTGGGCGTTCTGATCCAGGCCCGGATACTCGGCCAGCAGGCGGCGGCGGACCTCGTAAGCCGCGGCGGTCTGGCCCGCCTGTACGGACTTGCCGATTTCCGCCACGGCTTCCGCCAGCCGCTTGCTCTGGTTGATGTTCCGCTTGGCCAGTTCAATATCCTCGATGACGTTTTCAATGCGCGTTTCGACGGGCTTGCGCAGCGAGGTAGGGATATAGGTGGGATTATTGACCAGCTTCATCGCCTGCTCGGCCAGGTCCACCAGCTCCTGCGCCTTTTTCATATCCGCTTCGGTCTTGGCCGGCTGCGAAAAGCCTTCGGCGATTTCCGGCAGGATCGAAGCCAGTTCGGCCCGGGCCTCGTCGAAAGCGGCCTCGTTTTCGAGCGTCGGCAGGACCTCCTCAACGGCTTTCAGCGCCGGTTGCTTGTCCTTGGAGCCTTCCAGCACCTGCCGGATCCGCGCCGTCCCGATCCGCACCCGAGCCAGGCTGACGTTGGGATCATCGGGATAGCCGGCCAGGAACCGCTCGTAATTGGGAATCGCCTGGCTGTAGGACCCGGACCGATAAGCCTCGTCGGCGGCCTGCAGCAGCTCGGCCGCGGTCCCGCGAGTCAGCGTGTACCAGAGAACCACGCCGGCAATCAACAGCAGGACCAGCCCGCCGCCGCCGGCGTACATCAGCGTGGAATCCCACGGACTGCCCGAGGCCCGCTTCTTGGGCCCGCGGCGAGCGCTCTTCTTCAGCGTGTCCGATGGCTGCTCCTGGAGCCCGCCGCTGGATAGCGATTGTTCGTCCAGCGCCTGCAGACCGCCGGCATCCGCCAGGGGTTGCAGGCCGCCGCTGGCGTCCAGCGGCTGCAAGCCGGCCACGGGCGTCAGGGGCTGCAAGCCCCCGACGGGCTCCAGCGGTTGCAGACCGCCGACGGGCTGCAAGGGCTTCAAACCGGCAGGTTCGGGCGACGGACGCAGGCCCGCCGGGCGGGCCGGGGCCGGGAGATCTTTGCTGGCATCCTCCAGTAGCACCACCTCTTCGTCTTCGGCCGGCTTTGCCGGGGCGTCTTCGGGCAACGGCGCCAAGCCCAGATCGGGTTCGCCGTCCAGCGGCGCCAAGCCCAGTTCGTCGTCGACCCGCGGGGCGGGCTTGCCCTGGCCGCGGCTGTCCACGGGCTTGCCCGACACCGCCGCCGGTCCCTTTGCCGTGGCCTGGAACTCCTCGGTCTCGTCATCCAAGTCGGCCAGCAACTTGGAAGCCTGCAGCTTGGTGAGATGGCCGCTGCGGACCAGCCGCTTGGCAATCGAATCGGCCGTGAGGGGCGTCTGGGACGCCGCCGCCTGGTCCCGGAGAGTCTGCAGGAACCATGCCTCCAACAGGCCGGTTTGTTCCAGTCGATCGAGAAAGCGGTCCGCGGACATCGGCGTCATTCACTTTCCTCTATGGTCATGAGCTGGACCTGTTCCATTCCCACCTCGGTCCCCGCATCCAGAGCGGCCACCACTTTTTCGTGCAGGGAATCCCCGTGCGCTTTGACCAGCAGTTTGGTCGGCGCCATCCCGCCGCTGCCGGCATTGCGGGCCTCGCGCAGCTTGCGCAGCAACTCCTGCTCGCTGGGCGCTTCCACATCCCAGTCCGGAGTCACCACGCGATAAGTATTGAACTCGTCCACGTACACGGTGACATAGGCGGGGTCTTCCTCCGGGTCCTTGGCCACCACCTGCGTGCTGGGCGCGTCCTGTTTCGGCTTGGGAATCTCAATTGATTTCTGCATGGCAAAAGCGGCGGTCACCATGAAGAAAATCAGCAGCTGGAACGTGACGTCGCACATCGGCGTCATGTCCATTTCGGCTTCGGTGGCCCGGAACTTCTTCGCGGCGGCGATCGTTTCCTCGACCCCGGCCGATTCCGGTTCCTCCTCGACGTCCTCGACGTGCGTCTCGCGCGGGGGCGCGCCAGCCGGCGCCGTTGCGGGCCGGGGCGGTTGCGGCACGACGATCGCCTGGCCGCACTGCCGGCAGCGGACGCGGCGGCCGATCAGGTGCTCCGGTACGGAGTGCTGGACCTGGCAGGCTGGGCAGAGGAAGGAATGAGCCACCGCGCTATTTCACCTCCGTCACGGCAACATACAGTTGCTGGACACTCTCGTTGCGTGTCGCGGCCTTGGCGATCCGCGTCACTTCCCGGGTCTTGACCCCCTTGGCCGCCTTGATCAGCACGTTCTGCTTCGTCCCGGACGCAAACTCCTTCTCGACATAGTTGGCGACGTGCTCCTCCTGGGCGGACAAGTCGCCGGTGCCCACCCGATTCTGGTCGGCGATGCCGTTCCCACAGTAGACGACGGCCTTGCCATCTTCGCCCGCCGCCAAGGTCACAATGATCGAGGTCTTCTCGACCACCGGCATACCGTACCGTGCCGGCGGCAGTTGCAGCGCCCCGGACGGGTCCATTTTCCCAGCCACGAGAAAGAAAATCAGCAGCAAGAACGTCAAGTCGATCATGGACGTGATGTCCATCTCGGTCTCTTCAAACGTCCGGGAGCGAATCAAGGGCTCCATGACGTCCTGAGCGGATTTCTTGTCCGACATGCCTGCCGTCCTTCAGCCTGCTTCCCGCCTGTCTCCCTGCCCCGTGCTTCCGGCGAAGCACCCGTCCAAATACAACGCCGCGGTTTGGTTGCCTTTCGCTCCGCGAAAGGGCGTTCTTTCGCGGAGCGAAAGACGACACTAGTCGTGGACGAGTCCTAGCCTCCGCGGCGCTGCCGGCCCTCCAGGCCGCTGCGGAGGCTCTCCAGGACGTGCGTCAGGCCCGAGATCGCCAAGTCTTCCATCTTGCGGATCCGCACATTGATCGCGGCCATGGCGATCCCCAGGGGGATGGCGACGGCCAGGCCGATCGCGGTGGTGATCAGGGCCAAGCTGATGTCGGCGGCCAGTTCGGTCGGCTTCACGGTTTCGGCGGCCGCCAACTTGGCAAAGGCGCCCATCATGCCCAGCACGGTCCCAAACAGCCCCAGCATCGGTTCGCTCTTGATCACCATGTTGATCCAGCTGATGCGGTACTCCAGGTCCGCCATCAGGTCGCGTTGAAAGCGGTCGACGACGATCTGCCGCACCTTGCTGAACCCCAGGTTGCGGTTGGTGATCGCCAGCTGCGTCAACTGTGGCACAACTCGCGGATCGCCCTCGCAGATCGCGCTGGCGGCGTCGTAATCGCCCCGCTCCAACGGTTCTTCCATCGAGGTCAGGAATTCGATCTGCGCCTCTTCATCGCGGAACCGTTTCTGGGCCACCCTTCGCCACACCATCACCACGCAGTAGGCCCCCCACAGCGCGACGATCGCCTGGGCGCCATAGGTCGCGTTGCCAACGTGCGTTACTAGTCCTTCGTAGTCCATATTTGTATCCGACGCGTGTTGATCGATCCGAAAGGAAAGCCACTCCGGCCGTTATTGTAGTCAAATCTACGCCCCGTGACATACCCGGCCGCGACTTGACCTGTCTCGGCCGGTGCCGCTGCCGGGACGCACGGCCGCGGTTCAAATGGTCGGCGGCGGGCGGAAGAACTGGTCAATCACAAAGAACTCGTACCCGCTTCCGGCTGGCCGCACGCCGAAAATCGTCTTCAGGAACTCCCGCGCATCGCGGCCCTTGGCGTTCTCCGCCTCCAGTCGCAGCAACTTCAACTCGGTCTCCCGCGGATAGAACTGCAAGACCATGCGGCGTGGCGTGGGAATCCCGGCCCGGCCGAGCAGGGACCGGTCAAAGGCCGCCAGCGGTCCGCCGGTGTTCTGCCAGCTCATGTACATCCGCTTTTCGTCTTCCGGTTTCCCGGCACGGCGGTCCGGCTTCGGCTTGGCCACATTGAAGGCGTAATCCACCAGCGGAGTCCCGCCGGCCGCAGCCAGTTCGATCTTAAAAAAATCCAATTGCATGGCGTACGGGTCCAGTCCCGACGTCGTGTAGCGGATTTCCCAGCGTTCCCAGGGCGGAATGATGTCGCTGCGACCTTCGCCTTCCGGCCCGGGCCCGCGGCTGTCGCCCATGCCGCCGCCGCCCTTGACCGTCGCCTCCGCAGCCGTAGCGATCGAGTCCAAGGCCGCGGTCTGCGTCGTCACCACGTCGGTGACCGCTTCCAGCGTCGCCTCGACCTGCGGCTCGTACATCTCCTCTTCCAACTCTTCCGGACCGGGCGGCTCCAAGTCGCGGGCATAGCCGGCGGCGTGGTCCCCGCGTCCGGCAAACTCGACCAACTCGACCGGCACGGTCTTCTGGGTGAACATCAAGCGGCCGGTCAGCCAGATCAGGAACAGCGAGCCGACGACGATCCCCGCGAGCATGATCAGGGAGATCAGCAGACTGGCCACGGAGTCGTACGCGCCCGTCCGCAAGGTCTTCAAAGCTTGGGCTTGGGCCGATTCTCGCCGGGGTGATTCCGTCGTCGTACTCACGGTCTTGCTCGCTGTCCCGGGTGCCTGGAGTTGCTGTTGGGTTCCGTGCCTGCGATCAGTCCAGCAGTTGCCCGTCCGGCCGGATCGCCAAGTACCATTCCTTCCACTTGTCCTGCGCGGCCTGCACCTGCTGGGCGGTGGCCTGCGGCGGCGGACCGAAGCCCTGGAACTTGCGGCTGATAAAGGCCAAGCCGTCCCGCGCGGCCTCAACCACGCGCCAATCGGGATCGCTCAACGCATAGATCAGCGCCGGTACGTTGTCCAGGTCGCGTGAGCGAGCCAACGTCTTGACTGCCGCCAACCGGGCATCGAAATTCTCGTTGGTCACCATGGCCCGCAGCCGTTCCAGCTGGCTGGTCCGCTTGGTCAAATCCGCGTCCAGCGACAAGCCACCGGGCAGGGCCTTGGCGTCGAACTCCTTGTTCTCGGTGCTGTTCAACAGCTCCAACAAGTCATCCACGTCGCGGACCATCTGCGGAATCACAACCTGACCGTCTTGGATGCGGGCGTTGGTCAAGTCCTTGGGCAAGCCCATGCCGCCGACCAGGATGCCCTCATCCAGTGTCGCCTTCTTGATCGACTTCTGGCTGCTGCGGGTCAGGAACAGCACGGCGAACGCGGTGTGGACCGGCGGTCCGCAGCCGTGGCCCGGAGAAGTCCAGGACCCGTCGTCCGCCTGCGTCTTCCGCAGGTAGTCGACGCCGGCGTTGTACCAATCCGGCTCTTCGATCACCTGGCCCTCGATCAGTTCCTGGAAGCTCCGACAACGTTCCAACGCGTACATGTAGTAGTGATTCCACGACTCGACGTCGTACGTCATGTTCTTGGCGAACCAAGCATTGCCGGCGGCGGCCGTCTGCAGGACCTGCTGGGCGTTCGTCGAGGCCGGCGTCAGGTACACCGGCACCTTCTTCTTCGTGTCCGCGGTCTCGACCTTCTGCAAGGCGGGCGGCAAAGCGGATTTCTCTTCTTTCTTGCCCGCGCGCTGGGCGTCTTTTCCAAACCCCAGCAGGTGCGCGCCGATATAGACGCTGCTCAGTCCCGCCGCCGACATCGAGTGCGTGATCTTGCCCTGCGTCCGCAGCTGGTACGAGCCCGGATCGGTGGGCGAGTACGCAAACCCGCCGTCGGGATTCTGGGTCCGCATCAGCCACTGGACCGCAGCCTCGACGTTGCGCGCGGGCACCTGCATCTTCGCCTGGTGTGCGGCCCACAGGCAAAGGACGCCGTACTGGGTCTGGGAGGTATCGTCGTAGGTGTGCGGATCATAGCCCCAAGCGCCGTTGGGCCGCTGCCGCTGCAGCATGGCCTGCAGGAAGACGTTGATCTCGGATTCAAACTGCCGCGGATCGACTTCGCACAGGAAGAAACACGTGATCGCCTCGTTATAGCAGTAATTGGGAATGCCGCTCTTCAAGACCGTGTCGGCACGCGCCCGCGCCTCGGCGATCGCCGTTTGCACCAAAGGATGGCTCAGCCCTTTGCCGGCCTTCAACAACGCCAACGCCACCAGGCACTTCCCGCCCACCTCTTTTTCCGTGTTCCCGTTCTTCTCCAGATAGGGAATCGCTTTGTTGAGCAACTGCTGGACTTCCGGGCCGTCCAGCGAGTAGCCCCAGGCGGCCTGCGGCCCGAGCCAGGCACACACCAACACCGCCGCCCAAGCCGGCGCATTGAGTCCCCACGCCAGGAACCGCCGCGGCGTACTGCCGAGCCGGCCCGGCAGGCGGACGACTTGGTCATTTGGCAAACACAACGTGTCCATCGGTGTTCCACGAACTGGGTTTCTTGCCGACGAGCATTCGATTGATACAGCGGACTCGCCGCGCGCGGCTCGCTTGACCCGGACGCTCGGCAGCAGCCCCAAGTGCAACCAACTCAGTTGCGTGGATGCTACCAGCCGGGGCGGGGATTGTCAACCTGCGCAACGACGGAAGTCCTTGACCAAGAGAAAGTTGCAGTCCGAGGAGGGCTCTTCGCAAACGGTTTCGCCCCGAGCTCGAGCTGGGGCAACTCAAGCTCCGGTTGGGCCAGCTGGCGGGGTTGGCCGGACGCCTCAGCGGCCCCGTCGGATGACCGCGAACCAAGCCCGCGGGCCGCCGTCCACGAACTGCTCTTTCGCGGCGGGATTCGGCTCAAAGTGCGCCGGGCTGATCGACTCGACGGTCCAGCCGTCGGCAAAGGCGGCCCGGATCTCGTCCTGCCGGATCCGCCGTGGGCCGGGGCCCGGCGGCTCCAAGTCGCTGAAGCACATCAGGAACATCTTTCCACCCAGCTTCGTGACCTGAGCCAAGCCGGCGACGTAAACCTGACGATCCGCGTCCGACAGCACGTGGAACAGTCCGCAATCGATGACGCTGTCGAACTGACGCTCCAAGCTCGGCAACTGCAAGGCGTCCAGCTGGACGAACTCGGCATCCAAGCCCCGCTCGTCGGCCTTCCGCTTGGCCTCCGTGATCGCGAACTCCACAAAATCAATGCCCACCACGGGCTGTCCCCGCCGGGCAAAGAACAACGCGTTGTCGCCGGTCCCACAGCCGGCATCGAGGACCGCTCCGCGGATCTGGTCGGCAGCGAAGATAAACGGCTCTTGCGGTCGCCCAAGATCCCACGCCGGCTGGCCGTCGTAGGCGGATTGGAAGCGTTCACGATTTGGGTTCTCACTCACGTCTGCACCCCCTCACTGGTCATGACCTGCGGGTCTCAACATCCGTCCTGCTTGCGATGTCGCATTCTACCGGATCGACTGGATCCAGTTCACGCTCGACCACCTGCTTCCCGTTTTCGAAACCGACGCGAACGCGACCGATTGGTCGGCGAAGCGTTCCCAGCGTCGTTGCTCGCTTGGCCGCGGCCGGGGAATGGAATTCCGTTTGCCCGGACGCGGGAAATGATGTAGGCTGACCGTCGGACAGGTAATCTCCCCTCGCCGGCCTCTCGTCGGCCACACGGTTGGTTCCCTCGCTGAGCGTCTTTTCTTGCTCATTGGGTCTGCTCGTACGGGGGGAATCATCATGTTAGGTAACGAAGTTCCGGACAAGACTCTGCTACAGAACGTCAACCAGCGGGTTCAGCAGACGGGAACCGGCGGGCAGAGTAAGGTCACTGTCGACGTCCGCCGAGGCGAGGTCACGGTGTCGGGTACGATTCAGTACGAAATGCAGCGCCAATCCATCCTGAAAGCCGCCGGCCGGGTGGCTGGCGTACGGCGGGTCGTGGACCAATTGAAGTTGCAGGCAAAAAAGCGGAATTGGTAACCGCCGAGAATGCTCGCAGGCTCTCAACCGGCTGAAAGAAGCCCGTCCGGCGAGTACGTCTCCCCGTTGACCTCAACCACGTCGCCCGCGACCAGCTTGCGGCGGCGCTTGGTTTCCGTTGCGCCGTTGACCCGGACTTCACCGCCCTGAATCATCAGCTTCGCCTGTCCGCCCGATTCTGCAACGCCACGCAGCTTCAAGAACTGATCCAGTCGCAGGGCTGCCTGTTCGGAGGTGGGATCGGTTGACACAGTTCGCTTTGCTCCCTAACTTCGGTCGCGGGAATTCGCCCCGCGGCACTCACAGGACGGAAACGGCCCGCAGCGTGTTGCGTAACGTGGTACACTCGGTGAGCACCGAGGCTGCCAATCCGCAGCCCTGGACAAAGTCCCCGGAACGACCATGGCGATGCCCAAGGGGTTGCGCTGGCTTAACTCCTGTTCGGCCGCGTCATGACTCGGAGCACGGTCCCGACGTCCTTTTCAATCTCCAGCAGATGCTGGCGCACGGCGTCTTTCTGCCGACGCGGCAAGTCGGCCAGCAGATCCTCGGCCGCGTGCTGCGCTGCGAGTTCGCGTACCCGGGCGGCGGCCAGCGCCAAGCCTTTGATCGACTTTACAACGTCATCCGCAGAAGGTTTCATGCAATCAGCCTTCCCCTGTCCCCGAATTCGGCGGCAGCTGCCTCACCGCCGGCGGTTCGCTGCCCCGGCGGCCAAGCCCGCCGCCGGCAAGCCTCAGTTGCCAACGCCGCCCGGATGGTGAGCGGCGGTCCCGGCGAACGCCGACGGAACGCCGCGTATTGTACTGCAGGTGGCCAGTGCGTCGTCAAGCCTGAGAATTGGGTTGGGTGCCCGGGCTGACTTGGCCGACGGTCGGGAGTATGATCTCTGGTCGAGTGCCCCGTCGCCGGTCGCCCGCGGCAGGCGATGGGGAACGCTGCGGAAGCGGATCCGGATACGAGCGCGTTGCCAGCCACGGGAAAGGGCTCCACAATGACGTCAGGACCTTCGCTCACTCGCCGCCAGTTTGCCCGTTTCACGGCTGCCGCGGGCAGCCTGTTGCTGCCCGGTCTCCGGGGTTGGGCGGCCGAGCCCGCCGCGCTGGCCGGCGCCGAATTGGCGACGGACCACTTCTGGTATCGCCTGGCGCCCGCCGGGCCCTACGTCGACTCGCAACGCGGCAACAAGGCGTTCGGGTTTACCGACGGGACGATCCTGCTGTCGGAGGACAACGGCCGCACTTGGCCGTACCGCAGTCCCTTTCCCGACGCCCAGCAGATTACGTTCAGCTACATCCTGAAGAACGGAAACGTGCTGTTCGCCACGGGCGCCCAGCTTTATGTGAGCACCGACAATCTGCAAACTTACCGGCCCGTGACGGTGAAGCAGGCGGACGGCAGCGACTATCTGCCGCACACTCCCGCCAACCCTGACCACCCCGGCTGGTACTTTCACAGCCTGACGGGCGTCAGCGCGTGGGAGGTGAACAGCGTCGAGTTGCTGGTCTGGGGCAACTACTGCAATGTTCTGGGCGGGGCCACGCCGGTCAATGTCTACTACTCGGCGGACGGCGGCCAGACCGTGAAGATCGCCTACGCCTTTGGTCAGAATCCGTACTATCGCGACAACGGCTCGCCGGGCGGAGGCAGCACCGGAACGCTGCTGGGCGATCCCGGCAATCCCGTGATCTGTCGGCATGTGCATTGCGTGGCATATAACCCGGCGGAAAACGCCTTCTACGCCTGTACGGGCGACGCCGACAAAGCCGAGGGGCACGAATGCCATTGGCTGCGCGGCACGTATGACGCCGGGCAGGACCGGTGGCAGTGGACGGTCGTCGTCTCCGCCAGTTCCAATTCGCGGTACAAATGCGGCGGCATCAACTTCGTGGCGGGACAGGCGTACTGGATCGCCGACGCCAACGGCCCGCTGCCCCACGATCGCGGCGTCTTTCGCTGCGCCCCGGCGGACATCGCCCATCCCGACAAGCACGCGACTGTTCAACCCGGAATACGAGTGCGCCAACATGCTCATCCAGGACAGCGTAATCCTGGCCGCCCATTACGCCACCGCCTCGCCCTACACCAACGGGATCATCATTTCTCCGGACCTGGGCAAGACTTGGGCCCAATACGACCTGCAGGAATTCGGCAAGCGTTCCGCGACGCGGATCCATCAGCCGAACAGCGACGGCTGGTTCCGCATGGACTTGCGTTCGGGCTGGATTTCGCGGGCCGAGGTGATGTTCCTTAAACCCAAGCCCTGATCCCTGGGACGCGGCGCTGTCAACGTTCACTCCCTGGAAGGAGACACCGATGAAGTGTGCCCTGCTGCGGACGGTTGTGTTGTGGTTGCCCGGTGCGTTTGTCGCCGGGCAACTCTGCCTTCCCTGCCAGGCCACCGGGGCGGAGTCCGGCGTCGCGCAGGTGATCCTCCAGGCGGGCAACGCGGAGGATGATGCAGCAAGACTGGAACTGCTGAAGCAACTGGCCGCGCGGACGGACCTCGAGCCCTCGTTGCGAGGCGACCTGGGCCGCTTGACGGCGGTCGTCGAACGCTGGGTGCACGATTCGCAACTGTTTCAGTGGTTCGACAAGCCGATCCGGTCGACGCTGGACTACGACTTCGGAGTCAACGAGGATTCGCCGCTGTACCCGCTGA
>CAIYOB010001228.1 GCA_903927685.1 uncultured Planctomycetaceae bacterium
ATTGCCGGTCGTGGCCGAATACAATTTGACCTTGTCGCCGGCGGGCGAATACAGAACTGCGCGGCTGCCCGAGTGGGTCTCGGACAACGACAACGTGACGATGTTCCCCGCCGTCGCCGTAAAGGCGTACTCGTCGACCTCTCCCAGCACGTCCAGCGACGCCGCTTTGCGCTCTCCCAGCGTGATCGCCTGGGCATCCGCGCTAGGCGGATTGATCCCCTCCAGCGCCAGGGCGTACGTTCCCGTGTCCTGGTTGTCGTTGTCGCGGACGACGATGGCGTAGGTGCCGGCCGCGGTCAGCGTGAACGTCTGCGAGGACCCGGCGTCAATCTCGCTGCCCAGCCAGCTGCCCGAAGGCGACTGCAGCCGGGCCAGCGGCTGGAAGCCGCCCAGACCGGCGGACAATGACAAGGTGGCCACGTACTCGCCACCAGCGTCGGTCAAGTCCTGCGAGGTGAGGGAAAAGAAATGGGCGTCTTCGTCGCCGGCCGGATAGATATTGTCCGACAGGACACTGCCGCTGAACGCCAGCAGCTGGCGGGATTCGAGATGTTCCAGCCTCAAACTGCGTTTATTGTTTCCTCGCTTTCGTGCGGATGGCGAACGTTTCCGGCGGGCGGTGGAGTGGCTTTCGCGAGGCTTCGTCATGTCACAGGTCTAGCGTTGGTTTTGCGTGTTGATCCGTTGGCGAGGGCCGCGTCAGCCTGCCCGCCTGTTTGGACGTACCCGCCTTGGTTTTGGTTCATCGCGACGGTCGGTCCCGCCGGAATTATTCGCCAGCCTTGCGTAACCCGACGCGTAAGCGAGGATGGAACAACGGCTTAGGACTCTTCCGGCAAGAGACTGCCCGGCTTCCATCCATAGAATCGGCGGGCCACCTCCGCGGCATGAAATGGCAGCCAAATCCGGCGTGTGTAAATCGCATGCCCCGCCAACTGCCGGGCTGCCGGGCTGTCCGGGTACGCGACCAGCAGGGCCTCGCCTTCATCTGGAACCCGCTGCCCCGCCCTCAGGTCGCGGAATAGATCCCGCCGACGTATCCCGGCCTGCAGCAACCGAGCCAGACGCCGATTGGCGAGCCAGGTCCGCAGGCCGATGCCCCAGGGAACGAAATTCGTTCCCGAGATCCCGAATTGCTGGATGTAGTCCCCGTCGACGGCATGGATAAGATCGTCGACGGAATGGGGCGGCGTCGTCCGATACTCGGCCACACCCGGCCGCGGGCGATGATTGACGAAATGCAGCAGCTTGTCATATCCAGCCGTGTCCCAGCCGTAGCGAATCGGCGTCCCGAAGGTCACCAAATCCAGCTTGGGAAGACGCCGAGCATCCGGGGGCAGTTCAAGCAGTTCCCGCACCCGATCCCAGACGGGCTTGCTGAGTCCGCCGAACCAGTCTTGCCGGTAGTAACACCGGCCGGCGGCGAAAAAAGCGGCACGCTGGCCAGCCTCCGCGCCCAGCAGATTCGTCGCCAGCGCCAGCACATTTCCGGCGTGACTGTGTCCCCAGATCAGGACGCGATCCTCGGGAGCGTAGCCGGCGTTCGCCAAGCCGTCGATCAAGGCCACGGCAGCATGTGCGCGGGCCACATGGTGGTTTTCGCCGGACCAAGTCACCCGCTCCACGGTCACTCCGGCCGCACGCTCGAACTCCCGGGCATATTCCGCCGGGTAATTGCCGTGATCCTTCGCCAGTTTATCAAACAGCGACTTGTTCAACTCATGCAGTCGTCGCGCCGCTCCCGGAGTCACACGCTCGACCATTCGCAGCAACCCGACGGGATCGTCCCCCGCAAACGTGCCGTGGATCAGCAAGACCGCACGAACACCAGCCGCCCGATACGCCTCGCCTGCGGAAGCCAGCAACGGCGAGTCTTTCACCGCAGCGGTGTCCGGAATCGCCTCGGGACGAAGTAAGTGCCACTCCGTAGCTGGCACATCGGCGGAATAGCGTTGGTGGCGAAAGGCATTGTTGCGTGGCATCGCAGTACTCACCACCCGTTCGAGTCTAGCATTTGTCGGATTTCACGCTTGCATCGCGCTGCTATCATTGCTACCATAACGGCGTTTTGCCCGCCTTCAATCACTTTTTCTAGGCATGCGTTGGTTCAGTATCGTTAACCCTTTTTCAAGGAAGATGGGGTCCCATGCTAGTACTCAGTCGCAAAGTTGGCGAGCGGATTCTCATTGGTGAGAACATCTCGGTAACCGTGGTCCGCATCGCGGGAGGCGGTGTGCGGTTGGGTGTTGAAGCGCCGCCCAACATGGCCGTGATCCGCCAAGAGTTGAAGGATCGCTTGGACGCCGAACAGGACGCCGTCCCGCATATTCCGCTGAAGGCGGAGTATTCATGACTTGGCTGCCTGCGGCCGCGGGCGGTTGAGGCCGGCACACGTGGCGGTGTCCCACGATAGCCCGAAGCGCCAGCGAGTGGGAGATCGCCACTGGAGCCCGAAGCGCCAGCGAGTGGGAGGTCGCCTCTCTAGCCCGAAGCGCCAGCGAGTGGGAGATCGCCCCCTTCTCGCCGTCGTTTCCGTCAGGATCAACCTTTGGCGAGGCATTTCTTGACCCAGCGGGCCTGTTTTGCGGTCAGCGGCGGCTCGGGCCGGTCTTGGAGATAGTCGATCTCCCGGGGGTACGGGCCGGTGTCGTAGCTGCGCGCGAACACGGCCTGCAAATCGACCGTCACCTCGCCGTCCCCGGGCAGCAGGGGGACACCGACCGTGGGCAACGGTTCCTCGAGTTGGACCGGGTAGACGAGGTAGTCTTCCCAGTTGTGAAAGTGGTGAATGCAGACGTGGTAGTCGAACGGCCCCGTCTTGGCCACCAGCCGGTCGTGCGGCACGGCCGTGGTGTGTTCGCCGCCGCGCAGCAGATCGATCTCGACCAGGTTGACTCTGCTCTGAAGCAACTCGCGCTGTTTCCGCAGGTACAACTCGCGGCTTTCGTGGCCCGGCTTCTTGTTGCTCGGACTCAGGACTTCGATCGAGGTCACCAGCCGGCGGTTCTTGCCGCGGCCTGCGTAGATCTCCACGAACGGCTCCCGCCGCTCGTCGTGCGGAATGTGGATGACCAGCGGGCGAGCCGCGGTCCGGACCGCGGTGGCCGCGCCGCCATTCCCGCCCGGCGCATCCTGATCGGCATCCCGTCGTCGAAGCAGATTCACGTCGGGGCCGATATACCGCTCCGAAACCTCGATCCACGACCGCCGGCCCAGATCTGCGAAGTAGGGCGACGGCAAGACGGGCTGGAGGGCCTCACTCAAGTAAGCGATCAGCCGATCGTGCAACCCCGGGAAAATCTCGGGGTGCTCCAGGTAAGGGGCCATTCCGGGAAACGGCGAAGGCATGGGGCGTCTCCGATGTTCCGAGGAAAATCACTCCCGGTCATTGTACCACGGGCCGCCCCGGGTCACCACGGCGTGAACCGTAGGCCGAACAGGACCAGCACCTGGACGCCCAGCACGATCAAGGCGGGGAGCAGGAACGGCTCGAAATCGTCGATCGTCTCCGGCCGGGTCTCGCGGATCTCGACCTTTTTCATCTGGTCGATCCGGTCGAACACGACCTGCAGCGATTGAGGCGTCAACGCTTTGAAAGCCTGGCCGCCCGTCTCGGTGGCGATGCTCTCCAGGCCGGGCGTAAAGCCTTCGTCGTTCAGCGCGATGGTAAAGACGACGATGTTGTGACGCTTCAGCTTGGCGATCACCTCCCGCTCGCGGCCGCCGCCGATGTCCTCGCCTTCGCCGTCGGTCATCAGGATGATCATCCGATCGCCTTCGGGATGTTTCGATAGCGGTGCGATGGCGCCGTCCAACGCCTTGGCAATAAACGTGTGCCCCCAGATCTCGTCGGGGAACATCTCCGGCCAGATGACCTTGCGGGCCATGCGGATGGCGGCCGTGTCCTGGGTCAGCGGAACCCAATGCAGGAACTGCCGGGAGAAAATCGTCAGGCCAAACGCGTCGCCTTGCCGAGCCGTCAGGAATTTCTCCAAGGCGTCCATCGCGCCATGAAACCGGACGTACGGCTTGTCGCCCTCCTGCGGGCCGTAGGTGTTGAACACCATGCTGGTCGAGGAGTCCAGGACGATCTGAATGTTGGTCAGCTCGCGTTGCGTTTTGGGCGGCGCATACGCCAGCGGCCGAGCCAGCAGGAGGATCGCCAGCCCGAACAGCACCGCGGGCAGGCTGTTGGCCAGCAGCACGGGCAGGCCGACGAGCCAGCCGCGGTGGCGATGGACGCCGTCGAAGGGCATCACCAAAGGCCGTCCCTGGCGAACCCACTCCCAGAACAACAGGGCGACCGGGATCACCAGCAATATAATCAGCTTGGGATAGGCGAAGGTCATGGTCATGCACGCACGCTGTCGGGGTGGTCCAGGCGGAAGGTCCCGGCGTACGCTCGGACGAACGCTTCGGGCCCGACGCCTGCCCGCGGATTGTGGAGCCAGGCTTGCAGCTTGCCGTAGGCGTCGCCCGAGTCGGGATTGGCCTCCATGCCCCGGCAGGCAACGGACATGCGCTGCGACTCGAGTCCCAGTTGCTCGCGCCAATGCCTGAGCAGCAGGGCTTCCAGACGCGCCTTCTCGCCGGTCGTCAACTCGCCCGCCGCCAGGGCGGTCAGCAGCGTTTCAATCTGCTCCGCGAGCAAAGGCAGTGGGGGCGCGGCCGGCGGCAGGACTGGGCGTGTAGGCCGGCCGACGAAGATCAGCCCGGCCAGCCAGGCCGCCCAGAGCAGGCCCGCGGCGACGAGCGACTCGTAGTACCAGTGCCCAATGCGGACCTCGACGTTTTCGATCTCCTGGATCCGCGTTTCGATGTCCTTGGTCAGGCTCGTCAGTCCGCGGACCCGAAACGGCGGCAGGTCGTCGATCGGTCGGCCGTCGGTCGAGGTCAGGTATTTGGTCAGATCAAATTCGCCGGGCAGGCTGATAACATAGCGGATGTCGTAGACGCGCGTGCGACCGCGTTGGGCTTCGTCGGCGATGCGGAGATTGATCGACGCCCCGCGCCGATACGGTTGGGCCTTGAGCCGCGGTCCGCCGTAGCGGATGACCACGGCCTGTTCCACGCCCAGCGCGACGTCCGCGCCGCCGGCCTGCGCGTCCGGCTCGGGCGTCCGCAGCAGGATCGAGACGGACCAGCCGGCCAAGACGAACAGCAGCACGGCGCCAGCGGCGGCGAGCGCGACGCGATGCCTGCGGATGGAATTGGCTGGTGGCTCTGGGGACATGTTTTCACGCATGCCACCAGTCTACCCCGGCACTGGTGTGCATGGCTATAGCGTCAACTGGGCCCAGTGCGGATACCGGTTCGCGTGAGCTGGAAACCGACGAAGCGACTCCGTAGATAAGGCGAATTGTGCCACGATAAGGACTTGGCCCCC
Source organism: uncultured Planctomycetaceae bacterium (assembly GCA_903927685.1). The sequence goes on from CAIYOB010001228.1 coordinate 5,387, forward strand.
TGGATTGTTGCAGCTCGAGGCCCGATGGTACAATGCGCCAATTGGCCCGGCAAATTCGGCCGGGGTAATTCGTGTCGTTTTCGGCGAAGCGGTCGCCGCCCCGCAGCCCAAGGAGTGACAATGATCCCGGACTTTCGCGGTGACGGCTACTTGGCATCGTTCACGAAATAGAGTCCTCGTTTAACGCCAAGCCGGCAGGCGACGGCTTGGGTGGCCGCATCCGGCTGATCCGCCGTCGCCTGCCGGCTTGGCGTCAAACGAACTGGGCCGAAATGGGGAAGTTATTTCGTGGGCGTTGCTACGCTCGACCCGTGGGGTATGCCGTTCCACATCAGCAAAGATGCCAACAATGAACTGGTGGTGACATCGTTTGGTCCCAACAAGTCGACAGGAGCGAAAGGCTTCGACGACGACGACGTCTCATCTGCGACGTCATTTCCCCCGCACAACAGGACGATGCATCGCAAGCAAGTGCAGGCGACAGCGACGCTCATTCAACGGTGAACCCAAGGAGTCCAGACGTGACCATGCCCCCCCGCACCGAAGCCCTGCCGGCCTTGGCTGCAGTTCAGCCTGCGCCGGTTTATGGCGGCCACATTACTTGGGTGTATGGTGTTCGGGTTAGTGGTGCAGTTCGCCCCCCTGAACGTCTTGGTGTTCGTGCTACTGGGAGCAATCGTGGCCGGCGTCGCGATGTCGCGGAGCAAACGAACCGTGTTGGACGGCGACGGCCCTGCGGAGCGTATTCGCCAACGGCACATCGAGTACCAGCGCCAGGGCGGTTGGGCTCGCCCGTTCGTCAACGGGGTATTTTTCCTTTCGATCGCACTGGGCGCGGCCATTGTCGCACTCTGGTATGACGGGCTCCGCGATGTCGGCGAATTCGGCGGCGTGTTTCAGTTTGTGGCCGCGTCCCTGATCAGCTGCCTGCTACTTTGCGTGGTCGTGGTTTGCTTGACCGTCACGCTCCTGAATTCTTCCAATCTGCCCAGGACACAGCGTATTCTGGGCACCTTGCCGATCGCGCTGACGGGGACGGTGTTTGTCCTGCTGGCGGTCTTGAAGTAAGCCCGCCGCTGATTTCGAGACGACCGAGGGAGTCTGGATGAGAATAACCGAACACGCCGGAGGTCGCTTCGACGATCGCGGCCTCTGCGACACGCCGGTGCAAAGCCAAGCGGATCGTTGTCCACGCTGTGGGCGCCGTTACGCTGGCCGCACATGGGCGGAGTACTGGCGTGACACAGCCATTGCGGCGATCCCTTCGGTTCTGCTCGCTGGCGTCGTCTGCTTGGCCGTCATCGGCCTTGTCGCGTTGCTTGAGCGGCTATTCGGAGCCTGAGCAAGGCGTGGTACGGCCCGAAGCGGACCAGACCGGCGATGTTCAGGATACGGCATTTCTGCGTCGGCCGCCCTTGCCCGATGCATTTGCCACCACGGAGATCGGATTGAACGCAACGGCGGCGCCTCGGTAGCATGGAGGCTGAGCAGTTGTTTCTCCCGCGCCCAATTACTGGAACACGACTGCACTTATTTTCAGCAGTCTGGGACGGTCTGCTCTTGTTCTCGTACCGCTTCTGCTCGGTGCATACGGCACCGTGGCGTTTCGCACCTCGCATCATAAAGAAATGCCAGCTCGGCTGCTCAAGTGGGCTGCGATTATGGGGACCGCGAGTGTTGTTCTCATGTATCTCGGCTTGCATGCCATTTGCTGGTTTGGGCGGGCCCGCAAGCCCCGCCGCCACTGGCGGCAGTTCAGCTTGGGAACGATCATGGTGTTCGTGCTGCTGCTCGGCTGCGGGTTGGTTGGCGGTGAAGTTGGGGGCGATACAGGCGCAACGGCAGCGCTCGGAGTACTTGGGAAACCAACGGACGGATTTCGAGCGTTTCGACTATTGCGACTATTTCGACAGTGTGCTAGGATGCTGAGGGGACGAACAGAAGGGGAGAATATATGACGGCACTGATTTCCGAAGCGTTTGAAACTGCGGCACCGACCGAGGCCGATGTTCGGCTGGCGCGCGAGTCGAGCCGACGGTTGGCGGCCCACAAGATCGGGCGGCGATCCAGCGTTCGTATCCAGGTGCTCGATGGCGGCGAGCAAGAGGCGCTCGCGGTGCCGGCATCCGCGCTGCGGCTGTTTCTGCATCTGCTGACCGAAATGTCGCAGGGCAACGCGGTTACGCTGATTCCCAATCACGCCGAACTGACCACGCAACAGGCCGCCGACCTCCTTCATGTCTCGCGTCCGTATCTGGTCAAGCTGCTGGACGAAGGAAGAATGCCTTTTCGCACCGTCGGCAAGTACCGACGCGTCCGCTTCGACGACCTGATGGCCTATAAGCGCAAGGATGACGAGGCCCGGGCGAGGACGCTAGACCAATTGGCCGCGGAAGCACAAGAGCTGGGGTTGGGCTACTGATGCACTACCCCGTCACCGCTATCTACGCGCGAACGTCCTTTATCCAGCCCCGCTGCGCGATCTCCTGATCCGGCTCGCCCAGGCCGGACTCGTGCGTGCGAGGTGGACCGACACGATCCACGATGAATGGCTGCGGAACGTCCTCAAGGACAACCCACGGCTTTCCGCCGAGCGTCTGGCACGAACGCCAAGCCTGATGAACGATGCCGTCCGCGACTGCCTCGTCAGCGGCTACGAGGACTTGATCGCGACCCTTTCGCTGCCTGATCCAGACGACCGCCATGTCCTGGCGGCTGCGATCCGTGCCCGTGCCGACGTCATCGTCACCTACAACCTCTCCGACTTCCCCGCGCCGACGCTCGCTCTGTTCGATATCGAGCCCCTGCATCCGGATGACTTCCTTCTGTTCCTTCTCGATGTTGCTCCGGGCGCGGTCTGCACGGCCGTCAAACGGCAACGGGCGAGTCTGCAAAACCCGCCCAGGACAGCCGAGGAACTCCTCGCGACGCTGGAAAGCCAAGGACTCACCCAGAGGTCGCTCAGCTCCGGCAGTTCATCGAATTGCTTTGAACCTCGGTTCGGAATTCCCGCCCTCATTCCCTCACGGCCAGGAACGGCTGATCGACAATGGACTCGCGCGGAATCGCTGAAGCGGTTCGGCCTGGCTGCCGGATCAGTTCAACGCGGTGAATCAAGCCAATCTGGTGCCTTCAGGTCGAAGCCGATGCCGGTTGGAAGTTGCGGCGAGATTTCGACTTCGTGAATGTTGCGTGACCACCGCCTCAACACCGCGGCGTGCAGCAAGTTCACGGAGCAGCGGCGGCCGGCGCCTCGATGACGTTTCTTCTCAACCGGTCCCATGCGGCGTTCCGCACGCTGTGCTTTGCGTTGTTCAGGGCCAAGAGTAAGGAACTGCACTTTAGACAGTCAAGTAGCGAGGGCAAATAGGGTTTCGAGGATTGTTTGTAGTTTTCGATCGTTGAGGGTTTGAGGCAGAGTGGCCAGGAATTGTTTCTGCAGCATTTCCCGGGAAATCGCGCGTCGGCGGTCGGCATGCGAGGGACGACGGTCGGGGTTGTCCCAAGAACGGTCTCGGCGGTCGGTCAACTCGGCTTGGTTGAGGTCCCAGCAACACAACTCGACCAGCGTATACAGCCACTGGTTCAAATGCCAGCACCCCAAGTTCGACCAGATGTTGCGAACTTGTTGCTGCCCCGCGCCCCACACCTCCTTGACGTCGTGGAAGTGTTCTTCGATCGACCAACGAGAGGCCGCGGCTTCCAGGATCTCGCGGACGTCCGCCGAGGTGTCCGTGCAGAAGTACGGTGCCCAACCGCCATCCTCGAAGCGAACGATGACGACGCGGATCTGGGCGCTGACGAGTCTCGAGGTCGCGAGGAACGTCTTGTACTGACGAGTCACTTCCTCGCCGCGGCAGTGATAGGTCATCGTCTCCCAGCCCTGCTGATGCGCGGCACGCTTCGCCAAGCTGATCTTGTTCTTGCCGTAAATCCGGTTCCCGTGAGAACCCGCGGGAGGCAAGTCGTAGAGACAGGCATCTTTTCGCAAGCGGCTGACGACCACGATGTCCAGACCAAGTACGGGGAGAAGGAACGGCCGCGTGGCATAGGCACCATCGACCGCCAACCAGATCTTCGTCTCCAGCCCCAGCTCTCGGAGTTGCTGCTTGAACCAAGTCAACAACTCCACGCCGAGTTGATGTTTGGTGCGGAATTCCCAAGCATACTTCTCCGTCAGTCTCGGGACGTCGACCTTGCGGACGTACAACATCGAGCGTAGTGGGAAGGCGATCACGCCCCACGCCGGATGCCTTGCCAGCCATGCCAAGCAGACCCAGTTGTGTCCGTACAGCCACTCGCCCTCGGCCGGTCCTCGCGTCGAATTGTGATGGACGCCGGCACCTTCCACGTGCCGACCATAGCGAGACGTAGGCGAGTCATCCATCCCCAGCAAGATGCGATCACCGAATCTCGGAGCGAGCTTCTGGACAACCAGGCCGAGGATGACCGTGGCCAACTTTTCGGAGGTCCGCCCCACACTGATCAGGCAATCGTAGAAGCGGTCCCAATCATCCTGTACGCCAGCCGCGACGAACCAGGCACTGGCGGTACGGCGATCACCCGCCAGAAACATACCGGCGATGATGATGGCCAGCCGGAAGGCTATCCTCCGGTCCAGCACGGCCTGCAGCAGGGAGACCGCCGTCTGAATCGCGCCGGTCAACGGCACTCTGGCGTGGGTTGTTTTCTGGCGCTGGGGGTTGGGGCTCTGAAGACGCCTCCGCTTATCGTGCTGGGACTTCTGCTGTTTCTTGTGCTTGGGTTGCGGACGCCGCGAAATTCGTTTACGCTTAGCCATCCTTGGCTCTCCCGATGGATCGGATGTTTGTTGCTACCACCCACCATCGCCGAGAGCCATTTTTTTGCCAAGAGCAATTTGCCCCTTCTGGTGCAGACTTCGTCTAAAGTGCAGTTTTCATAGGTGATTAGTTGTTCGAGAGTATGGTTTCGATCCAGGTTCGCGCTTCAAGATGTCCGGCTTCAGATCGGCGATTCCCGGTTTCGGTTCGGTACCGTGCGACTCAGCTACAAACAGGACGGCGGAGAAGACTGCGAGCAACGACTTTTGGGGCAGCGTGTGCATGTGGTTCTAGAGGTTCTCGCCGTAGCGCCAGCCTTCGCGGGCCGGTTCTTTGACGAAAGCGTTCAACTCCGGGTGGTTGGTGATGCGGCCGGCCTTGGCGTCCCACTCGATGCGCGTATTGAAGCGCTGGGCCAGCACCCCGAGGAGAATGATCTCGGTCAGCTTCGCCGAGTAGGTGAAGTTGGATCCGGGTTCCGGGCCGGTCTGCTTGATTGCATTCAACCACTCGCGGAACGGGCCGCCGTTGACGCGGGGGATGGGATTGGCGGGTGGCTTCGCTTGCCATTCCTTGCGTGCTTCAACGGGTAGGATGGTGGATGATCCCGCATGGGTGTCGCAACCGATCATGCCTTTGGTGCCGACCATCCAGCAGGCGCGTCCCAGATAGGCGGCATGATCAGCCTCGAACCGGTCTATGCGTCCGACCTTCGACCAGTCCTGCGGGCCGTCGAACCAGTGGAGCACCACCGGACCGCGCTTCGCATTGGCGGGAAAGTGATACTTGATCCGGCTGCCAGCCGGGATGACGCCCTCCAGCGAAGGCCTGCGCTCCAGGCACTCCACCACCGTCGGCGGATCGAGATCCAGCGCCCAGACCGGCGTGTCAAGGGTGTGGGTTCCCCAGTCGGCGAGGATGCCCGAGCCGAAGTCGTAAAAAGCCCGCCATTTGTAGGGCAGGTAGTCGCGATAGAAATCCCGCTTGTCCGCAGGCCCAAGCCAGAGATCCCAGGCGAGACCCGCGGGCACTGGGGAGACGGGGGGCGGCATCGTGGCAGGGTTTGCGAAATGTCTGCCGCCCATCTCGGGGCCGCCGTTGTGGGCAAAGACTTCGCTCACCTCTCCGATCACGCCGTCCCGGTAGGCTTCGACCGACTGCCGAATCGAGTTAGTCGCATGTCCTTGATTGCCCATCTGCGTGACCACCTTGTAACGCTCCCTGGCTTTGACCAGCGTCCTGGCTTGCCAGATGTTATGCGTGAGCGGTTTCTGGGTGTAAACGTGGATCCCCCGCTCCATCGCCGCCAGCGTGGCCGCGAAGTGCGTGTGATCGGGCGTGGAAACAACTACTGCATCAATTTCCTTGTGCATCTTGTCGAGCATCACTCGAAAATCGTCGAAGAAGGGCTGGGTGGTTCTCCAGTTCTTCATGTTCTCCGCGCATTGGTCCCGGTCCACATCGCAGAAGGCGACGAGGTTCTCCTCGCTGCACCCCTGGCTGTAGGGCTGTTGGGCGATCCAGCCGCCGGAACCGATGAACGCGATGTTCAGTTTGCCGTTCGCGGACTTGCCTGGCTTGCCGATGGCGAAGTGCGGAAAGGCCGTGCTGGCGGCAAGTCCGGCGACCGTGCGGAGAAAAGTTCTGCGTTTCATAAGGGTGTTCTGCGAGGTGATAGTATTGCGGATGCTTGTCATAGTCAGCCTTTGGTTACTCGGCGTTTGCGCCGGAAGGGATCAACTTCGGGTAGTGTCGCAGGATAAGGGATTGCTCGTCGGTGGTCAATTCCGTGAGCGCGACGGGCTGGTCTTGCGGACGGGTGCCTTTTTGGTTGATGCGGTCCATGAGGCTCCAGTTGCGGGAGTGTTTGCCTGGTTCGGGGTCGGCCGGTTCCTTGGCCGGGAGATCGTAGCGCGTGAAATCGATCACCGTTGGCGTGGCGTTTTCCTTCCAGTTCCGCAGAAGGGCGAGGCGGAAATCCCGGTTCATGAACCAGCGGATTTCCTTGTCGGCTTCCGAGGCGCGGATGCCGCAGCCGCGGTGGACGAAACGATAGTCGAGTTTGTCATTGTTCCTGAAACGCGCACGCCAAAGTTCCCCGAACTCCCCCTGGGTGATGAGTCTGGTGTCGGGCCAGCGTTTGCGGATTTCGGTGAGCCAGAGCCGGAGTCCTTCCATGCCATTGCGGCCGCCATAGCCGTAGATCTTGCGGCCCTCGACCAGGCACATCTCCCAGCCGCAGGTCACCCAGGCGAAGCCGTTGTGCGCGAAGCCGTCGTCGAAATGGGTGGCGGTGGTGGCGAGCATCGCCTTGAGGCCGCGCTCGGTGCCCAGGTCGAGCAGCGTCTCGATGGGCCCGACGCCCTGGCGGCTGCGCCAACGCTCGCCATTGACAGTGCGTGCGCCGGGAATCCGGGCGCAGAGAAAGTCTACGGTCCAGCCGTCGAGGTTGACGCAATCAATGAAGTCGTCCTGGCCGCGGGCGGGTTTGCAGAAGTGCTCGCGCGACGGGTAGTACGGGTAGCAGATGGAGCCCTCACCGTCGCCGTTATCCACGGCGTATTGGCTCCAGATGTTGCCCTGGCAGACGTGGATGCTTTCCTTCTCGGCGAGGTAGCGGAGGTTTTCGGCGGCGAGAAATCCGGCGACCACGCTCTTCGGGCGGTAGCCGTCGCCGACGATTTCGGAAACCCGCTGAAGCCCCTCGTGGAGGTCGCGATTCACCTGTTCGCGGGTGTTGTACATGTTGGCAAAGTAGGCGCCGGGGATGAACGTGATCTCGTCGCCGAACTGCTTGTGATAGGACACGACGAGACCGCGCAACTCGCCGTAGTCAGGCCGCGGATCATGGAGCGCCTGCCAACTAAACGCCCAAGTGACGCATGCACCCGGCCAAGCCTCAGCGATGGCCTCACGGAAGATGCGGGCCTCGCGCGGCGAATGGATGCTCGATTCATCCTCGCCCTCGACTTTGTCGCGAGTCACCTCGATCTGGTTGACCCGCACCACGGTGTTGAAGGTGAGGAAACGGTTGCCGAGTAATTGCAGTCCGCCCTCAGCTCGTGGAACCGCCCTGCCAACCTTAGCATCAGTCGAAGAATCTCCGGGCGTGATCACCTGAACCGGCCCGAACAGCCCTGACCGCATCAACGGAGGAATCTGCGTGTAAACAGGCCGGGCCTTGCCGCGTGGAACACGGCCATAGCCGCTATCGGAGGTCGGATCGGTTTGAATCCGGTCGAGGTTGCTGCGCGTGAAACGGCGCGACTCGGGCAGCAACGAATCGGCGTTCAACCGGTTGGCCCAGAGATTGCCCACCCGGATCTCCAACTGATTCGTGCCGGCCCGAACGGCCCCGGAAATCTCGATCCGATAGGGCGGCAACCACGCCAGCCCCAACCGCTTGCCATTGAGCGTAACCTCGGCGATTTCTGCCAGGTCGCCCAGTTGAAGGAACAACCTGCCCTTGTCAGCCAGCGAGCCGGGCAACTCGAACGACTTCCGATAGGTGGCGATGCCCGAGAAGGACCGAATCCCTTCATGGTCGGACTCGGTCCAGCTTTGCAGTTTCTCAAAGCTCGCCGTGCGCGGCGCGCCCCAGCCCTCGGGAAACTCGACTTGCCATGGCCCGTCGAGAGTCAAGGCCACGGGAGTTTCGGCCGCAGGAAAGGTGTCGCGAGCGAGTGCGTCGAGATCATTGCCGGTGCCACCGCCCTTGCGAAACATGTCGGCGGCGGCTTGGGCGGGGGCCAGTGGGACGGGGCCAAGGGGGCCAGTCCGCGAAGGGCTGATGGGGAAGG
>CAIYOB010001229.1 GCA_903927685.1 uncultured Planctomycetaceae bacterium
GGCCAGGCGGTCGCCGGCGCTGGCCGTCCGCGCGCGCAACAGATTCTCATTCCGGACGGTTTCGTTGGTTTGTATCCAGTTTCCCGTCCGCGCATATTCCTCCGCCACGATCATTGATTCCGCGACCAGCAGCCCCCCCGCGGTAAACGACAGTTTATACGCCGCCTCGACCATTTCCGTGTCCCGGTGCCGTCCATTTCCCGCTGGGCGATCCCGCCGCCCGCGACCAGGACGCGCGGATATGATACCACCGTCTCTGGTTACCGGAAAGCGGTTCTAGCCCCGCGGTCCGCCCCCGCTCGGCGACGGCGCGCCAGACGACGTCGATCGGCGGCCTTGCGAGGCGACGGTTGGCGAATCTCGCCCTATTCGCTCGTGCTGCGTCAAGCCAGGAACGGCTGGATTCAGTCTCCTCCGACGACCGGGACGCTACGGCGGGACGCGCGGATTTCGCGGTACAGCTTTTCCATCCGCTGAATGCGCTCCGACTGGGCGGCGTCGGCGATCAGATTCTGCTGCTCGACCAGATCGTCGTCCAGGTTGTACAACGCAACGGGCTTGTCGTGCTCGATGTTGAACACGAGCTTCCAGGGACCTTCGCGCAAGGCGTGGGCCATGCCGTCGCTGCCCGACTTGGCCCCTTTCTTCGCGATTTCGTTCCAGGCTTTGTTCATCGCGGCCTGGCGGCCTTGGGCGGTTTTCTTCGCCGCTCCTTTGGCGACTTTGGGCAGTTGCGGGTCGCGTTCGGTCAACGCGTCGCGGCCCGGGCTGCTTTGGATCAACAGCGTCTGGCGCACCGGATTATCGTCGCCCCGCTGGCCGAGCAGCACCGGCGCCAAGCTGACGCTGTCCAGCATCTGATCGGCCTCAAACTTGCCGCCCGCCAGGTCGACAAAGGTGGGCACGATATCGTGGGTGCCGATCACTTGCCGCCGGACGGCGCCGGCCGGAACATGGTCTTTCCAGTGCACGACGAACGGCACGCGGTGACCGCCCTCCCAGATCTGGGATTTCGAACCGCGCAAGCCGCCCACGGCATCGTGGCCGTGCTCGCGATCCGCGGGGATGCCACCGTTGTCGCTGGTCACAACGATCAACGTGCGTTCGAGCAGCCCTCGCTTCTCCAAGGCTTCAACGAACTTGCCGACCACGACATCCACTTCGTAGGCCATGTCCGTCTTGGGCGACATTTTCGATTCGCCCTTGACCGGCGTGCCCAGCAGCGTGTCCGGCGGCGTGTAGGGGCCATGCGCCCCGTCGGTCGACAGGTGGATGTAGAACGGCTTGTCCCGTTCCTGGTCGATGAACGCCAGCGATTTTTCCACCAGCGTCTGGCCCACCTGGCGACTGTCCCAATCCGGCAGCCCCGGTCCCGGCACCGGGACGACACCGCCGTTCCGCGGGCCGGCCTCCAACTGAGTGACCTGCGTCGGGTCGCCTGCGACGCGGTTGTTCTCGAAGAACAGGAAAGGCGGGGCCTGATGGCCTCCGAGCAGCACGTACGAGTAATCGAATCCCCACTGGATCGGCCCGGTCTTCATCGGTTTGGTGAAGTCCGGTTGCCCGCCGGGCGCCGACTCGAACTCGCCCCCGAAATGGAGCTTGCCGAACAGGGCTGTGCGATAGCCGGCAGCCTGCAGCAAGTGGCCGACGGTCTTCTGGCCGGGCAGGAATTGGGGTGCTTGATTCCAGCCCCACGTGCCGCCCGGGGATCGCCCTCGCCAAGTGTAGTTGCCGGTGGCCACCGTGTACCGCGTGGGGGCGCACAAGGCAGCCGGGGTGTGGGCGTCCGTGAACCGCATGCCGTCGCGGGCCAGCCGGTCGATGTTGGGCGACGGGACTTTTCCCTGCGGGTTGTAGCACTGGAAATCGCCCCAGCCGATGTCGTCGGCCATGATGAACAGGATGTTTGGCCGCGGGGCTTTGGCATCTTCCGCCAGCGCCGGGCTGCAGAATGTGCCGAGGAACGCGCCGAGGGACACAAGGACTAGGGTGAGGATTGAGCGCATGGCAGTCTCCTGGGCATGATTGTCTTTACCGCGTCATTCTGGAGAAGGTCAATCTGGTTAGGCGATTTCCTGTCGGGTGCCTTGGAATTCTGACTCCCAGACAGGATACCAAGGTCTGAGGGCAGCGGAAAGCGGACCGAAATCTTGTGGCGACGGCATATCCCGCGGCCGACATCCCGCTGCACCGGCACGCTAGACGGCGCCGAGCGGGAGCCGTATAATCCGCGGTTTGGCAAATCCCGCCCGGTTAGCTCGTGCTTGGTGTGGACTGAAGCGCCTTGACGAAGCACGAGGCGGGAGTTTTTCGTTGGCGATTCGCAGGGGCTGCAGTCCATGACCCAAACCCGTACGGAGTCTTCCCCCACGGCCAGTCGTGCCTCGGACGAGCGTGTGCTGGTCCTGGATTTCGGTTCGCAGTACGCGCAGTTGATTGCCCGCCGCGTCCGCGAACAGAACGTGTATTGTGAAATTGTCCGCCACGACATTTCGGCGGAGCGTGTCCGGGCGCATCATCCGCGCGGGATCATCTTTTCGGGCGGCCCCAAGAGCGTGTATGAAGCGGGCGCCCCGCGGTGTGATCCGGAACTGTTGGATCTGGGCATCCCCGTGCTAGGCATCTGCTACGGGATGCAGTTGGTCTGCGAGATCCTGGGGGGCAAGGTGGACGGCGCTCCGTCGCGCGAGTACGGCCGGGCCCGCTGTCACGTGACCGGCGAGCACGACTTGTTCGCTGGGGTCGCGCGGGAGACGACCGTTTGGATGAGCCACGGCGACCAGGTCTTTCGTGTCGCAGACGATTTCCTGCCGCTGGCCCAGACCGACACGTGTCCCATCGCGGCCGTGCGGCATCGGAGTCGGCCGGTGTACGGACTGCAGTTTCATCCCGAGGTCACGCATACGCCGCAAGGCAGCACGATCTTGCACAATTTCCTGGCGATCGTCTGCGGCTGCGAAGGCACTTGGCACTTGGGTGATTTCGCCCGCGAGACGATCGATCGCGTGCGTGCCCAAGTGGGCGAGGGGCGGGTCATCTGCGGGCTGTCGGGCGGAGTGGACTCGGCGGTCACGGCGGCTTTGCTGTACAAGGCCATCGGGCCCCAGCTGTCCTGCATCCTGGTCAATAACGGCCTGTTACGCAAAGCGGAACAGGAGGCCGTGATCGCCGAGTTCAGCAGCCACTTCCAGACCGATTTGCACGTGGTGGACGGCGAAGAGCGTTTCCTGTCGGCGTTGGCCGGAATCACCGATCCGCAGGAGAAGCGGCGCCGGATCGGGCACGCGTTCATCGAGTGCTTTAAGACCGAGGCTCGCCGGATCGAGGATGCTCGCTTTCTGGCCCAGGGGACCCTGTACCCGGACGTGATCGAAAGCGGCGCGGCGCCCGACGGGCCGGCTGCGACGATCAAATTGCATCACAATGTGGGCGGCCTGCCTGCCGAGTTGGGGTTCGAGCTGATCGAGCCGCTGCGTGACCTGTTCAAGGACGAAGTCCGCAGTCTGGGCAAGGAATTGGGCTTGCCCGACGACCTGGTCTGGCGGCACCCCTTCCCCGGGCCGGGGCTGGCCGTGCGGTGCCTGGGCGAAGTCACGCGGCAGCGGCTGGATGTACTCCGTGAAGCAGATGCGATCGTGGTCGAGGAGATCAAGGCGGCCGGCTTGTACCGCAGCACCGCCCAGGCGTTCGCCGTCCTGCTGCCGGTGCAGAGCGTCGGGGTCATGGGCGACGCGCGGACGTACGAGGACGCGATCGCCGTCCGCTGTGTGAATAGCGACGATTTCATGACCGCCGACTGGACGCACCTGCCCTACGACCTGCTGGCCCGGATCTCGACGCGGATCATCAACGAAGTCCGCGGCGTGAACCGCGTGTGCTACGACATCAGCTCCAAGCCACCCGCCACGATCGAGTGGGAGTGAGGAAGAGCGGCGAGCAGGGAGCGACGAGCAGGGAGCGGCGAGCAGGGAGCGACGAGCGGGGAGCGCCAATCAGGAGCGAGCGCTCCCGTGCGCCGTCGAGGCCAAATGGTGGGGTGCCTGGGGTCGAGTGCAGCGAGCCCCCAGTGGCGAGAACTGGGGGCTCGCCACTCGTACCTCGCGGCTCGACCCCAGCCACCCAAGCTTAGACTCTCGATTCTCGACTGTCCGCTGTGGACTCCCTACCTCCGCAGCACACTGTTGCCGCTGACGCGGCGGACCAAGCTGCGCATTTCCAGGACGCTGATGGTGGCCAGTACGCGTTGAACGGGCAGGCCGCAGGTTTCGACGACGCGGTCGATGCTGATGGCGTCGCTGGTGATCGCGTTCAGCACCTGCCGTTCCAGTTCGTTCAGCTGCAACTCGGCGGGATGGTGCATCACCGTGCCGTCGGGGCGCGGAGCGGCTTCGACCAGGGGGCCGAACTCGTCCAACACGTCTTCGACGCACTCGACCAGCTTGGCGCCGTCGCGGATCAGGCGATGGCAGCCGCGTGACGTGCGGCTGTCCACGCGGCCGGGAACGGCAAACACGTCCCGGCCTTGCTCCATGGCGTGTCGAGCGGTGATCAAGGCCCCGCTCCGTTCCGCAGCTTCGATCACGATTACGCCCAGCGACAGTCCGGAGATCAACCGGTTGCGTTGCGGGAAGGCGCCGCTGACGGGTTCGCTCAAAGGCGGGTTCTCGCTGATCAAGGCGCCGTGACCTCGGACCTCGTCAGCCAAACTCTGATGTTCCGGCGGGTAGATGTTCAGCACGCCGCTGCCCAGCACGGCCAGCGTTCGGCCTCCGGCTTGCATCGCGGCCCGATGAGCGACGGCGTCGATGCCGCGGGCCAGTCCGCTGACGATCGTCAACCCGGCTCGCGCCAGACCGGCCGCCAGGCGTTCGGCCTGCTGACGACCGTAGCTGGTGGCATGCCGCGTGCCGACGATCGCGACGGCCAGCGCGTCTTCCGGTTTCAGTTCGCCATGCACAAACAGAAACGCCGGCGGGTTGTGGATCTCGCGCAACAAACGTGGATACGCCGGGTCGGTGTCGGCCAGCAGCGTGAGTCCACGTTCGCGGCACAGGTTCAGTTCGCGTTCCGCGTCCACTTCCTCGTTGGCAGCCACGATCTTGCGAGCCAGAGTCGTGCCCACCCCGGCGACGTCGCGCAGCTGGCTGGGCGCGGCGGCCAGGACTGCGGCGGCAGATCCGAAACGTTCCAGGAGCGCTTGCCGAGTCACCGGCCCGACGCCGGGAACAAGGGCCAGTCGCAGGCTGGCCAACAGCGGGTCGCGGTCGTCGGATTCCACGGGGAGCAGTTGCTGATTCACGGTGTCAACCTTGGCTGTGTGGGGATCGGCTTCGTCATCCGGCCCGCGGGCCGGATTATACCGCAGTTCGCCGAGCGTGGGGCGTGACAGGCGGGCAAACGAAGCAGAAACCTGGTGCGTTGTCCAGGCTAAGAATTGGGGTTGGGTGGCTGGGGTCGAGCCACGAGGTACGAGTGGCGAGCCCCCAGTTCTTGCCACTGGGGGCTCGCTGCACTCGCCCCCAGGCACCCCAACATTTAGCCTGGACAACGCACTGGTCCGCGATGAGGGACTGGCGGCGTCTGAGCCGATGACAGGAAAAGTCAGATCCATGAAAGGACAGAATCCTGGTCAATGTCGCGTGCCGCCGGTTGTTTATCTTCCAGGACCAAGCGGCAAAGCTGCCAGCTACTTGCCGCAAGTGGCTATGTCGCAAGCAGTTCCGTTACCTACCCGATCCCCGGCCCGCCCCTTCAGCTTTTATTGCCCCCGTACCCGCCTAGACCTTATACTTCAGAATATGAGTCGAGCACTTATTGCCGCAACTTGGTGCCTGTGTGGTTTGTGGGCTGCCGCCTCTGCTCCGACGGCCTGCGGGGCCGTATTTGTGCTGGTGACCGGGGGCCAGATCGAGGGCCAGTTGCTGAACCCGGAGGAGAACCCCCGTCAGGCTTACCTGGTACGGACGGAGACGGGAGGGACGGTCAAACTGGTTTCTGCCCAGGTGGATCGAGTCTTGACGATCTCCGAGGATCTGGCTTGGTATCAGCAGGCATTGCCGAACATACCGCCGACCGTCGAGGGCCACTGGGCGATGGCCGAGGAATGCCGCCGCCGCAGCTTGAAACAGCAGCGGGAATTCCATCTGCAAGAGATCCTGAAGCTGGATCCGGAGCATGCCGAAGCCCGCTACGGCTTGGGGTACAGCAAGGTCGAGGGCAACTGGGTCAAGACCGACGATTGGATGCTGGGCCGCGGATACGTCCGCTATCGCGGCGCGTGGCGGATCGTCCAGGACGTGGCCTTGGAGCAGGCGGCGGAGAAACAGGACAAGCTGGTCAAGGACTGGCGACAGAAAGTCAAGGTCTGGCGGACGGCGATCACCAAGCGGCGGGGCAAGGAACAGGAAGCGTTGGAGTCGCTCCGGGACATCCGCGACGTCGCTGCCGGGCCCGCGTTGGCCGAGATCGTCGAGGACACGCGCGAGTCGCGCGAACTGCGGTTGGTGGCCATCGAGGTGCTAGGCCGGTTGCGGTGCGGAGCTGGCTGGACCGCGTTTATCAAGCGGGCGTTGGAGGACACCGACCCGCACATCCGCGAAGCGTGCCTGGACCAACTGAGCGAATTCGGCGCGCCGCAAGCCGTGCGGTCCTGCGAAAAACTGTTGACATCGAAGGACAATCTGAAAGTCAATCGGGCCGCTTTGTGCCTGGGCGCGCTGCAGGACGCGACGGCCACACCGGCGTTGATCAACGCCTTGATCACCGAGCACAAGTTCGTCATCCAAAGCTCCGGCGGCAATCCCGGCCAGACGAACGCCGGGTTCGGCACCGGGCCCGGCGGCGGCGGCAATTCGTTCAGCGCCGGGGGACGCCCCCAGGTCATCGAGAGGAAGCTGCAGAACGAGGGCGTCTTGAATGCCCTGATCGCCCTCCACCCGGGTATCAACTTCGGCTACGATGAGGAAGCGTGGAAACGCTGGTACGCCAGCAAGGACCGCCCGCTGGTCCTGGACCTGCGCCGGAACCTGTGACAGAGCGGCCGCGCAGAAACAGCCTACTGCGTCGTCCAAGCCGAGAATTGGGGTTGGGTGGCTGGGGTCGAGCCACGAGGTACGAGTGGCGAGCCCCCAGTTCTTTCCGCTGGGGGCTCGCTGCACTCGACCCCAGGCACCCCAGTACCTAGCCTGGACAAC
>CAIYOB010001230.1 GCA_903927685.1 uncultured Planctomycetaceae bacterium
CTGCCGGTATAGTTGGACGGCGCCCAGTTGCTGTCCTGGCCTTCACTGGCGTCCGACGGGCAGCGGGTGTACGGGACCTGTGTCAGCCGAGCAGGCTTGCCAGCGACCGTGACATTGAAATACGCAATGTGCCGCTGGTCGCCTTCGGGCTGTACCGTGTCCCACAACTGCTGTTGCTCGGCGAACGGCAGGATGCGGACCTGCCAGCCGATCGCCGGACTGGTCTCGCCCGTGTCCCATTCCAGGCAATAGTGATTCGGCTCGTTGCCGGTGCAATTGGGCCCTGGGTGCCAGCCGTGGCTGACGCCCGCGGTCGGGAACCGCTTGTACACGTCGTGATAGTTCTGCAACGCCAACCCAAACTGCTTCAGGTTGTTGACGCATTGCGTCCGCCGCGCAGCTTCCCGCGCGGCCTGAATTGCCGGCAAGAGCAGGGCGACCAAGATCCCGATGATGGCAATCACCACCAGCAATTCGACGAGCGTGAATGCGTCTCGTCCTCGGAACAGACGGACCATCGAACGACCCTTTCGCGAAAGAACACGAAGAAGACTGAAGCACTCGAATCGAGCTGTTGCGCCAGATCAACGCAGGAAAAATTCCCGAGACTTTCGCTAAATTAGTGCCATTAAAATAGGAATTGCCACCCCTCCTGTCAACAAAAAAATCGACAAATTCTGTTCCAGTTCATCCGGTTGGCAGAATTGGCTCCGGATCCTGCAGCGGTTGGGGGCTCGCGCAGGGCGAAACGACGGGCATCAGGAGTCTTCGTCCAGGCGCGGCCCGACGGATAAGCAATTCCACGGGAGGATGAGCGAGTGCCAATCAGGCAACGGCCGACGGGGGCCGGACCGCGTCCAGGAAGCCGATGCCGCGACGGTGGGTCTGTCCGCGGCCGGTCTCGAAGTCGGCCCAAGCCCGTCGCCAATCCCAGGTTTGGGTGTCCAGGTAGCGGAGGATCAGCAGCTTCCGCAGTTCCTCCAGTTCGGCAAAGCTCAGTCCGTCGGTCTGGCGCACGATCCTGTCGAGATGGAGGGCTCCGCGCATTTCGGCGCACCACCGCGATTCGACGATCTGCCGCCGCAGAGCCTCGCCGGGACAGGGGAAATGCATGACGACGTCGATCCGCCCGGGCCGGCGAAAGGCCGGATCCAGATCACCCAGGTCGGAATTCGTGGTGAACACGTAGACCACCCCATGCCGGACGTCGACGCCGTCCAGCCCGGCCAGGAATGTCGAATGATCGGCGGTCGCCCCGAATTGCTCACGGTCGCGGACGGCCAAGTCAACGTCGTCGAACAACACCACGCCGGGTTTGCTCAGTTCAAACAGTTGGCTGGCTTCACCGCTGCGCGTGGCTTCGGCAAACCCCTCAGCGGTCACCGACCGCCAGTCGAACCCGTGCCGCTGACACTCGCCGCGCAACCAGCGGGCAGCCATCGTCTTGCCGTTGCCCGGTTCGCCCAGCAGCAGCACGCCCCGCTTGGCCGGGACGCCGAAATCCTTGAGCCGTCGCCGACCGTGCCGCAGGAAGCCGATCGTGTTGTTCCACAGCCGTTCCAACCCGTCGGCGGCTAGCAGAGGCGGCTCGACCACCTGGGCTTGGCGTTGGAGCCGCTTGACGACGCGGTAGAACCGCCGGAACTGAGTCTGCGGCACGGCCCAGAACTGATAATAGGCCGCCGCGTCATAGTCGTCGTAGGGAAAGCGAACGTGGACAATCCGCAGGGGCAGGTCGCCCTCGATGCGGTACCTTTCCAGACCCAGTGTCAGGCACCGCCCGTCCTGTTCCGTGTCCAGGCTCACGATCGCCTCGCCGCCCAGCACCCCGCCCCGGGCCTCGAACCGCAGCTGGGGCCGCAACAGCAGCTGCAGCGACAGACTCAGATCCACGGCGCGCGCCGGTTCGCCGAGCAGATCCTCGGCGGCACGCAGGCAAATCGCATGGTCGGCTTGGTACTCGGTCAGACTCATGCCTGGTAGACACTCAGCCCGCAGGAAGGTTCACCCGCCGAAAAGGCCGTTCAACGCCACAGATCACCTACCTGATTTGCATTCGGGCGAGACGCTGGTAGGCTGGTGGGCGATGATGTTGGAACCAGCGGATGGTGGCAGCCTGGCGCTGGGAACCGGCGAGGAGCACCTCATGAACCAGGACGACACGCCCTTGATGCCGCACGGGGGCTACCGCAAGCTGCGGAGCTATGCGGTCGCGGAAGCGGTCTATGACGCCACGGTGGTTTTCTGTCGACGGTTCCTGGGGAATGATCGGCGGATGTGCGACCAGATGGTCCAGGCCGCCCGCAGCGGCGTGCGGAACATCAGCGAAGGCAGCGGGGCGGCGGCAACTTCGCGCAAGAGCGAGATGCTGCTGACCAACGTCGCCCGCGCCAGCCTGAGCGACGAACTGTTGCCCGATTACGAGAGCTTCCTGCGGCAGAACGGTCTGCGTGTCTGGCCCAAGGAGTCGCGCGAAGCCGTGGCGATGCGCGAGCGGCTGCGGCACGATCACGTCACCAACCTACCGCCGGCGCCGGCGGGCACCGTCCGGCTGACAGGCTTGGCGGGGCTGGCCGATTTCGTCGGCCACGCCGACGCCGAAATCGCCGGGAATGCGATGGTCTGCGCCATCCACCAAGCCGTGTACCTGCTGAAGCGGCAAGTCGAGAGCCAGGGCCGCAAGTTCCTGGAGGAGGGCGGTTTCAGCGAAAACCTGTACCGCCAGCGCCAGAAGGCCCGCCAGAAACAACGGGCAGAAAAGTCCGACAGGTCCGAC
>CAIYOB010001231.1 GCA_903927685.1 uncultured Planctomycetaceae bacterium
GCTGCGGATGCGACCGTCAACCTGTACGTCGATGCGATGGCGGGTGACGACGATGTGGTATTCCGGGCCCCGGCCCTGGATCCGGTCAGCGGCGTCCCGATCGCCTGGAACGTCCACGCCTGGGTCGCGGGAGGAGCGCCGTCGGCGGTGACCGGCGACCAGGGCGATGTGTTTGAGCTCGAAACGCCGGGACCGACGAGCGTGCGATACCAGCCGCTGACGTCGGAAACGGGCACCTTGAGCGTCAACACGACGGCCAGCACGGGCGCTCCGTATGACACGTTGATTCATCTGGTCCAGAGCTTTGTGGTGGCCTGCACGGTTGGCGGCGGCAACGAATACGCCTCGAGCGAAGGCGGATTCGAGGCGCTGGTTTACGATGGCGAGACTGCGGATGATTCCCTGACCGTGCTCGATACGGCTGGCAATGACACCATCGTCCATACTCCGGGTGTCGGACGCGATGAAGGGATGGTCCGGGTCAACGAACTGCTCGCGATTCAGTACCAGAACTTGGGATTGGGCGCCGCGCTGACCTTGGGGGCTGCCGCGCAGGGCGGTGCGGACACCCTGGTGGCCCTGGGCACAGCGACGAGCGACCAGTTTGAGGTCGATCGGGTGTCGGCGGCGATTGGGCGCGTATCGCTGAACAGCCAGTTGCCGCTGCTGACGGACGGTCTCGAGAGCTATACGCTGGAGGGACTGGACGGCGACGACCGCTTCACGCTGCTTGTGCCTTCGGCGACCGCCGTGACGACGATGAATGTCAACGGCGCGGGCCCGGGCGCAAGCGACGTGCTGGAGATCATCGGCCAGGCCGGAGTGGTTGACACGGTCGAGGTCCAGCCGGATGCAACGCGAACGAATGGAGTCGTCAATGTCAACGCCGTCACGGTGAACTACTCCGGCACGGAGCACCTGCAGTTGACGGGTGGCGGCGATTTGGGCGATGCCCTCACGGTTCGCGCCACATCGGCTCTCGGGGACAATCACTGGACGATCAATGCCGGTGATTTCGGCGATCGAGTTCAGATTGACAGCCGGGAGACGATCGACTTCTGGGAATTTGACGGAGTCCAGTTGATCAACCAGTATGGCACCGACTCGTTCCACGTGTACCCCACGTCATTGGGCGGCTACCGCTCGTTGACGGTCATCGGCGGCGGCACGTTTGCGGACGACATCCTGGAAATCATCGGCACGCCCGCCAATGATGTCGTGACGTCGACAGCGAACACGGTCACCGTCAACACGCGGCCGGTCACCGCGGGCGCGAACCTGGTCGAAATCACGGTCGCAACCCTGGCGGGTGACGACAGCATCGACCTCGACTTGAACCTGGCCGGCTATCGCAAGGTGGTCAACGCGGGCGACGGCAACGACACGGTCGATGTGTCCGGCATGCAGGATGCGACCATCTACGGCGGCACGGGCGACGACAGCATCACGGGCTCGCCCTTGGCCGACTTGATCTACGGCGGTTCCGGGAACGACGCCATCCTGGGCCTGGGTGGCAACGACGCCATCTATGGCGACGAGGGCAACGACACCATCACCGGCGGCACGGGCAACGATAACCTGTTCGGAGGTGATGGCTCGGACCGCTTCATCTGGAACAACGGTGACAACTCGGATGTCGTCGAGGGCGACGAGGGAGTGGATGTACTGGTCGTCAATGGTGCTGCGGCAGGCGACAGCTTTGTGCTGCGGACCAAGACAGGGGACCAGACGCGAGCCTTCTTCGAACGGACCAACTTGGTGCCTTTCACGGCTGACATGGGCAAGGTCGAACAGGTCGACATCAACGGTCTGGGCGGGAGTGACGCCGTCGTGGTTCAGGACCTGTTTACCACGGATGTGCGGCAGGTGAACGTGGACGTAGGGGTCCAGGCGGAACTGGACACCGTTACGGTTCATGGCCGCACCGTGGCGGACGGCGTGGCCCTAACAGCACTGGCCGGTGGAGTGGTCAACATCGCCGGTCTGGCGTACGACGTGAACGTCAGCAACCTCAATTCGCTAACGGACGCCGATACGCTGACCTTCAACGCCAACGAAGGCGACGACCTGGTCTTTGCCTCGGACGGCCTGAATGCCATCTTCGGCACCGCACTGGCCAACGTGAACCACCTGGTGATCAACGGCGGCCAGGGCAACGATTCGCTTACCGGCTTTGGCCAGTTGAACGGCAACGATGGCGACGACATGTTGAGCGGCGGGGATTACGCCCAGTCGATCAACGGCGGCGCGGGCCGGGACCAACTGTACGGCGGCGGTGGCGACGACGTATTGAACGGCGGCGCGGGTGAAGATTTGTTCGTCGGCGGCTCCGGCAGCGACACGATCGATGGCGGTGACACCCCGGGCAACATCGAATGGGACACGATCCTGGTCAGCGGAACTTCCGGTAATGACACGATCGAAATCAACCAGACCCTGCCCAGTTCCTTGACGCACCGGGTCAACTCGGACACGCAGACCGACACGCTGGGACTGCTGGGCGATGGCACGCGGACGGTGGATGAGGTCCGAGTCGAGGCTGGCAGCGGTGCGGACTTGATCCGGGTCCGGATTACGGATGCCGCCGTCAACAGCATGGCCACGGACGGCGTGTACAACGCCCTGGTGGCGGTTGTGCACGGAGGTTCGGCCACCGAAGCCGGCGACCGGCTGGTCCTGGTCGACGACGGCGCTGACGACTTGACGATCTACCGCAAGAGCCAGGATGACGCGGCCGGAACGGTCTCGATCGGCCCGGCCAACGCGGAAGCGTTCGAGAACGTATTCGACGGCATCGAGCGGGTGCAATTCGTTGACGAAACCGGGGCCGCGGTCAACGCCAACCCGGGTGACAAGAGCCGTTTGGTGGTCTTCAAGCACGACCCCTACGAATACAACGACGACCGCTTCGTGGCGACGCACCTGGGTGCGGACGGCGCGATCAACGTGGATCCGACGATCGATCCCGGGGCGTTGCTGAACCCGTTTGGTGATAACCAGAACCTCGCAGGCGATGCGGACTGGTACCGGTTCGAAGCTCAGGTGACGGGCACACTGGACCTGCAAGTCTTCTTTGAGGAGATTGGGCAGATCGGTCCGATCGGCGGGCCGTTCCGGCCCGGATTGCCGGGCAACGGCAACCTGGACATCGAGTTGTACGACGTGGACGGAACGCTAATTGCCGGCAACGGGCCGAACTTTGGCAACAACGACGGACCGGCGGAACTGAATGTGGATGGCGACTCGTTTGCCGAGAACGAACGCATCCGGATTCCCGCAGTCCAGGGACAGGTGTATTACTTGAGGATCGTCGGCGTGCAAAACGCCATCAACAACTACGGACTCACCGTCCTGAACGCGGCTCCGCCGACGCCATTCGACCTGGAACTGGACGACAACCCGGCCAACGGTCAGACGAATCCTCCGGGAACGCAGACGGACACGAGCGACACCGGGCGATCGCAGTTCGACAATCACACCTACGACAACACGCCGACGTTGTACTTCCGCCTGGACGACGGCATCTTCCTGCACGATTTGCCGGGCAATCCCGTGGACGACACGCCGCCGGACGAAGTGATCCCGATCCCATTCCGGCCCGGCGTCGCCCCGAATCTGACCCAGCCGACGCAAGCCGGATA
>CAIYOB010001232.1 GCA_903927685.1 uncultured Planctomycetaceae bacterium
TTATCTTCGAAGGCACAAGCGGTACGAAAAGAAGCACTCGCGGGAACTGGCCGCCGTCTTGGACAACCTCGATACGTTTCTGACCGCATTGCGCGAGGGGGCCAAGGTCCAGCAGGTCAAGGCAGGGTTCTTGCATCCGGAGCCGCTGGGAGTGCTGGCCATCGACCAGAAGGGTGGCGGCAAGGCGCTGGCGGAGACCCGGTTGTACGTGTATCCGGATGAAGACGCGGAAGTTCTGCACATCATCACGCTCGGAGACAAGCGGTCCCAGGCGGACGACATTGGGCTCTGCCGGGAGTTCGTCGCCGAGCTGCGAAAAACGAAAGGGGAGGGTTCCGACAATGGCTGATCCCAAAGCGAAATACGCGAGCGTGGCGGAGATGGTCCGCAGTGTTTCCGACGGTCCGCAGTTCGCCGACGAGTTCGACCGCCGCGTGAACAGCCGGCGGTTGGTGAAGCACCTGTTTGCGATGCGCAGCGCGGAAGGTCTGTCCCAGAAGGACATCGCCGACCGAATCGGGTGCAGCCAGAGCCGCATCTCGAAGCTGGAAAGTGGGAATGACGAAGACTTGCGGCTGGCCGACCTGGCGGCGTACCTGCGCGCCCTCGACCTGGATCTGTGCCTGGTCTTCGGCCAGAAGGATTCGACGATCGTCAACAAGATCAAGTATCACGCGGTGGCCATCAAGCGACTGCTGGCCGAGTTGGTCAAGCTGGCCCAGATGGACAAGCAGATCGCCGAAGGTGTGGCAGGCTTCCACGGCGAGGCGTTCTTCAACCTGATCAAGATCCTGCGGGACTCGGTGAAGGACCTGCCCCGACGCGAGGACGGCACGGCATTCGTCGATATCGAAATCGAGACGGCCCAAGCGGCCGCCGGGCATCTGGCGGCACCGGAGGAAAGCGAAACGTCGGATGCCAATCCACCGGCCCATGCCGTGATGGCGGCAGCGCATTGACCGATACCGCAGTAGAGAAACGCCGTGACTGACGACGAACTCCGGCTGATGCTCGACTGGCGCCCAAGCCAGATCCCGTTCGAGCAGTTGCCCGCCGAATGGAAGGCGTGGGCAACGGCGATGATCGAGAGCGCCGAGGTTCCGGCGAACAAACACGCCCACATGCGACCCGAGGACTCGGTACTGTACCTTTGCCGGGTTCTTCGAGTCTTCAAGGACTTGGGCGGGGGCATGACCGAAGACGATCTGCGGGGGAAGTTCGTGTCCGGGCTGGTCTTGTCCGGTCTCCCACCGGAACGGGATTACTCGTTCTGCTTCGGTCAAGCGTTACCGGCCGCCGAGCGTCGCGGACTCGTTTCCCACGAAGATCACGGTTGGGGACGAGAGCAAGTCCGGTTGTACGACTTGACGGTGGCAGGCGATCGCCTCGCCACGGACGTTGATCCGGTCCAGTGGACGAGTCTGGGAGGCGGCGGATTGGAACCTACGACTGCTGACTGTGATCCGCAGTCGCGTGACGAGGCGGCGGAGGTCAAGGAGTCCGATGTTGCGACCCACGCAGTGGCGACGCGGCAGGAAATGGCACCCGGTGATGATGACCGAGATACGGCCCACGCCGTCGATTTTCGGTCCGTCAAGTGGTTCGGCCAAGGCCATGTTTTCACAGCGACCCAGGCCGCTTGCATCAAGGTGCTTTGGGAACACTGGGAGCAAGGCACGCCGGCCGTAGGGGAGCAAACCATCTTGGAGTTGGCCGGCGCAGGTGGGGAGCGGTTGCGGGACGTCTTCGACAAGGGCAAGCATCCCGCATGGAACTCGATGATTATTGAAGCCCGCAAGGGGGCATTCCGGCTGCAGCAACTCAACAGCAAGAAATCTTGACGCCCCCAGGAAAGACCCAGGCTTACCCCAGGCTTACCCCGAGCCCTCTTCTAAGATCCATCGCAGGTGCTGGCCAATGTGGCTGGCGGTTCTCTGACCAACGGAGACACTTGCGATGACTGATCTCCTCCCACTGGCGCGGATGGCCCGGCGGCTCGGGGTAACCCAGGACTGGTTGCGGACGGAAGCGGATGCGGGGCGTGTTCCGTGTCTCAAAGCGGGCAAACGCTACTTATTCAACGCGGCGGCGGTTCAAGACGCCCTGGCTGCGAAAGCGGCAGCATCGACGCTGCAGGGGGTGGCTGATGCCAAGTGACACCCCAACAACCCGTAGCATTGTGCCCAGGGTCGCCTTGACGCGGGAAGAGGCTGCCGAGGCGATGAGCGTCTCGGCGCGGACCATCGACACGTTGATCGCGGATCGGACCAGCGGGTTTCCTGTTTGCCGGATCGGCACACGGGTGGTCATCCCGGTTCGCGAACTGGCCGAGTGGCTGGCCCAGCAGGCACGGGGGGCGTAGTCATGGCTCGTGGCGAATGGAAGCGAGTATCACAGCGCCGAACCTGCCCCGCCTGCGGGCGGTCAGACTGGTGCTTGTACGCTGGCCCTGACGACGCGCCCACGGCGGCGATCTGCGCTCGAGTCGAGAGCGATCGACGCGTGGGGGAAGCTGGATGGTTCCACCGTCTGCGCGATGACGACCGGCGGGCGGTGCGGTCCGTTGTTGTCCGGGGGCGTCAACGGTCCCAGGCAACGCTGGTTCTGGATTTCGGACTGTTCGCGCGAGAGTGTACCCAGCGACTGCAACCCCAAGAACTGCAGATGCTGGCCAGTTCACTCGGTCTGTCCTTTCGCAGCCTGCAGCGGTTGCAGGTGGGATGGTCTGCTCGGCATCGTGGCTACACGTTTCCGATGGTCGATGCGGCCGGTGATGTTCTCGGTGTTCGTCTGCGGCTGCCCAGCGGGCGGAAACTCTCGGTCAAGGGTGGTCGGGAAGGGTTGTTCCGGCCGGCGGACTTGGACGCCGTCGCCCGGCTGCTGGTGACCGAGGGGCCAACTGACTGCGCCGCGCTCTTGGACTTGGGATTCTCGGCAGTGGGACGGCCGAGTTGTACGGGTGGGGTCAAGCTGCTGGTGGAACTGGTGCAGGCCCAGCGGCCGGCGGAACTGGTCATCGTGGCAGACGGCGATGCTCCAGGGCAGCGTGGCGCGGAGAGTCTGGCATCCGTGTTGGTGGCGTATTCGCGAGCGGTGCGCGTCATCACGCCCCCGAGCGGCATCAAGGACGCGCGGGACTGGAAGCGGCGCGGGGCGACGGCCGAGGACATGGCAGCGGTCATCGACGTCGCTCCCGTGCGACGTCTAGCGATTCGAACGAAGGCAGGGAGGATTAGGCGGTGAGCACAAACGAAAGGCAGGCGGACGGTGCAGGGCTGGAACTTGTCCCCAGCGAAAAGCCACGCAACGGCAAGTGGACGGTGACGGCCCTGCTGGATGGGGATCCAATCCACGTTGATGACGTGGCGTTGACCAGGGACACGGAGCGTGCGCGGTTCGCGGCCAAGTTGTGCGAGGGGCGCGATGGCATCGACAAGCAGGCGGTGGAATCCGTGTTGGTGCGTCTGGCTGCGGACTTGGTCAGCAAACGGGACACGGCGCCCGAGCAGGAACCGTCAGCACCATCTGCTGTGGAGGAATTGCTGGCGGCAATGCCAAGCACGGCCAAGGCGGAGGCGAAGGTCATGCTGGAGGATCCGTACCTGCTGGGTCGGGTCATCGACGACGTGAGCGCCCTTGGTGTGGCCGGCGAGCGGGAGTTGGTAGCAACGGTCTACCTGATCGGCGTGTCTCGGTTGCTGGACAATCCGCTGGCCGCCATCGTGCAGGGGCATACATCCAGCGGCAAGAGCTACGTGATCGACACGGCGGCACGTTGCTTTCCTCCCGAAGCTGTCTTGCAGGCGACACAGTTGACTCCGCAGGCCCTGTTCTACATGCCGCCCGGCAGCCTACGGCACAAGTTCGTCATTGTCGGCGAACGGTCCCGACTGGAGGATGACGACACAGCCGAAGCCACCCGAGCCCTTCGGGAAATGCTGTCGGCGGGCCGATTGTCCAAGTTGCTCCCAGTGAAGGATAGCGGCCGGTTGGTCACGGAACTGGTGCAGCAGGACGGACCGATTGCCTACATCGAGAGCACGACGCTGACCACTATCTTCGAGGAGGACTTGAATCGGTGCTTGCTCGTGGCAACCGATGACCGCCAAGAGCAGACACGGCGTGTCGTGGAAAA
>CAIYOB010001233.1 GCA_903927685.1 uncultured Planctomycetaceae bacterium
ACGAACTCGACGTTGTCATCGGTGTGGCCGTTGGCGATGAAAATATCCTGGTGCGTGTCGTTGTCGAGATCCGCAAACCCGCAGCCCCACTTGACCAGTCCGTAGGTACTGCGGCCCGCGTTGGCGGTGAGCGTCTCGTTGCTGAACATCCCGTCGCGGAGGTTGCGCAACAACAGCGGGTACTGCCGGTCGTAATTGGTGGTGAAGAAATCCAGCCAGCCGTCGTTGTCATAGTCACCCGCGTCGACGGCCATATTCGCCACCATTTCCGCGTTGGGGCTCATCGCCACCCCCGCCACGAACCCGATCTGCTCGAACTTGGCCCAGCCATCGTTGCGGAGCAGGAAATTCTCCATGACATCGTTGCAGACGAACAGGTCGCTGTCGCCGTCCGCGTCAAAGTCACAGGCGGTCACGCCCATACAGCGGCCCTCGCAAGCGGCAATGCCGGAGGGTCCGCTGATATCCGCAAACGTGCCGTCCCCCACGTTCCGATACAACGTGCTCGGCACCGGAGCATAGGACAGGGGCGTCGGATAGAAGGCGTGGTTGCCCTTCATCGGCGTCTGATAGGTCGACAGGTCGATTTCGATGTAGTTCCCGGCGAACAGGTCCAACCGGCCGGTTCCGGTCAGATCCAGAAAACAAGCTCCGGCGCCGACTTTCTTCTCCAGTTGGCCGCCCTTGGTGACGCCCGGCACCGAGGCGATTGCCGTCACGTCGGAAAACGTGCCGTCGCCGTTGTTGCGGTACAGAAGATTGGGGCCGAAGTTATTGAGGTAGATATCTTGGAATCCGTCGTTGTCGTAGTCGCCGATTGCGATTCCCAAGCCAAAGGCGATACATCCGAGCCCGGCCTGCTCCGAGACATCCTGGAACCGCCATTCACCAAGGTTCTTGTACAGCGCATGGCGGGGCGGGACGTCGTAGACCGCGCCCGGCAACTCGGCGCCGTTGGGCAGGTAGATGTCGATCAGGCCGTCGCCGTCGTAGTCCCAGGTGGCGATCCCGGCGGACATCGTTTCAGGCGTGAAGTGCCGGCCGCTGCTGCCGTCGCGATGCACGAACGTGATTCCGGATTGGTCGAGCATCTCCTGCAGGCGGATTCCCGATTCAGGCTCTGCCGACGGGGCTTTGCCGGGGCTCTTCAACGGCTTCAGGGGGACCTTGAAAGGCTGGTCCTGCGGAACGGCCAACCCGGTCTGGGACGAGGTCGCATCGCGGTCCACCGGCGACAGCAGGTAGCGCAGGACGAAAAGGACCGCCAAGGCAGCTGCCCCGATGCCGATCACTGTCAGAACTCTTCGTTTCACAGACTCTCACCTCAATCTTCCCGCCGCGTCCGCGCCGACCGCGGGACGCCACAGGCATCGCGGCATTCGCACCTGCTTTCGCTGGACGACGCGTTTTCGGAATCATGGTACGCGGCATCGACGCATGTTTCAAGGATTGGGGAATCCGACCGGCACCTGCCCACGCTTGGTTGACGTCCGTTCGGCTGGTTCCTAGACTGCTCAGAACGTCCAACCGTCACCCAGGCCGCGATATCGTGCACCCGGCAGGCGATGGTCCTGGGCGTCCGTTGCAGCTCATCCGGCATTCTATGAACTCAGCTGTACCCCTGAAGTCTTCGCGGCGGGTCTCTACGTTCG
>CAIYOB010001234.1 GCA_903927685.1 uncultured Planctomycetaceae bacterium
CCTTGATTCCGCTGACGTTCGATCAGTTCGCGAGCGGCCTCGACGCGGTCCTCGGGCAGGTCCTCGACCGCAAACGGCAGTCTGCCGGTGACCAACTGGAACAGCGTCACCCCCAGCGAGAACAGGTCGGCGCGGTGGTCGATCGTCGCGAGACTCTCCGGGCTGGCGGCCAACAGAATCTGCAGTTGCTCCGGCGCCATATAAGGCAGCGTGCCGCCGACCACGGCCGCGGCCCCGCCGCGCTGCATGGACAAGTTGAAATCCAGCAACAGGGCCCGCCCCTCGGCCGTCAACAGCACGTTCGACGGCTTGACATCACAGTGACAAATGCCCTGCCGGTGGGCGTAGTCGAGCGCATCGGCGAGGTCCGCACCGATCTTCACGAGGGTCTCGACATACGACCCGCGGCGCAAGGTCCAAGACTCGGCTCCGCGAGCACCCGCGCGGGCCGGCGCCGGCGCACGATGCCGTTGGCGAGTTCGCTCCACCGCCGCCACGACGTCGGAGCCGTGGAGACCGGCCATGTCGTCCGGGGTGGTCTCCGCCAGGACGTCGGCCAGGGTTGCACAGCCCAGGTAAGGCATGCAGATGACGGTGGCGCCGGCCAGCGAAACCGAGAAGACCGGCATGATGTGCGGATGGTTCAACTGGCCCAGCCAGGCCGCCTCGCCGTTCGCGTGGCGCGAGATCTTGACGACGACTTCGCGATTCCCCAGTTTCTGCTCGTGGGCCAGGAAGACCCGCGAGGACCCGCCCCGGCCGATTTCCTGCAGCAGCGTGAACCCGGCGATGTCGTCGCCGGTCTGCGGCCAGGCCGCGTGCGATTCGGCCGTGAAGGCATTAGGATTTGCCTCGAGATACTCGTGGACTTCCAAGACCTTCAGCAGCGAGTCGGCCACGGCGGGAAACCGGTGCACAAACTGCTGTGCGTCGACCCGCGTGCCGGCGTCCATGTGCCGGCAGAACTCCTCGTAGGCCAGATCGATCACGATCGACGGAAACCGGGCCAGGCCGGGATGGCTGGCCAGCACGGCATGGGCGTCAAACTCGCTGCGGTGTCCCGCCGCCGCGATCAGTTCCGCGGCCAATGCCTTGGCGTCCGCCGCCTCCAACACACTCCGGTCAAAGTTCGCGAGGTCCTTGCTCATTCTGACT
This sequence comes from uncultured Planctomycetaceae bacterium, assembly GCA_903927685.1. The sequence continues at coordinate 1,156 of CAIYOB010001234.1, forward strand.
TCTCCACACGATGACGCAACTTGCTGAGCACGCGACGCACTGTCTTCTCGTTCACACCGAGCCGGCCGGCGATTTCGTCCTGCGTTTCGCCGCGGACACGCAACTCCAGGATCTGGCGATGTTCGGCCGGGACATCCGCCAGCATTTGCTCCCAGGCCTCGTGCCCGATCGCGACCTGGCTGGGTGTCGGATCCCGCCCGAGGACTTCCAGCGATTGGCCGTCGTCGTCGGTCAGGGAACACTCGCGGCCGACATCCGCCTTCTGCGTCTGCCGATGCCGGCACTCGTCGACAACTTTGTTGTTCGCCACCTGGGTAAGAAAAGCGACCAGTTGGCGGGAATCTTTGAATTGGGCCAGTTGCCCGCGGTCATGAAAGAACGATGCCCAGACGGCCTGGACAAAATCAACGGTATCGAACGTCGGCCGCAGCTTGCGGCTCAGCCGCCGCCGCACGGCGCGACACAGATGATCGCCATATTCGCTCAACAGAACCGTGACGGCCGACTCGGATCCGGCAGCAATTTGCTCCATCAACTTCCGAAAGCCATCTGGGGAATTACTCATCGCGCCGCCCCCCGGGCATACCCGCAAGACCGCTCGGTGCACACTTTCCTGCATCGGCGTCAAGCATACAATAGCTTTCCGCGAGCCGCCACCCGGCAATCCGCTGGCAATGCAACCGCCTATCGGAGTTGCCGACGCGTGTCCTAACACCCCCTACCTGTTACCCAGTTTGCCTGGTGGATTTCATCGTAACCCGACGCGTCAGCGAGGCTGAGACTGCCGGGTGCCTGGGGGCGAGCCACGAGGTAGGAGTAGCGAGCCCCCAGTCTTACCGCTGGGGGCTTGCTGCGCCCGACCCCAGGCACCCCAACCGGACGCGAGCATCCTCGCTGACGCTTCGGGCTACGCCCGCGGACCGCGTCCCAGGGCACGGGCCAACGCGGCCGCCAACTGGTCCCGCTGGACCGGTTTGGACAGCACCTCCCGGATGCCCAGGTCGCGCACGTGCTGGGCCAACCCCGCCAGTTCGTAGCCGCTGCAGACCACGATCGGGATCCCGGGCCGCGCGGCCAACAATTCGCGAGCCAACTCCGCGCCGTTCAACTCCTGCATGGACAAGTCGGTCAGGATCAGGCTGAAGTCCGCCGGGCTTTCCCGAAAGGCCGCGATCGCCTGGAACGGACTGCGGCAGGCGGTCACACGGTACCCCAGATGCTCCAATAGGATCCTGGTCGCATCCAGGACCAACGCGTGATCGTCCACCAGCAGAACCCGCTCGCCGTCCCCGCGGACCAGCGGGGCTTCCCGGCTGGGGGGGCTCGCCTCGGGACGTTGTTCCGGAAAATACAGGTGCATCGCCGTCCCGGTCTGCGGACGGCTCTCGACCACGATAACCCCCTGGTGGCTCGCGACGATGCGTTGGACCACAGGCAACCCGAGTCCGGTGCCTTGCCCGGCAGGTTTGGTGCTGAAAAACGGATCGAAGATTCGCTCTTGAACCTCCGCCACCATGCCGCAGCCGTTGTCACGGACAGTCAGTCGCACATAGGGACCGGCGTGCAGCGTGGGATGCGCCCCCGCCAACTCGTCACTCACATCGACATCGGCCAGCGACACGGTGATCCGCCCCGGCTTGCCCTCCAAAGCATGGCAGGCATTGGTCCAGAGATTGACGACAACTTGTTGAATCTGCGAGGCGTCCGCGAGCACGGTGCGGCCGGTGGCTGGAACATCGACGTCGATTTCGACGCCCGCGGGCAGCGAGGCGTACAGCAACTGCAGGGCGTCGAGCACGGCGGGGCCGAGTTTGATGGGGCGCCGGTCCTGTTCGTCGCGGCGGCTGAACGTCAGAATCTGACGGGCCAGGCCAGCCGCCTGGCGACTGGCCGCAATCGCCCGGTCCAGGTACTCGGCCGTCTCGCCGTCAGCCGCGGCATGCGATCGGGCCACCTGGGTGTTCATGATGACCGCGCCCAGGAAGTTATTGAACTCGTGGGCGATGCCGCCGGCCAACTCGCCGAGCACCTCGGTCTTCTGGATCCGGCGAAGCTGGGCCTCCAGTTTTCGCAGCGTCTCGGCCGTCCGCTTGTGCTCGGTGATGTCCTCGCTCACCTTGACGTAATGCGCGATCCGGCCCTCGCTGTCGCGGACCGGCGAAATGGCCGCCGCCTCCCAGAACAACTCGCCGTTTCGCTTGCGATTGGCAAACTCGCCCCGCCATTCGCCTCCCGACGCGACCGTCTGCCACAGCCGGGCATACTCCGCGGCCGGGGTCTGGTCCGACTTCAGAATTCGGCAATGCTGTCCGCGGATGCTCTGCAGCGCGTAGCCTGTCACCGCCGTGAAACGCGGATTGACGTACTCGACGTTCCCCGCGGTATCGGTGATGAGGATCATCGTGGGGCTCTGCTCGACCGCGTGGAACAGGAGTCGCAACTGGTCCTCGGCCAAGCGACGGGCACGCCGTTCGTCGGCCTCCTGCAGGCTGCGTTGCACGGCCGCGCCCAACCGCGTCAAACGGTCCTTGAGCAGATAATCGCTGGCCCCGGCCCGCATGGCCGCCACCGCCGTCTCCTCGCCGATCGTCCCGGAAACCAGGATGAAGGGAACGTCCCGGCCGCTGGCGTTCACCAGTTCCAAAGCATCCAAGCCGCTGAACTGGGGCATCGAATAGTCGGCCAGCACCAGATCCCAGTCTTCGGCACGCAGCGCCGTCTGCAGCGTTTCAGGGCGGTCCACGCGCTTCCAGGCCGGCGCATAGCCGAAGCGGCGCAACTGATGCACCAGCAATTGGGCGTCGATCTCGGAATCCTCGACCACCAAGACCCGCAGGTCACCCGTTGCGGGAGCGCTGCTTTGTTGCCCCGCGTTCATGGCTGGATCCTCCGCCACGCCCGAATCGACGAGTCTGCGTCCCGATGTTTGCCGATGACGTCAGCGTCAATCGCAAGCGAGAAAATCATCTTGGGTGCGGCCCCCATGCCTGTTTGAAGAGATTACCTCAGGCCGCCGCGAGTGGCTCGGGGATCTGGCGTCGCGAGCCACTCTGTTCCCGGCGACGATGGCGTATTAGAATGTCAGGCACGGGCCAGAAGCAATCCTAGCCACGCGAAAGAAGGGCTATTTTTTTCCCGGAGACATCCTGTCATGGGGCCGCAGATGCACGACTGCTTCGAGTACCAGGAGGCGGAGTACCGCCGCCTGGCCCGGTTGCTCCATGACGACCTGGGCCAGCTGTTAGCCGCCCTGTGCATGCATTTGCAACTGGCGGCCGATACGGCCCAGTCGCCGTCGCAGGCCCCCTGGGCGCCGTGCGTGGACATCGCCCGGAAGGCGATGGAGCAGGTCCGCGAGGTGTCGTTCGAATTGTGCCCGTCGATTCTGGATCACGCGGGACTGGCGGCAACCTTGCCGGATTATCTGGATCGTCAGGCCCGGCGAACCGGGCTGGCCGTGAACCTGGTTGTCTCGTCGTCCTGGAAGCCCTTGTCCAGCAGGCTCGAGTCCGCGTGCTTCCGCGTGGTCCAGGAAGCCGTGCGGAACGTGATCCGGCACGCCTCCGCCACGCAGCTGCGAGTCGAACTGCAACAGGACGCGGAAGCGGTGCATCTGTGTGTCGCCGATGACGGCGCGGGATTTGACACCGTCTCGGAGACAATGGATACCGGTTTCCCACGCCGGCTCGGCTTGGCCGCAATGCGCCAACGTGTGGAAATGTTGGGCGGCGACTGGAATCTCGATTCCGCGCCGGGTCAGGGCACCTCGATCCGGGTGCGGTTTCCAGTCGAGTCCAGTTGACAAAGGGGGGGCGAGTTCATGAGGTGTGTGCGGGTGCTGCTGGCGGACGATCACCATCTAGTGCGTGCGGGATTTCGAGCGTTGGTCGAGCGCATCCCCGGCTTTGAGGTGGTCGCTGAGGCGGGCAGCGGCAGGGAAGCACTGCAATTGGTCGAGAAGCATCGGCCGGACCTGGTCCTGATGGACATCATGATGCCGGAACTCGATGGCTTGGGGGCCGCCGCCCAAGTGGCCGCCATCTCGCCCCACACGCGCGTCTTGATCCTGTCCATGAATGCCGGAGCCGAGTCCGTGCTGGGCGCCATGCGGGCCGGCGCGGCGGGCTATCTGCTCAAGGACGTCAGTCCGGCCGAACTGGAACTCGCTCTGCGCGCGGTCGCGGGCGGCCAAACGTATCTGTGCTCTGTCGCCTCGCGGCACGTGATCGCCGGCTACGTCCACGGCGCCGCGCCCAACCCGCTGGAACGGCTGACGCCGCGGCAGCGCGAGGTGCTGCAGTTGATTGCGGAAGGCTGTACGACCAAAGAGGTCGCCAGCCGCCTGGGGATCGGCCTGAAGACGGCCGAGACCCATCGCTCCCAATTGATGCAGGAACTGGATATCCACGACGTTGCCGGTTTGGTGCGATTCGCGGTCCGGTCCGGTTTGGTATCTTGCGAACAATGAGTCAAGGACAGTTTGATGGGGCCGCCGAAAATCCTGATCGTCGACGACGACCTGATCATCCGCTCGCTGCTCCGGCACACCCTGGGCAGCGAAGCGTATCTCCTATTCGAAGCCGAGAACGGCCAGCAGGCGATGGAGATCGTCCAGCGGGAATTGCCGGACCTGATTCTGTTGGATGTGATGATGCCCGTCATGAACGGCATCGCCGTGCTGCGGAGACTTCAGGCTGACGAGCGGACGCGGCAGATCCCCGTGATCATCATCACGGCGTTGACCGACGAGAAGGACGTGGCGACCAGCTTGGAAGCTGGCGCTATCGATCACATCACCAAGCCGTTTTCCGAACTGATCGTGCGGACCCGCGTCAAAGCCGTCCTGCGGAACCGCATGACCGCGGCTGGCGAAGACGCGGCCGCCAAACGCGGCCGGCGAATCGGCTTTCTGGGCGCCAAGGGCGGCGTCGGCGTCACGACCGCGGTGGTCAACACGGCGCTGTCCATGTCGGCGCCGGAGCGTTCCGTGGCGGTCCTCGAATTGCACGCCTGGCCCGGCACGCTCGCCCAGCAGTTGGGCGTTCCGCCGGCCCTGCACTTGGAACCTCTGCTGGGCGACCTGACCGGCGGCTTGACGTCCGAACGCGTTGCCAGTTGTCTGCAACCGCACACCAGTGGCCTCCAATTACTGCTGGGCCCGCCCACGGCGAATCTGGGACGCGAGATCGCTCCCGAGCGGGCGCGGGCCCTGTTGGACACCCTGGCCGCCAGATTCGATTTTGTCCTTGCAGATCTGGAGTCGCTGCCGGCGCCTGCGACCAGGGCCGCCGTCCGCAGCTGTGACTACATCATCCTGGTGGTCGAACTCGAAGCGACGTGCCTGGCCCTGGCACGTGGCACGGTCGACGCCATCCTGGCCTGCCAGGTCGAACCGCACCGGCTGGGCGCCGCCATTCTCCTGCACCATGCTTCGGCCGGGACGTTTGTGACGGTCGGCTCCGCGCGGAATCATCTGCCGTGCCCCATCATTGGAGTCATCCCCCCCTGCGGCGACCAGAATCTGCTGGCGCTCAAGAACGGCGTGCCGATTGTCCATTCCAAGCCGGACTGCGCCGCTTCCGTCGCGTTTACCGAACTCGGCGCCCGCTTGATGGCCGAACGGATCTCCCCGCTCACGTTCTAACCTCATCTGCAAAGGGGGGCGTATGCCGCAACCGCTTCGCATCCTGCACCTGGAAGACAACGCCTTGGATGCCGAAATCGTGCGGCGCAAGCTGAAGACGGACGGCCTGGATTGCACCGTCGTCCTGGCGGGCGACCGGCAGGCATTCGAATCCACCCTGGAACGGGGTGGCTTTGACTTCATCCTCAGCGATTACAGCCTGCCCAATTACAGCGGCGACGCGGCCATTCAATTCACGCGGCAGACGTGTCCCGAAGTGCCCCTGGTGATCGTCTCCGGGGCCCTGGGAGACGAGCAAGCGGTGAACTGCCTGCGGAGCGGAGCCACGGACTTTGTCCTCAAGGATCGGCTGGAACTGCTGGCGCCGGCCATCCGCCGAGCGCTCGGAGAGGCCGAGGAACGCCGCGCCCGCCGCCGCGCCGAGGCGAATCTGCGGGAGCTGAATCTGGAATTGGAAGAGCGCGTCCGCCGCCGGACGGCGGAATTGGAGGACGCCCGCCGGGTGGCGCTGCGGATGATGCGGGACGCCGAGGCGGCCAACCGCGCCAAGAGCGCCTTTCTGGCCAACATGTCGCACGAAATCCGCACGCCCATGAACGCCATCTTGGGCTTCTCCCAACTGCTGCTCCGGGATGCGGCGCTGACCGCACAACAACGCCAGCACTTGGCCGCCGTCAACCGCAACGGCGAGCACCTGCTGGCCCTGCTGAACGACATCCTGGAGATGTCCAAGATCGAAGCCGGCCGGATGCAACTGAACCCGACGCCGTGCGAGCTGCATGTCCTGCTGCGGGATGTCGAGCTGATGATCCGCGAGCGAGCCGAAGCCAAGGGTATCCGGTTGGCGGTCGAAGTCGGGACGCCGTTGCCGCGGCGGGTGCTGGCCGACGAGAGCAAGCTGCGGCAGGTGCTGATCAACCTGCTGGCCAACGCGGTCAAGTTCACCAGTCATGGGCACGTCGTGCTGCGGGTCGGGTGCGAACGAGCCGCGGCGGACCGCTGGCGTCTGGTGGCCGAAGTGGAGGACACGGGGCCAGGCATCGCGGCCGAGGAGATGGGCAGCTTGTTCGAGTACTTCGAACAGACTCAGAGCGGCCGGGAGGCCGGCAGCGGCACCGGCTTGGGGCTGGCCATCAGCCGGCAATTCGCCCGGCTGATGGGCGGCGAGATTACGGTCCGCAGTCAATCGGGCCAGGGCACGACGTTCCGGGTGGAAGTCCCGATGACGGAGATCCCCGACGGCGACTTCCTGCCGTCGGCGACCACCCGGTATGTCCGTTGCCTGCGTCCCGGACAACCGGTCCCCAGCGTGCTGATTGTCGACGATCACGAAGACACCCGGATGCTGCTCCGGCAGATCCTCGAGCCGCGGGGCTTCCAGGTCGCCCAGGCCGCCAACGGCAATGCGGCGATCGCCGCCTGCCGCAGTTCGCCGCCCCAACTGGCCGTGATCGACTTGCGGATGCCCGGCATGGACGGCGCCGAGACCATCCGGCGCCTGCGGGCCGGAGCGGCCGGTCCGACGCTCAAGATCATCGCTCTGACGGCCAGTGCCTTTGAGGAAACGCGGCGCCAGATGCTGGCCGCCGGCGCGGACGTCTTCCTCGGCAAGCCGTTCCGGACCGAGGAACTCCTGGAGGCCGTCCGCGGGCTGACCGGCGTCGAGTACATCTACGAGGCCCCGGAGCCCCTCGAACCGCCAGTGGCGGATGTCACGCCCGGGCGCGAAGCGGAACTTTCCGACTTGGCCTCCGTGCCTCGCGACGTGGTCGAGCAGATGCAGGACGCCACGGTGAACGCGGATCTCGATCACCTGCTGACGCTGATCGGGCAGGTGGCTCCGCTGGCCCCCCACGCGGCGTCCGTCCTCCGGCACTTGGCGACCCGTTACGAATATGCGACACTGCTCGGGTTGCTCAAGGCCGGAGATCCCCGATGAGTCCCACACGTGCTGCCCGCAAGTCCGCCCCGGACATCCTGGTCGTCGACGACACCCCCGCCAATCTGCAGGTGCTGTCGGGATTGCTCAAAGACTGTGGCTACAAGGTGCGTCCCGTGCCCGGCGGCAATCTGGCCTTGCAAGCGGCGCAAAGTCTGCCGCCCGACCTGATCCTGCTGGATATCAAGATGCCGGACATGGACGGGTTCGAGGTCTGCCGCCGGCTGAAGGCGGAGCCGCAGCTGAAGGACGTCCCCGTGATCTTCATCAGCGCCCTGAATGAGACCATCGACAAAGTCCAAGCCTTCGGCGTCGGCGGCGTTGATTATGTCACCAAGCCGTTTCAATTCGAAGAGGTTGCCGCTCGCGTGCGGACGCATCTGGGGCTGCGGCAAATGCAGTGTGAACTGGCCAGCCAGAACGAACGTCTCGAGGAACTGGTGCGGGCTCGCACCCGGCAACTGGCCGAATCCAATGCCCGCCTGGCCGTCCTGGACAGGACCAAGAGCGATTTCTTGCGGCTCATTTCCCACGAATTGCGGACGCCGTTATCCGGCGTGCTCGGCATCACGGAATTGGCTTTCGCCGAATGCGAAAACCGGCCCGTGGTGGCCGAGTTGCGTGCGATGTTCCAGCAGTCCCGGCACCGGATTGTGGCGCTGCTCGAGGATTCGCTGCTGCTGACCGAGATCGAACTGACCGGGGACACGGTCGCTGTCGGTACCACTCCGCTCAGCGCCGCCGTCCGCACGGCGTTGGATCGGTCCCAGCCCTTTGCCCAATCCCGCCGGGTCCAACTGCCGCCCCCCCCGGCGCTGGCAGCCAAGGTGGCGGGCAAGCCGATCCTGGTGGCCCGGGCAATCCAGTCGCTGATTGAAACGGCGATCAAGTTTTCCCGCGACGCCGAGCCCGTCCAGCTGGCCTGTTGGCCCGGCACGGAGGCGGTTCGGCTGACCATCGAGACCTCGGGGTTTTCGATCCCTCCCCATCTGCTGCCTTGTTTCTTTGATCTGCTGGCCGTCGCCGACACCATCACGCCAGGCGGCGATCTCGGGCTGGCGCCCGCGGTCGCCGAGCGGATCCTCCGGCTGCTCGGCGGTTCCGTCCGCGCCGAGAATCTCGACCCGCCCGGGGTCCGCTTGACGGTCGAGCTGAAGCTGGCTACCGACGTCGCCTGAGGCGTGCCCCCTGAGCAGCGACCTCAGCGGCGTGCGTGGCTGCTGAATGCGCTTTCACATGACAAGAACTCCGTCGCTAAACCCAGTGGTCGGCCGCCCGGCGCGGGCGGCTCATTTGCACCCACCCAGGTTGGCAGCCCCAGTCCCCTGCCGCGAGCTAGTGCCCGATCAAGGTTGAATGTTGGGGTTCCCGGGGTAACGCCTTGGCACGGCGCCCGCAGCTCAGCACCGTTCGAGAAATAACCGTCGAGAGTCTGTCGCGGCCTGTGGGATGCCCACGGCTTGTCCGTGGGAGTTTCACGTTCGTCGCTACACCGGCCAAGAAATTCTCCGGCTGCGTGCAGACACCCAAGTTGTACAACGACTTGGGTGGTGAATTCGACTTTCGCATGCCGCCACGCTGAATGCTTCCCAAGAGGCGTCAACCAGCCTGGCCTGCGTTCCGAGGTCGCGGCAGCGCCGCCGCAGGCCCGTCGCGAACGGTGCTTACCCGCCGAAGACTCCTATCAAGATTCCGGCCAACAGCGACAAGCCGATCGAGAGCGCGACCAGCCCGACCAGGAACAGCATCCACAGGCGATGTCGCGACGGGATCGTGGTCCGCAGCGCATCCAGTTTGCCTTCCCGGTGGAGCCGGTCCAACAGTTCCGGACGCTCGTGGTGCATCTCCTCTTCGCTGACCAGGCCCGTCAGGATGACCATGTCCATGGGGAATTTTTCGGGGCGGAGGTGCGTCGCGAAGAAGTGCATCGCAAATACAAAGGCCGTGGCCAGCAGGGCCTGGGTCGAGTGGATCACCTTGGCCAGATTCAGCGTCTCGCCGGGCAGCCACAGACAGGTGAAGTGCGGGAACCAGAGAATCAGGCCGGTCAGCCCAATGATCACCGTGTCGGCCGACGCGCCCCAGAAGTCGAACTTTTCCCAGTACGCCCAGCGCTCGAACGTGGGCTTAGGCCCCAGGCCGAAGAACCAGCGGACCATCCGGAACATGTCCTTCAGGTCACGCCAGGTGGGCAGCGGCGAGTCCGGACCGAACAGGGCATGCGTGAGCGTCGCCCCGCGGCGCCGGCTCTTGACCAGAATGCTCAGCATCCGCACGATGTAGATCGCCAGGCAGCCCAGGTTCATGCAGCCGAAGATCCGGTGCCAGACGCTGGTCGAGCCGAAGCCGCCCAGCAAGTCGGCCAGGAAGTGCGCCCATTCGGTCTGGCTGTACTTCAGGGGCAGCCCGGTCAGGGACAAGCCCAGGAACGAGATCAGCAGCAGCGTGTGGGCGATGCGATGGAACGGCGTGAACCGCACGTAGGCCACCGCCCCGGGCGTGTTGGCTTCGGGCCGCCCGTGCCGCAGCACGTCGATCAGGCTCCGCACGAACCACAGCAGCGAATGCGTCCCGAAGAAGCCGAACGTACCGAAGATGAAACTGAGCAGCACCAGGTAGACATAGTACAGGAGGGGACTGCGGGCCCGATTCCGGTGGTCCGCGTGCGGGTCGAAATCCAAGAAGTTGCCGGACGCGCCCGGATGGCATTTGCCGCACGTCGCCGCGCGGTTGGCGTTGGACAACAGTGACTGCGGGTCCGACAGGGCCCGGATCTCGTGGGAGCCGTGGCAGTCCGCGCACTTGGCCGCTTGGGTGTACCCCAGTTCCGTCAGCGAACCGTGGATGCTGATCGCGAACTGCTCGGACAGTTCGTCGTGGCAGTTCCCGCAGCGATTGGCCATCGCCAACCCGAATCCCGGCGAGCCTGGCCGCGCCGCATCGTGCTTCTGATGGCAGTCGGAGCAACTGGGCGTGCGCTTCGTGTCGCCGCCCGGCGCGACTTTTGGAGAAGCCCCGCCTGGGCCGTTGCCGCTGCCGTGAATGCTCGTCTTGAGCCGCTCTTCGATAAACCGGTGGCAGACCCCGCAAGTGTCCGCCACGCGGGCCGAGTGCAGCAGGGACTGCGGTTCCTTGGCTGGCAGGATTCCGTGGGCTCCGTGACAATTGGCGCAGACGGCCGTCACCACCAACCCTGAGGCCTGCAGGCCCTGGCCATGAATGCTGGCCAAGTAGGAGAGCTTGGCCGGCTCGTGGCATTGGCCGCAGCTTTCGACCTGGTTATTGACAAACACCGGCGACCGGCGGTCCTTGACCGGCAGCAAACCGTGCACGTCCTTGCCGTGGCAAGCGTTGCAGCTGAGCGCTGTCCCTGCCCCGAGTTCGTTCTTGGGGCCCGCCTGGCCGTGGATGTCCGCCAGCACCAGATCCCGCTGCTGCGGATGGCAGGTCCCGCAGGTGTTGACCAGCTGAGACGGGTGGGCGACGGACTGTGGATCCGCCGGCGAACGCATGGTGTGGTGCGGATGGCACGAGGTGCAGGTGACCAGTTGGCGGGCGATTTCGGGCGGTAATTCCACCGGAGCCTCGTCCGCCGGGGCTGCCGGCTCCGCCTCGGGAGACGCCCCTGCAGGCTGGACATCGGCAGAGGCCTGCGCTTCAAGCGGGTGCTCGCCGGCTTTCTGGCCGGCTTCCTGACGGGCTTCCTGACCGGAACCCGCGGCCGGAGGTCCGCCGGCTTTCAGCAGCGCCTGGCCATGCGCGCTTTGCCAGAACCGTTCGACCAGGTCGACGGGAGCCGCCGCGTCGAACTTCTGCATGTACTCTGCGTCGCCGTGGCAGTGTCCGCAGAAGGCGGGGATCTCGTTCGGCTGGACGGTGGCGCGAAAGGTCGGGTCCTTGCGGTGATCCTGAAACTCCTTGATCGTGGGACTGCCGCCGTGGCAGTCGTGGCACAGCACGCCTTTCTGCCAGTGGAGATCACCGACCATGTCCCGGGCCTCGACAACGGGCGTGTGCTCGTTCCACAGTTCACCGTTCCGCGCATGACAGACGGTGCAGGAGTAGTCCTGGGGCAGTGCGGCCTCGGCGGCCTGCGTTTCCGCCATTCCGCCGGCGACCAGCACCAGAAGCAGACCCGAGAAGAACTTGTTCATTGCTCTGATTTCCTGCGCCTCTGCGATGAACCGGTCACTCCGTGACCGGAAGCTTGGAATCCGCGGCGTCCCCCTCCCGGTGGAGCGGCTCCGGCAGGACAATCTCCGGGGCCTCGATTCTCAGTTCGCGGCAGAGTTCCGTCAGGCCGTCTACGAGATTTCGCGTCAAGTAGTCCGCGTAATGGATGTTGTGAACGCCGTTGCCGACGCGCAGGAAGGCGACATCGTGCCCGATGTCGTCCAGCTGGGCAGCCACGGCTTGGGAACGCTCGGCCGCTAGGTTCGCGCCCGGCAGGGCCAGGCGGACGCGGGCCAGAGTTGCATCCAGGCCGGCGAGGGATTCGCGCAGCGTCTTGTTGCGGGCTTCCCACGCGGCGGTCATTTCGCGATCGTGACAGGTCAGACAGTTGTCGGCCGTCGCCTGCCACACGACGGTGCCCGTGGGCGACGTTTCCCGCTGGCGGTGGCACGCCATGCAGGAGATCCGCAGCAGGGCCTTGCCCGGCATCTGGAGCTGGCTGGTCCGCGCGCCCAGGCCGGTCATCAAGGCGACCTGTTCGCTGTGTTGGCCGGCATGGCAAGCGGTGCAGTCGCCCGCGGCATGGGCGACCAATTCGGGATCCCGGACGTGCTGGATCTCCGAATGGCAGGCCAGGCAGCCGACGTGGTGATCGGTAACGTGCGTTTCGTGCATGAACACGTGATCGTCGAACCGCTGGTAGGCGTCCTCGCGGTTGTGGCAGAACTTGCAGCGGTCGCGAGGCACCTCGCCTTTGCCGCGAATCAGATCGGCGTGGCAGTCGGCACAGTCGATGCCCCGCTCAATCGCCAGGTCGTGCGTGAACGTGACGCCGCCGGTCCACTTGAATTCTTTCTGCGGGATCTGGTGGCAGCGCGTACAGGCGCCCAGGCCTTCGTTGAACTGCACGTCTTTGAAATGGCACAGGTAACACGTGGCCGGCGTGACGGTCATGTGGCTGCCTTGGACGATCTGGCTGTGACAGCTGGTACAGCGCAGCTGTTTGCCCCGTTTGGGCTCCTCCAGGTGCGGCCGGTGGTCGAACGGGATCCCGTTGTAGTCGATCCGACCGGACAGCAGCCGCGTCTCGTGGCAACCGCTGCGGAGGCAGCTGGCGTCGGGGATTTCCGCCGCCGGCCGCGGCCCCGCCGTTTCCGTGACGTACTTGACCAGCTGGACCAACCCCAGCAACTTGCCGCGGATCTTCTCGCCCGCCCCGGGCGGAAAGTGGCATTTGATGCACGACACGTCGTGGTGGCTGGACTCCTGCCACGAAACGTAATAGGGTTCCATGATATGGCAACTGCGGCAGAATTCGGACCGCGACGTGTACCAAGCCGACAGGCCGGTCACGGCGGCGCCCAGCAGCACGAACGCCGCCAGCAGCGCGACGCCGCGCGCCAGAAACCAGCGGATGTTCTTCCAGAAGTTCAGGTCGCCTTCCGCGTCCCAAGGCTCCTGCCCCGGGACTGGGGGCGGCGGTTCGCTCGGGCCGTTGGTCGGCGGCCCCTGGACTGGTCGATTCTGGTCCATCACGTCATTTCCCCAGAGAAGCCAGGAAGCTCAAGGCCAAGAGGCTCAGCCCCGTCACGATTACCAGCAGACTGACGGCGGTCACCAGCCACAGCCGTTGGCGGGACGGAGCGACGGTGCGCAGCTGCTGCAACTTGCCCTCCCGCCGCAGCCGTTCCAGGTACTCGGGCCGGGCCCGCCGCCAATGCTCTTCCGTTACGACGCCGGTCACCACCGAGAGGTCCAGCGGGAACTTTTCGGGCCGCAAGTGGGTGTTGAAGAAGTGCATCAGGAACAGGCTGCCGGCGACCAGCACGGCCGTCTCCGAGTGCAGCACGTGCGCGATGTTCAGCACGGTGCCCGGCAGGAACCGTGTGGCCAGCGTGGGGAACCACAGCAGCAGGCCCGAGCCACCGATCAACAGCATGGCCAGACAGACGGCCCAGTAGTCGAACTTCTCCCAGTAGGTCCAACGCTCGAAACGCGGCTTGCGTCCCAAGCCGATGAACCACCGCAGCATTCCCAGCGCATCCCGCGCGTCCCGCTCGGTCGGCACCGGTGAGTCCGGTCCGAAGAACACCTGTTGCCAAGCCGTCCCTTGCCGGCGCGATTGCATCACCAGGCGGACGACCCACACGACATGCGCGATCGCCACGGCCAGCATGACGGTCGCAAAGAAATGATGCCAGACGCTCGTGGCGCCGAAGCCGCCCAGCCGGGGAACCAGCCATTGAGCCCAGGGCTGCGTGCCGTATTTGAGGGGCACCCCGGTGCAAATCAAGCCCAGGAAGCACAGCAAGATCACGCCGTACACGAGGCGATGGATCGGAGGAAAGGCCAGCAAGCCGACCTGCTCGGCCGCCAGTCGTTTCGGCCGGTCGAACCGCAGCGCGTCGATCATCGAGCGCATGAACCAGAGGAATGCGTGCAGCAGGAACAGGCCGACCAGCAAGTAAATGATGTTCTCCGTCCAGGCGTAGACCGCGTGCAGACGCGGGTAGTTCCGCTCGTCCTTGAAATTGGCATGCGGGTCAAACCGGGCGAAATTCAGCGTCGCCTGGCTGTGACAGCGGCGGCAAGTTTCGACGCGCCGCTCCGGACTGATCCGCGACGCCGGGTTGCTGGAAGCCAAAATGTCATGCTCGCCGTGACAGTCCGAGCACTTGCTGGCCGGCTCGAACCCCAGCTCCGTCAACTGCCCATGCACGCTCATTCCGTAACGCAGGGCGTAGTCGGTGTGGCAGTTTCCGCAGCGATTGGGGATCTGGCGGCGGAACAAGGGCGAGTTGGGGTGCGGCAGATCGTGTCCCTGGTGGCAATCGACACAGCTGGGATGCCGCAAGGCGTTGCCGCCCGGCGCGTAACGCTCGCTGACGCCGCCTGCCCCGGCCCCCTGTCCGTGCACGCTGTGCGCCAGTCGGTCTTGAATGAACGCGTGACATTTGCCGCACGTCTCGGCCACCTGGGTCGAGTGCAACGAGGACTGACCGTCGGCCGCATACAGGATGTCGTGGGCGCGGTGGCAGTCGGAGCAGACCGCGGTCACCGTCAACCCGGACGCCCGCAGCCCGTGCCCATGCACGCTGGCCTGGTAGCTCGTCAGAAACTTCTCGTGGCACTTGCCGCACATCGCCACTTGGTTGTCCAAGCTCACCGGCGAGACGGGATCGCGGACCGGCGGCAGGCCATGCACATCCTGGCCGTGGCATTTCAGGCAGTCCAGCGGCAGGCCGCGGCCAAACTCGTCCTTTTCCCCTGCGGCGTGATGGACGCCGCGGCGCATGCCTTTCCGCTGCTCCTTGTGGCACGCCCCGCAGGTCTCGATCAGTTGCGTGGGATGCAGCGGCGAGCGGGGATTGCTTGCGGGTTGCATCCGATGCGGCGGATGACACGAGATGCAACTGGCCGCTTCCGGCCCGCCCACGTCTCGCGCGTGCCGCCCATGCGCGCTGTTCCAGAACTTGGCCACCTGGTCCGTTTTGGCGTCGGGCTGGAAACGTTGCATGTACTCCGCGTCCGAGTGACAGCGCCCGCAGAACTCGACCGCGTCCTGTGGCGTCTCGAGCCTGCGAAAACCGTCTTCCTGGGCGTGGGCGGCGCGCAAGTCGGTGGTGTCAGGATTGCCGCCGTGACAGTCCCGGCACTGGATGCCTTTCTGCCAGTGAATGTCCGCCGCCAAATCCTGTGGCGTCACGAACAGACGCAATGTCTCCCCCTCCCACATTTCGGCATTGGCGTGGCACAGGATGCACTGATCTGCGACCGGAGCATCCGCGGCGAAAGCGGTCGCCGCCGGACTGCAGCCCAGCGCAGCCAGTAGGAAAACGAAGAGAGTCCTGAGTTCTTGTTCCATGCCCTTGGTTCCCGGCCGACGCCAAGACGACCATGCCCTCGATCATGCCCTCGATTCAAGGACGAAGTTCCGGCGGAGTCTCCGACGGTTTGTGCCCCTGGACGATATGGCATTCGATGCACACATTCTTTGGCGGAAATCTCCAGATGGAATCGCGGACCATCTTCTCCTGCTCCGGGGGCAGGTTCTTAACCGTGGTGAACGGTTGGGCGACCTCTTCATGCCGGCTGCCCGGCCCGTGGCACGTTTCGCAGGTCACGCCCGCGAGCACCAGTTCGCCCCCTTTGTACCCCGTCGGCTCACCAAACGCCGTCGTGTGACACTTCAAACACTTTTCATCCTTTTGGTATTTGGGCGTCAGAGCTTCGAACGCGTTGGCGTGCGCCGTCTTCTTCCAACTCAAGAACGGCTCGAAATGACACGAAGCACACCGCTTTGCGCCGATGTACGTCTGCCCCTCCGGTGGCGCCGGCTCGGCGTCGGCCGCCTGCACGGCCAGCGGGCCGGCAAATATCAACGCCATCAACCAAGCGCAGGCTGCTCGCGCCGCCTTTCCGGTCCCACCACCGCACGCCAGTTGCCCCATGTATCGGTCTCCTCATCCTGGTTTGGCAAGCAGTATAGCTATGGTCCCCGTGATTCGCAACAATTGTTGTTTATTGGTATACAATTCCGCAAGTAATCGGTCGCAAAAAAGTTGTCAATCGCGAGTCGAACCAGGACTCGGCAGCGGTAGACACATCGGTCTGGGACTGTACACTTGTCGGTCGTTCGTGTCTCCATTCGCAACCTGGTTTAGCAAGCGAGCGGAATTTCGTCTCGCAGGGAGCCTATCAATGTACCGCAAGTATGATGTCGTGTCGTTGTTCGTGTTGGTGTTGGCGGGATGTAGCGAATCGTACGAGCCGGCCAGGCGGGATGCCGCGCCGGCGGAATCCGCGGTGACGGCCGCCCCTGCCGCCGCGTCGGTGCCCGCCGAGAGCCCGCCCCCCATCACCAATCCGCACGCCGGCTTGGCGGCGGCAGCGGCGTCTGAGGAGTTGGGGCCGGACGTCGAGGTGGGGGCCATCAAGTTGAAAGGTCCGGAAGGGTGGACTCGCAAGCCGCCGCGCAACCAGTTTGTCGCGGCCGAGTTTACGCTGCCCAAAGCCGAGGGCGAC
>CAIYOB010001235.1 GCA_903927685.1 uncultured Planctomycetaceae bacterium
CGCGCAGGAATAAGTTGGACAACTAACCGTAGGACGGATTGGTAATCCGTCCGGAAAAACAGGGACGGATTGCCAATCCGTCCTACACAAAATTGCGCAAGTTATTTCTGCGCGGACGCAAAATGCGCAACTTCAAAGACAGGGGGCGGGATCGCCGGGTTATCCTCGCGACCTCTTGGCTCGCCGCCAGATCGCAATTCCCAGAATCGCCAAGACGTCCGCGACGGCGGCGGACGCGATCCACGGATCACCGGCCAGGTAGATTGCGAACTTGACCTACTTGCTGGTGATCATCATGGCACCTTGATGCAAGCTCTCGTCATGGGGCGGCCGGATCCCGTCATCCACATCAGGGATCCGTGGTGGCGACCGAGATCCGCCCCGCCAGCTCAACTCCACGATGGATACAGGGGATTCGCCCAGCGCGTGCCGTCGTTGTCTTCGCTTTCGCCGCGGCCGGATGGCGACCGGCTGGGCCGCTCGGTCGGCGAATCCCAGACGCGCAGCCCCTGCAGGCTCAGATGGATCGGGATCGTCTGCGTTCCCGGCACTTCCGCGGCGATCGCCCGCAGCATCTCGCGGTTGGCGGCCGAATGCGGGCTGCCCAGGATGGTGACCGAACCGCCGTCGCCGCCAGCTCCGTTGACTTTCCAGCCCAGCGCGTTGAACCGCCGCGCCACCTCGATCACCGCCGCGTGGGCCGGGCTGACCAGCGCGGGGTGCAGGCCTTGCTGGGCCTCGGTATTCTCGATCATCGCGCGCCCCAACGCGACAAAATCGCCCGCGTACAGGGCGTCTCGAGCCCGGATGGGCGTCCGCCGCAGTGGCCGCAGTTCCTTGGCGTCGGGGCCCGCGTCCTGCAAGTTCGCGATCACCTGCTCGTGAACCTTGGACGAACTGTGCGATTGTCCCAAGAACACCAGCGACAGCCGCGACTCCAATTCCCAGGCCACCGGCTCGGGCAGTCGCACCGGACTGACGATCGCATGCGGATAATGGACGATGTCGATGAAATTGATGCCGCCGAACGCCGACGCCAACTGATCCTGAACACCGCACTGTTGGTGCAGTCGTTCCGTCTCGATCCGATGAGCCGCCTGGGCCACCTCGTGCGGTGTCAAACGGCCGGGACTGAGCAGATCCAAGGCCCCGATCAACGCCACGCTGACCGCCGCGCTGGTGCCCGTCGAAGCGCCCGCCGGCGCTTCGCTGAAGATGTCAATCTCCAGCGCCAAATCCGGCGGCGTCCCCATGAAATCGATGGCCGCTTCCAGCAGCGGGTGACGGTCGTACGTGCCGCCGACACTGTCCAGCGTGTACCGCTCGCCGTAATTCTCCGCAAAGATCGTGATCGGAGGCCGGCCCGCGTCGCGGGCAAACACCCGGACCTGGACCTGCGCCACCGGAGTTACGGCAATGTTCAGCACCCGGCCGAACTTGGCAAACCAGGTGTCCGTCCAGCCGCCCAAGTCCGCGATCCGGATCGGCGCTACACTCGAAATCACACGCAAAGGTCGCTGGTTGCTGGTCATGGGGGAGTCGAAAGTCAAGAGTCAAGCGTCCAGAGCCAAAGGCTGGAAGCGGTCAAGGCGTCCGCCCGCTCGCCGCTTGGAAAAGTGCGCAGGGCGAGCGGCGAACAGACCTTCCGTCCGGCCACGTCATCCAGAGTATAGCCCAGATTGGCCATCGTGAAAAAGGGCAAACGCCCCCCCGCGAGCCGATATCCGGATCTTCAGGCCAGCCCCAGTCGCTGGCCTTGGTAACCCCGAGCGGCGATCGATTCGAGCCAAGCTTGATTGTCCAAGTACCAATCGATGGTGCGGCTCAGGCCGTCTTCGAACGTGTAACGCGGCTCCCAGCCCAGTTCGCTCCGCAGTCGCGTGGCGTCGATCGCATACCGCAGATCGTGCCCGGGGCGATCGGTCACAAACGAGATCAACTCCCGGTAACGGCCGGACGGACGGGGACGCTTCGTGTCCAGCAGGTCGCACAGCAGATAGACGATGTCCAGGTTCGCCCATTCGTTCAAGCCGCCGATGTTGTAGGTGCGGCCGACGGCCCCGTCGCGGAGGATCCGCTCGATCGCCCGGCAGTGATCCTCGACGTACAACCAATCGCGGATATTCTGCCCCGTCCCGTACACCGGCAACGGCTGCCCCGCCAGCGCCCGCGTGACCATCAGCGGGATCAGCTTTTCCGGAAATTGGTACGGGCCATAGTTGTTGGAACAGTTCGAGATCGTCGCTGGCAACCCGTAGGTATGGTGCCAGGCCCGCACCAGGTGATCGGAGGCAGCCTTGGACGCGCTGTAGGGACTGTTGGGATGATACGGGGTGTCCTCGGTAAAGCAGCCCTCGGCGCCCAGTGAGCCGTAGACTTCGTCCGTGCTGACGTGATGAAAACGGAAGACGCCGCGAGCCCGCCACGCGACCAGCGCCTGCTGCAGCAGGACGTACGTCCCCAAGATGTTCGTCTCCAGAAACGCCCGCGGACCGGTGATCGAACGGTCCACGTGACTCTCCGCGGC
>CAIYOB010001236.1 GCA_903927685.1 uncultured Planctomycetaceae bacterium
CCACCGGCTTCGTCAACAGCCGCACGGCCCGTGCCTGAGCACTCGTGAGCGCGGGGGCGAGGCCCACGACATGTTCATCGCTGGACAGGGCCTCCCGGAGTTCGGCCAGGATCTCCTGAGCCGCCTGCTGCCGGTCGTCGGTCAGCTTGCCGATCGCCTCGAAGATGTCCCAGCCGGCCGTCTCCAGGTTGCCATCCAACTCGGCCGCCTTGGTCCGGCACTCGCCCATCGCCGCTTCGCTCGTGGCAATCTCGGCTGCTGCCAAGATACCCACCACGCTGGACGGTTCGGCGGTGTCGAGGCTATCGACGAGGGCGCGGGTGGCCAGCGAGGTCTTCATCCGTGCCGTCTTCTCCGCCGCGATGCCGATGCCGGTCATGCGGTGCTTGAGCCGCTGACAGTAGGCCACGCACGCCGGGCGTGCCGCGCCGGCCCGTTTCTTGACCTCCGCGGAAAGCGTGCCGACGTTTGCGGCGGTCACCAACCGTGAGCCGGCAACACCGAAGATGCTTCCGGCCCGCTGGACCGCCGGTTCCCATACGCCGCCCGCGGGCAAGGGAACCGAGCGCAGCTCGCAATCGTCCGGAACGGTCTGCAAAGTCGGCTCACAGGGCCCGCCGTGGCGGAAGAACGTGCGGTTGGTCTGCGCGGCAAACAGCAGGATCACCAGGTTCTCCGCCTCTTTGGGCATGCCCATCGGCTTCGGGTCGTTGATCCAGTCCCGCAGTTTGCCCACGACCATCGCACTGCCGGTCTCGGCCGCCTTGCGGGCGAAGTGTGTCTTCCAGTGCTGGCTTAGCACAAAGTGCGTGGCGTCGGGACCCATCTCGCCGACCATCAGAGGATTCGCGATCTGACGCACGAGCGGGCGCAGCGTCTTGTCGATGGCCAGCCGCCCATCGGGTGCCTCGGCCGCCGGGGCCACCAACTCGTAGACTTTCTTGAGTGTCGCCGGTTTGGCTTCCGCCTCGAAGAAGGGCGCCGCCGGAAACTCGTGCTCCAGAGCCTGACTCAGCAAGTGCTGCATGGCCCCGGCCAGGTCGGCGGCGACCGGCGGACGGGCGGTGAATCCCGGACACAGGGAGACATAGTGCTCGCTCAGGTCGAGGTCATGTGTCGTGTCGAGCGAACCCTGCGAAAGGGCCTCCAGTCCGTAGGCGGCGTCCAGGTGGTTCTTGACCCGCGTGTAGAGCACGCTCCGCTGGTTCTCCAGCAGCGACTTGGCGCCCTGCCGGTCCTGCGGTGACAGGTGGTTGGAATACTGGGCAAACCGCTCGCCGGTGAGGATGTGCTCCAGGATCACCAGCATCCCCAGGTCCTTCTGCGCGTCCAGGCTGAAGAACGAGGGCACCCAGCACAGGGTCTTGGTGCCGTCCGGGTGCGCCTGCATGAAGCGTTGCACCGTACTCAGGTCATCCCGCGGCCCGTGTCCAGCCTCGTCGAATGGGAAGTCGATCACCAGCTTCCAGGACTCGTCGGTATTCTCCAGCGACGAATCCGGCAACTCGCGGACGTTCTTGAACAGGACCACGCAGTTCCGCTTGGTGTTCCGCCACAAGAACTCCAGGAACTGCTCGAACTCGCCTTCACCCTGGATGCCGAGCTGCTCAAAGATCATCTGACGCACGCGGCGGATGCGATTCCCCTGGTTGTCCTCGCGACGGGCCTGCTCGATGATGCTCTCCGTATCGACGCCGGAAAGCTGCACGGTGATCGTCGGGTTGCTCTCCTCGCCGATGCGAATCTCGCCCACGGCCGCCGCCCAGGTGCGACAGCGTTGCAGCACCAGTTGCCCTTCGCGCCCGGGCACGGGGCTCTTGATCGTTCCATGGTTCAATGCGGCCAGCTTCTCGGCATTGAGCCCGCGGAGTGACTCCACCTCGGGCACCAGGGCCGAAAGCAGCAGCGTCTTGACCAACCGATCGTCGTTTCGGAACGCGACCCGTTTGGGATCGTCGTAGGCGAGTTGCTCGACATCCTCGCGGCGCAGGCCGTGCTGTCTTTCCAGCATCGGCAGCAGCTTCTGGTGGTACAGCCGCTTGGCGTTATCGAAGTGGATCGCCATGTCCTGGGTGAACGCCTCGTCGCCGTGAGCCACCACGTCGAACAGATCGCCAACCGGCACCACGTCGCCCACCCTGAGCGTCTCGCGGTGATCGACCAGGAGCTGCA
The DNA here is from genome assembly GCA_903927685.1 of uncultured Planctomycetaceae bacterium. The sequence goes on from CAIYOB010001236.1 coordinate 2,173, forward strand.
TCATGACCTTCAGGGCCGTCCGCTCCCGCTGAAGCACGCTGGACACGGCGATCAGCGTCTGCACCAAAGCGGGGCTGAAGGGGTAGACCTTGCGGAACATCTGCCGATCGCCCTCCTGGGTCAGCAGGATGCTCATCACGTTGTCCTTCATGCGGGCCGTCTGCTCGAAGGCCGCGTCGAGTTCCTTCTTGGCGCCCTCATCGCGGCACCGCAGCACCCGTTTCTCCGCGATCGCCGGCAGGTTGCGGTCCTCCAGCGTGATTGTGTCGAACCGGCCGCCTTGCCAGTCGAGCGCGTCGCCGAAGCTCAGCCGCTCGGCGCCGGGGACGTGGTCGCCGATCAGCTCCCGCAGGTCGCGTTGCCGGGCGACGAAGCTGATCAGCGGAATCGGCCGGTCGGCCGACTGGGCCTCGACCAGGTTAGTGAGCTTGGCCGCCTCACGCTTGACGAATCCCAGGTCGGCCGAGTTCATCGCCAACCAGAGAATCAGTTCGTCCAGGAACAGGATCGCCGCGTCGTAGCCCAAGCTGGCCGCGTGCTGGCTGATGATCGACAGGCCCTTGTCGAACCGGACGAAGTTGCCGCCCCGGTGGCTGATCACCTCGGCGTGCGAGCTGGCGACCGTCTTGAGCAGCGTACTGACCAGACGCAGATGGGCCTCGGAATCCGGCGGCGAGTTGGCCGCGGCCTCGAACGACGCCGCCTCCCACGTTGCCGCCAACTCGCCCCAGCCGCCGCTTCCTCCGCC
>CAIYOB010001237.1 GCA_903927685.1 uncultured Planctomycetaceae bacterium
AGCTAAGTCCGGCCGATTGGGACGCGTTGGTCACGTGGGTCGACGCCAACGCCCCGTATCACGACGCGTTCCTGAACAAACGCCCGCCCGACGGCGGCCCCCCGCGCCGCGATATCTACCCCACGTTCCCGCCGCTGGCCGGGACCAGCCAACCGTAGCGCCGGGCCGGAGGAGGATTTCACGGATTGGGGGCCTCCGCGTGCGAATTCGTCAAGGTGAACTGTGGTGGACCTATCCGCGGACAGGATGAACGAAGCCTGGGAAGCCCTCCACTTCGCGTTGGGGATGCCCTTCTGGCTTTCCCTCCAATCACGATTCCGCCCGCTCGTGGCTCGACTCGCGCCGACCGCGTGCGGGATTTCCGCCTCGGCTGACCTTGGGACAACCAGAACAGGTTCAGGTCAGCCATTTCGTCCGGTATTCCGTGCGAATGAACCGGGCGGCTTCGGGGGCGTTGGTGGCCTCCATCCTCTCGCCGTTCCAGTCCAAGGTCCTGCCGGCGCGGATGCCGACGACGCCCGCCAGGCCGATCTCGGTCAGCTTGCCGCCGACGTCGAAGTCCGAAAACGTCCGGCCTTGGCCGCGGCAGGCGTCGAGCCATTCCTGGCCGTGGTTGCCGATCCTCGGGAGGGTCTCCGGAATGTCCTTGGTCGCCTCGTGATGGAGCACGTCCTTCAAGCGCGGTTCGCCGTTCAGGCGGATCAAGCCGCCCGTGTTCCAGTGGCTGGTGTAGATGCAGCCCTTCTCGCCGACGATCATCAATCCATTGGGCGCCTTGTCCTGGTACACGTCGACCAACGGCTGCAACACCTCGGCCGGCGGCGTGCCATTGCCCTGCCAGTACAGCGTGACGGGCACCAGGCTGCCACGGGCCGGGAAGTGGAACTCGACAGCGGCCTTGTCCGCCAGTTGCTTGCCGCCCTCCATGTTGACCACGATCTTGTCGGGATAGCCCAGGTCCAGGGCCCGCATCGGCAAGTTGATCGCGTGACAGCAGAAATCGGCCAGACCGCCGTTGCCGAAATCGAACCAGCCGCGCCAGCGGAAGGGGTGGTAGACCTCTTTCTTGAACGGCCGCAGGGCGGACGGACCGACCCACAGATCCCAGTTAAAGCCTTCGGGAATGGGATCTTCGCCTTCGGCGCTGCCTTCGCTGGCGGTCACGCCGATGCCCCACTGATAGATCTCGCGAATCTGCCCCAGCGCGCCGGCCTGGATGATCTCCGTACAGCGGCGGAGCGACGCGCTGGCGCTGCCTTGGTTGCCCATCTGGGTGACGACCTGGCAGGTCCGCGACAGTTCGCGCAACTCGCGGGCTTCGGCCACGCTGTGCGTCAGCGGCTTTTCGCAATACACATGCTTGCCGGCCTTCATGAACGCCTTGCACAGCGGCGCGTGCCAATGGTCGGGCGTGCCGATTAACACGGCGTCGAAGCTGGCGGCGTTGTCGAGCAACTGGCGATAGTCCTCGTACGCCTTGGCGTCCTTGGTCGCCTCGCCGCCGGCGTTCAGGGCGTCGGCTCGCCCCTTGTCGATCATCGCCTGGTCGGGATCGCACAGGGCCACCAGGTTGGCGCCGCCGCCGAGCAGTCCCTTCATCACGCCGCGTCCCTGGCCGCCGCAGCCGACCAGGGCGAGATTCAGCCTGCTGTTGGCCGCCGTCGAATCCGCTCCGGCGCCAAACACGAGCAGCGGCCGGCCGCACGCGGCCGCCCCCAAAGTCGCTACGGATGCCTGGACGAAACTGCGCCGCGAGAAACGAGTCCGCTTCATGGGTTCACCTGCGTATGCTAAGAGGTTGGGGGGGGATTAAGCTGCTGGTCCGCATGCCGCCGCGGCGGCGCGGTGCCCACTATCGTAAGGCTCTCGTGAGGGAAAAGATAGTCTCGCAGCGTGGTCTCGCAGCGTGGTGTCGGGCGTGGTTGTCCAAGGCCGGGGCCGATCCCGATTCGCTCGACTGCAAAATCGTCGCCGATCTGGGCGCCCTGGCGGACTTGCTGGTCGATCTGGACGCCCGGGCTGGAGTTCATTGTCGGGATGCCGAGCAACGCGCGGCGGCTGAAAGAAGTGCAAGAGGCCCAGCGTCAAATGGCCGCGGAGTTTGCCGCCAGCAAGCAGTGTGTAGCGACTCCGAACACCGCCACAACGAAAAAACGCCGCTCCGTGGCGAGCGCCCACCACATTCTCAGATGCGATGAGAAACGCGGGCTAGAGGAACGCTCGCTCCCTCAGAACCCGGTGCCGGTGGCTTCGGCGTTGTAGTTGTCGAATTCCTGGAGCCGCTCGGGGGCCAGGTTCTGGAAGCGGGTGAACTTCTTCTCCCAACGCAGTTCGACGTCGCCGACCGGCCCGTTGCGCTGTTTGGAGACGATGATTTCAGCTTTCCCTTCGAACTCTTTCTGCTCTTCGCCGCGCAGGTAGTACTCTTCGCGGTGCACGAACATGACCACGTCGGCGTCCTGTTCGATGGCCCCGGACTCGCGCAGATGGCTGAGCCGCGGACGATGGTCGCGGGTGTCTTCCGCCTGGCGATTCAACTGGGCCAGGCACAACACGGGGACCTTCATTTCGCGGGCCATCCCTTTCAGCCGCCGGGCGATGCGGGCGACCTGCTCCTGGCGGGAATCGTCCGGGTTGTCCGGTTCGATCAGCTGCAGATAGTCGATGGCGATCAAGCCCAATCCGCCTTCGCGGCGTTTGATGCGGCGGGCGGCGGCGGCGATTTCGCTGACGGTCCGCGAGGGCGAGTCGTCGACGAACAAGGGGGCCTGGCTGATCTCGCTCGCCTTCTCGACCAGCCGCTGTTTGTCCGTGTTGGCCAGCGTTCCGTTGCGCAGGCGGTGGCCGTCGACCTGGGCCGCCGAGCACAGCAGCCGGTCGGCCAATTCGACCGAGGACATTTCCAAGCTGACGAAGAGCGTCGGCCGGCGGGTTTCGACGGACACATACTCGGCGATATTCATGGCAAAGGCCGTCTTGCCCATGCTGGGGCGCGCGGCCAGGATCACCAGTTCCGAGTTGTGCAGGCCGCCCATCAAGGCGTCCAGGTCCGTAAAGCCGGTCTCGACGGAGTCCTGTGTCTGCTCGCCGCGCAGGCGGGCGTCCAGGCGGTCCATCGCGATGTGCAGGATGTCGCGGATCGAACTGACGGACGACGCGGCCCGCTGGTCCACGATCGAGAAAATCTGCTGTTCGGCGGCGCTGACCAGCTGCCGCGCATCCTGCCGTTGGTCGTAAGCCTGGCGGAGGATCTCCGTGCTGGCGGTGATCAGCGCGCGGAGCGTGGATTTTTCGCGGACGATGCCGGCGTAGTAGCGGGCGTGAGCGGCGTTGGGCACCGCCTGGCCGATCTTGTACAGGTACGCTCCGCCCCCGACCGTCTCATAATGGCCGGCCGTTTTGAGCCGGTCGACCAGCAGGGTCACGTCGATCTTGCCGCCGGCGTCATGCATTTCGCGCATGTGGGTGAACAGACAGCGGTTGGCCTCGTCGAAGAAGTCGTCAGGCCGCAGGATCAGCGAGACTTCGTCGCAGGCCTCGGGCATCAACAGGATGCTGCCCAGGACTCCCTGCTCGGCATCCTGATCGTACGGCAGGCGGCGATCGAGCACCTCCTGCGCATTTTCGCGGCCGGCCATCAGCGTCCCTCCTGGAAAGAAAAAGACCTGCCGCGGCAGCGCCGGCAGGTCTCCATAAGTGTCCGCGGCCAGCGGCCCGACGCTATTTCTTGATTTCCGCGTCGCCGACCGCCGTCGGCACGACCCAGACCTTGAGTTCGGTCTCGATATCCTGGTGCAAGTGCACCTTGACGGTGTACAGGCCGAGTTCCTTCAGCGGGCCTTCCAGCCGGACCTGGTTCGCGGCCAGGCTGATGTCGTTCAGTTTCAAAGCGGCGACGATTTCCGGCGCCCCGACGCTGCCGTACAGGTGGCCTTCGTCGTTGGCATTGGCTTCGATCGTCACGCTCTGTTTGGACAGCACATCCGCCAGGGTGCGGAGGTCGGCCAAACGTGCTTTTTCGATTTCCAGCAAGCGGGCCTTATGCTTGTCGACCATCCGCTTGTGGTGGTCCGTA
>CAIYOB010001238.1 GCA_903927685.1 uncultured Planctomycetaceae bacterium
CGTGCCCGACCAGTTCGCCGCCGTCTTTGGAGATGCTGCTGATTTCGTGCATCAATTCGGCGTAGGGATCCAGCCGACCGAACTGGTCGCGGCAGGCCCGCAGCAGATCCAGTTTGTGCGTCGTGACCAGGGCGCCCAGAGACCGAGGGTCGTCCTTGATGAACGCCACCGCCCGCCGGTAGTTGGCCGGCTCGTCGTGCCAGCGGAAGTTCATGCCCTGGATCGCGACGTCGCCCAGTTGCAGGTATTCCGCCCAGCGGGGAAAGACCTTCATGATCGACGACTGGTGCGTGGTCACGCCGATGAAGTACATCGTCGGCTTGTCCGCCGGCGGGTAGGCGTCTTGGGGTGTCAGTGGTGGTCGGATCGCGGGTTCGTTCATAGGCGTCTCACGTCCATTCCTGCAGCAGTTCCAACAGCCGTCGATAGCGGGTAGCGCGGACCTGATAGTGATTGGTCCGCTTCCGGTTCGGACGGATGGAGCGGCCGGTGCGGATCCAGTCGTTGGCCGCCGAGTCCAGATGGCGAAACAGGCCGACGCCGTAGCCGGCCAGCAGGGCCGCCCCCAGCGGGGCACCCTCGTGCCGGCCGATCTGGACGACCGGGATGCCCAGCGCGTCGGCCTTGATCTGGTTCCACAACTCGCTCTTCTCCCCGCCGCCGGTGATCCGCAATTCCCGGATTGTCAAATCTGGATTCAGCTCCTGCAAGACATCGCGGTAAATACAATACTCCAAGGCGACGCCCTCCAACACCGCCCGGTACAGGTGGGCGGCGGTGTGCGACCAGTTCAGCCCCGCCCAACTGCCGCGGAGATGCGGGCGACTCGGCGAGACGCGGCCGCCCAAGTGTGGTACGAAGATCGGATCGTCCGCCGCGGGTTCGAGGCGGGCGGCCAGTCGGCTCCACTGCTCCAGAGCCCCCTCCGGCGCCTTCTTTCCCAGACCGGCCAGTTCCCGGATGAACCACTCCAGGTTCATGCCGCCCCCGTTGATATAGGCGTAGGGATGCCACAAGCCGGGAGTCGCTGACTGGCCCCAGCCCAGCACGCCGTGGGCCGTGTCGGCTTGGAATTGACGCGTGGTCGAAGCGAACACGGAAGCCGTTCCAGCCACGTCAACGCAGACGCCTTCGCGAGTCGCCCCGCAGGCCAGGAACGAAGCCGCGGTATCGCCCAGTCCGGCGACGACCGGCGTGCCGGCCTGCAGCCCGCAGCGTCGGGCGGCGTCGGCCGAGACGCCGCCGACAACCTGGTGCGAATCGACAATTCGCGGCAGCTTGGCCAGCGGAATGCCAAACTGGTCGCACAACAACGCGTCCCAGACGCCCTGCTGGTTGTCGGCAAAGCCGCTGAAGTGCAGGTAGCTCTTGTCGATAAATGCCTGGGAGGCGTCCAGGCCGCACAACCGCATCGCGGCGTACGAGCCGGGCTGGACAAACGAGGCGATCTGAGCGAACACGTCGGCTCGTTCATGCTTCCACCAGAGGATCTTGGGTCCGTGATTGAAGCTGGGTGGTCCACCGGTCTTGCGAATCACCTCGGCGCCCGCCCGGTCCCGCAGCATGGCGATATACGGGGCGCAGCGTGTATCCAGCCACGAGTCATACGGCGTGACGTGGCGGCCGTCCGGCCCGATGCCCAGGATCCCGGCCATCTGGCCGTCAATGCCGATCGCCGCGACTTGCCCGGCATCGTGTCCGGACTCCGTCAGGCACGCGCGGATGCACTGGCAGACTGTCTTGAACTGACGCTCCGGATCCTCTTCGACCACGCCCGGCGCAGGCTGGTGCAATTGGGACTTGCGGAACGCGGTGGCCAGCGTTCGCCCGCGGCCGTCGAACAGCGCCGCCTTGGTGCCTTGCGTGCCGACATCGATGCCGAGAAGAGAGGTTGCGTTCATGCTTGTCACTCCGCCGTCAACACCACCTTGCCCGCCGGGCCTGCCAGCGCGGTTTCGTAAGCTTGCTTCAACTCCGACATCGGAAACGTGTGCGAGATGATTCGGGTCAAGTCAACACGCTTGCCGGCCACCAGTCGCAACGCAATGCGATAGTCTTGCACGGAGCCGCCCGTCGAGCCGGTGACCAGGAAGTTTCCGTAGTGGATCGCGTTCGTATCCAGCGCGACCGGCCCGGCGCTCTTGGGCAGTCCGCCGAACAAGCACAGCCGGCCGAACGGCGCCAACAAGCCAATGGCCCGTGACTGGACCTCGGGGACTGGACACGCCGTAATCACGACATCCGCCCCGCGTCCGTCCGTCTCCCGACGCACGCGATCCGCGATGTTGTCGATGGTTGGATTCAGCACGACGTCGCAGCCGAAGTTCCAGGCCTGGTCCAAACGCTCCTGAAGCGGATCGACCATGACCAGCTTGCCCGCCCCGGCGGTCCGGCTCAGCATTGCATGCAGCAAGCCGATCGGGCCGGCCCCGTAGATCACCACCGTATCGCCCAACTCGATCCGCGAGACGCGAATCCCGTTCACCACGCACGAGAACGGCTCCAGCAGCGACGCTTCCCGATCGGAGACGCCGTCCGGCAACGGGATCACGTTGCCTTGCGTAATGAACCGCGCGGGGATTTCGACCCACGGGGCGTGCGCGCCATCGCGATCGATCCCGAAGGCCGTGTAGCTGGGACAGTAGTTCGACTGCCCGCGGACGCAGGCCTCGCAATGGCCGCAGCCGGCATTGGGGGCGACCCCGACCCGCTGCCCTGCGCGAAGTCCTTCGACGCGGGAGCCGACGCGCTCGATGACCCCCACAAACTCGTGCCCCAGCACGATCCGCTGGCCCGCCGAGAGCTTGCGGTGACCATGGCGGACGATCTTGACATCGGTCCCACAAATCGAAGCGGCGGTCACACGCAACAGGAGCCCGTCGTTGCCACATTCGGGCAGGGGGATGTCCTTGATCGCGAACTCGCCGCCTTGGGTATAGGTTGCAGCTTGCATGTCAGTTGTCAGTTGTCAGTGGGGGATCCAGACGCACTGGCCGGCGTTCGGCGATCGACTGGTTGCCTGCGTTGACCACCATGACGGCGGCCTTGCCGTCGCGGCCTCCGGCCCGCGGCTCACGCTGCTCCAGGATGCAGCGCACAAAGTCCTCGTCCTCGGCCCGGTAGGCGTCCAGGAACAGGTTCATCCAACTCTGCACGACGGCGGCCTTCGAGCCGACGACGGTGTGGCTGACCACCGTGTTGGCCGCCAGCCCGCCAACCGTGATCAGGCCCTTTTCGCCCAGAATCTCGCACCGCGCGTCGTAACCATACTTGACGCCCTGGGCTCCGCTGATCGAACCCTGCATGCCGTTTTGCATGCGGGCGCACAGGATTACGTTGTCGTAGAAGTCGGGGTGCTGCTGGCGGGCGTCCGGCGAGCGGTAGTTGCCGCCGATGGCGTACACTTCCTCGAACTCGCTGCCGGTGAACCAGCGGAGACTGTCGATGTCGTGACTGTTCACCTCGGCCAGCGGCCCCAAACTCGTGCGGATATCGTACATCCAGGGCTTGGGCGTCGTCGGTCCGTGCGTCAGCGACTTGACCAGCACGACCCGGCCGATTTCGCCCGCGTCGATCCGCTGCTTGGCAGCCAGGAAACCCGCGTCGAACCGCCGCATGAAGCCGATCTGCAGGGTCACCCGCGCCGATTTCGCGGCCGCGATCATGGCGTCGCATTCCGCGGGATTGGTGGCCATTGGCTTCTCGCACAGGATGTGCTTGCCGGCCTGTGCGGCGGCGACAACGACCGGACGGTGGAACCGAGTCGGCGTCGCCACGACCACGGCGTCGACGCGCGGATCACCCAGGGCTTGGAGGTGGTCGGCATAAGCCGTCTCCAGCTGCAGTTCCTGGCAGGCCTGGTGGCGGGCTTCGTCCAGCGGTTCGACCACCGCGACCAGCCGAGCGCCAGCGACGCGTCCCGCCGCAAAATTCCGGGCGTGAATCATGCCCGCTCGTCCGCCGCCGATGACACAAATACCTACCATGGATTGACCTTGACCAGTTCTTTTCCTCGACACGCGTCACCACGGGGACCCTTTTTACCAGAGTCCGGGGAGCTTGGGGATAGGGCCTGCGACTCGCCAGCGAGGCAAGAATACGGGTTGTTCCCAGCCAGTTCGGACGGTTCTCACTAAGGAGTTGGTCATTGCCTATCCGGTACGGTCCGGGCTAGACTATGGCAGCAGATGCTGGGCATATCCTTGGGAGTGGAAACGAAATGGGAAGGGAGTCGGTTGGCAGCGTGCCTCGTCTCCGTCTGGGAGCGGTCTCGTACCTGAACACCAAGCCGCTGGTGTTCGGGCTGGCGGAGCGAGCGCCGCAGATCGAGATCGTGTACGATGTGCCGAGCCGCTTGGCGGATGACCTGCACGCGGGGCGTCTGGATGTGGCCCTGATCCCCTCAATCGAGTACGCGCGGAATCCGAGTTTCCTTCAGGTTTCCGACGCCTGTATCGGCTGCCGGGGACCGGTCTTGAGCGTCAAGTTGTTCAGCCGCAAGCGGCTGGCGACGATCCGCAGCCTGGCGTTGGACGAGGGCTCTCGGACCAGCGTCTTGTTGGCGCGGATTCTGCTCTGGGAACGGTACGGGCTGCGGCCTCGCCTGTCACGGTTGAGCCTGGCATGCGGCCCGGAGGACACCGCGGCGGACGCGGTCCTGTTGATCGGAGATCGGGCGATTCATCCACCCCAGTCCGGTTTCGTGGAATGCTGGGACTTGGGCGACCAGTGGTGCCGCTGGTCGGAATTGCCGTTTGTGTTTGCGCTTTGGGTTGCCCGGCCCGGTGCCGATCTGGCCGGCCTGGACGAGATCCTGAGCCGGACGCGTGACGCGGGCGTGGCACACCTGGATCAAATCGCCCGGGCCGAAGCGGCCGGCGTCGGGTTGAGTCCCGACCAGACGCTCGGCTACCTGCGGGATAACCTGCACTTCTACTTCCACCACCGCGAGCGGCGGGGAATGGAGTTGTTTTTTGAACTCGCCGCCAGGCTCGAGGCCCAGCCGGCGGCACAGGAGAATACCGTTTGATGATGGCGAAGTTGCTCGACAAGTCGATCGCTGGCGAGCGTCTGGCTCCCGAGGAAGGGCTGGAACTGCTGCAATGTTCCGAGTTGGCCTTGCTGGGTCAAGCGGCTGACGCCGTGGCCCGCCGGCTGCACCCGGAAAACTACCGGACATACAACATCGACCGCAACATCAACTATACGAATATCTGCACGGCGGTCTGCGACTTCTGCGCGTTTTACCGCAAGCCGAAAAGCGACGAAGGTTACGTGCTGCCGCGGGACGTGCTGCTGGCCAAGATCGAAGAGACGCTGCAGTTGGGCGGCAATCAGATCCTGCTCCAAGGCGGTTTGCACCCCGAGTTCAAGTTGGAGTGGTACGAAGAGCTGCTGGGCGATATCCAACGCACCTTCCCGCAGGTCAACGTGCACGGCTTCAGTCCGCCGGAGATCCACCATTTCACGAAAGTCAACCGTCTGCCGCTGCGGACGGTGCTGGAACGACTGCGAGCCGCCGGACTGGGCAGTATTCCTGGCGGCGGGGCCGAGATCCTGGTCGATCGCGTCCGCCGCGAAATCACGCGCGGCAAGTGCCTGACCGACGACTGGCTGAACGTGATTCGGGTCTGGCACGAGTTGGGCGGCGTGAGTTCGGCCACGATGATGTTCGGCCATGTCGAGACGCTGGCCGAGCGGATCGAGCACCTGGAGCGACTGCGGCAGTTGCAGGACGAAACGGGCGGCTTCACCGCCTTCATCGGCTGGACCTTCCAGCCGGACAACACGGACATGGCTCAGGTCCCCAAAGCCAGTCCGTTTGAATACCTGAAGACCCTCGCCGTGGCTCGCCTGTACCTGGACAACTTTCCCAATCTGCAGTCGAGTTGGGTCACGCAGGGCTTGAAGATCGGGCAACTCGCCCTGTTATTCGGTGCGAATGACATGGGCAGCCTGATGATCGAGGAGAACGTTGTTGCCGAGGCAGGCACGGTGCACTACCTGACGCTGGAAGAAATCCGCAGCGCGATCAGCGAATTGGGCCACATCCCCCGGCAGCGCAACGTGTTCTACCAACTGGTCGGCGAAGACGTCGAGCGGTTTGCGATCCAGGCCAACCGCTCGCGACCACCTCAGTCCGGTCGTTAGCGTCGCGGGTCGAGCCCTTGCCAGCGGTGCTTCCAGCCGTCGGGCGCGGGACTCTCGACGACCATGAAATCACCCTCCCGCCGGGTCACCAGCGGCAAGCCGTTCTCGTCCTTGAGGTACCGCGCGGGCATGAATCCCGCCTGGACCAGGACGTCCAGCGAGTCGGGCAATTGCCCGTAGGCCAAGCGATACGCGTACAGCGACCGGCCGATTCCCAAACGCACAAAGTGGGCCTCGTGACGGGTTTTGACCTCGCGCGTCGCCGGCGGCGGCAGGTTCAGCAGTCGCAGCATCTCGACAGCCAGCGGGGCGGCCACGTCGATGGGATGAAACGTCAAGCGATGCATCCCCTTGGTCAACTCGCGCGTGCCGACCAGGAGATCGAGTTCCCCGTCGTCGGCGGCGCGGAAGTCGTGGTCGCACAGCTGCTGTTCGTCGATTTGAATCTCGTAGCGGCCATACTCCGGACCTTGCATCGCGGTCAAGCGGATCGCGTAGCGTCCGTCTTCGTCGACAGTGAACGGCAGCGTCAGGCGGCCATCCCGATCGGTGTTCGGCCAGGCCAGCAACGGCCGGGCGCCGAAGAATCCCTGCGTCTGCACTTTGAGTTCCGCGCCGCCCGTGGTCTGAGCGTCCCGAAAGACCCGCACCAGATGCTGCTGGCGCCAAGGTACGCGGCGCTCGTGCCAGGGTGGCAATTGCCCGAACCGCTTCGGTTCACCCGTCTGATACCAGAAGGCGACACTGCTGAAGAAATCGGGCCGTTCGACGTAGAAGCCCTCCAGATCGTCTTCGTGGTTGCCCTTGTGCTCGATCGCCAACCGCAGCGACTCGGAAAAGCCGACGGGGTCCAAGACGTGCCAGCGATAGCAGACGCCGCTGTCCCCGGTGCGGTCGCCCTGCCAGCGGGGCTGACCGAACCAGGGTCCGGTGCGCGGGCGAAATCCCCAGGCGTCGTTGAAATAATCCTCGCTGCCGGTCCCTTGCAGGCTGGGAATCGCTTCCCCATCGATGCTGAAGAAGTCGTCACCTTCCCCGAACCAGCCGTCCTGGGCCAAGGTGACCGACAGCACCGTGCCGACATATTGGCCGCGGCCAACCAGGTCGGCGATCAGGTAATCGCGCCCGAGCACCGCCGGATATTCCTGCCGGTACTGAGCGTGGAAGTACGCCGTGTCCGGCGGAAGGTCGTCAAGCTGAACCCAGTCGACTTGCCAGTACAGCCCGGCGCCCCGATCGGGGTTGTCGTTCGTAATCACGATCCGCGCCGACTTGGCGAACGGCATCCGCCAGTAGCACGTGAGCGATCCGCTGGGCGAGACCTGCACGGGCCAGCTCTCGACGACCGCCGGCTTGCCCTGCCCCACGGCGAAGAAATCGCCCAGGGGGGCTTCGACGCCCGGCTCGGTGCGGCCATCCCAGTAGATCCGCAGACTCAATGCGTTCAGCTCGTTCGCCCAGCCGGCGTGGCTGGTGAACCACATGTGCGTAATCGCGCCGGGCCCCTGCAGCAGCGGCAACTCGAGAACCTGCCCCGGCTGCAGCCAGTTCATATCCAAGTTGGCGTCGTTCCAGGCCGGCTGCTCGTTGCTGGAGATGCGCCGATTGCGGCCCGTCGGCGGCAGCGCCACCGCCCCCAGCGGATCGCGGAACAGGGGAACCGCCTCGACACGCGGCGCTGGACTCCCGGGCGCCCCGTTCGGCACAGGTCTCCCGACCTCGCCGACCGTCGTTTGCCCGGATTCGGGAGTCGCCGCTCGCGCCCCGTCCCCGAAATCGATCCAAACCGCGTCGTTCATGTACGCTTTCACAAACTCGTAGGTCAGCATCCCGTCGCGGCTGTCCCCCGCCGTATTGCGGATCAGGAACACTCCGCCCCCCGGCAGCGCGGGGTCATCGCGATAGCCCACCAACAGCACGCTATGGCCGTCGCGGACCGCCTCACGTGGGCACATTTGCAGGACACCGTCTTCCCACCGCTGGCGTTTCGGCCACAGAAAGCCGCCGCAGACCGGCCACCGTTGGCGAAGTGCCTGTTTGACCCCGACGAGTTCGTCGTCGTTCAAGCCGCGGTTCGGGTCCCATTCCTTGATCCAGTGCAACTGCAGACCGAGCGTTGCGACTCGGCTGGCGTGCGTCCGAGCCGACTCGCCGGGTTGGACCGTGGGATCGAACTGGTCCAAGTACGGCATGTCCTCCTCTGGACAGATGCCGAATCTTGCGCAGCCCTTCCACAGATCCGAGAAGAAGCCGCCATCCGCAGCTTCCTTCGTCGCCTGATTGGCCGCCCAATTCAGGAACTCGACACTCAGCCGCGTCGCCTGGCGCTCGCGGCTGGCCAGGGCGTACTCGATAGCGTCAGTGACGGTGAACACCGAACACGTGCCGCGGCTGCCCTGGCAGCGAGTCGTCAAGCCCCACTGGGCAAAGCTCGGGCGCAGGTCGATCGCGGACGGCGGGCTCTCCACGTTCGCGGAATCCGTCGCTTCCGGAGCGGGTACCGCCGGGGCATCATCGCCCCAGACCGGCATCGCGCGGGGCGAATTCCCCACCATCAGCGTCAGCAGCATCGCTGCGAGGCAGCTTTGAACCCATTTCGATTTCAACACAGTCTGATCTCCTGCCAGCAAGGAAGTCTGGAGTCTCGGGTCGGAACGGGCGATCGGTTCGACGTCTCCCCCCTACTCCGCCGCACACATTACGCGAAAGCCAACATCGAACACACGTTGCCACGGTTGGTAGCTCAGACGGCAGCCGGAACGGGCCAGGTCGGCCCGTTGGTACCACGAGCCGCCACGGACGGTCTTCCGCGTATCGGCCGCGGCGTGCTGCGGGTCGTCGGGCTGGAACGGGTACGGCAGCGGGGCGCTGGCCGTCCATTCGGAGACGTTGCCGTGCATGTCATACAAGCCCCACGCATTTGCCGCATAGGATCCAACTGCCGCGGAGACGGCCTGCCGATCGTCGGCGGCTTCCGCCGCGAAGAACGGCTTGACCTTCTCCATCGCCGCCTGCCGGCCCAGGTCCAGCAGGGTCGAGTCGGCCAGGTTCGCGAAAGCGGGAAACTCGGTCGGCGCCGCGCCGAAATTCCACGGGGTATCGCTGCCGGCTCGGCAGGCCCATTCCCACTGGGCTTCGTCGGGCAGCGTGAACGGCAAGCCGGTCTGGTGCGACAGCCACTCGCAGAACTCGTGGGCTTCATGCCACGAGACGCGGCAGACCGGTTGCCGCGGCTGGTTCAACGCGGCAAAGTGCCCCGGATGCCACTTGAGCCACAACAGGGGCTCGGAGCCGCTGTCGTGGGCCGGGCGGAACCGCCGGAACTGCTCGTTGGTCACCTCGCACGCGCCAATCCAGAACGGGCGGTCAATCTTCACGACTTCCCGCGGCCGCTCGTCAGGATCGCCGGCCGGATCGCCCAGGATGAAGTCACCGGCGGGAATCCGCACCAAGTCCATGCTGACACCCGCTCCCAAATCGATCGTCTGCCGGCTGGGCGTGCCCCCTGCAGCCTGACGCCGCTGAGCCTCGGCTCCGTCAAACGGCCAACCGGCGGGCGGCGCGAGCCTGGCCGGCGGTTCTTCCGGAGGCGGCATCTGGGGGCTGACTGGCGTGATCGCCATCTCGGGGACGGCTTCCGGATCCTCGTCCGGGCCTCCATAGCGACGCTGCAGTTCCCGCCGTCGCTGGCGAAACCCTTGGATCTCGTCCAGCGGCGATGGCCGCAGCCAACTCGAGAAGAACTCCGTCGGTTGCTGCAGGTACTGCTGCCGATTGCGAACCGTGGGGATTTCGAGCCACGTCCCGTAGGCGGGGGCGTTCATGTCAATCCAGGTGACCAGCCGGTCCCAGGCCTCGTCGTCCAACTGAACGCCGTGATGGCCTTTGCGGAGCATCTGAACCAGCGGGCTGGCATCGGCGTGATAGTCGGCGACCGGGATGACACTGGGGCCTTCCAGCCCGGGACTGCGGACATAACGCCGCAGTTCGTAGAACGAAGGCGGGAACGGAAACGGCGACAGCGGCATACTCTGGGGCTCCGCGCGCCGCAAGTCGATCGCGACCTCGCCGTCCGGCTGCGGCTGGCCGTTGTGGCAGCCTGCGCAGTGCTTGTCGAGCACTGGCTGCACCTCGCGATCCCAACTGAACCCGCGCACCGGGCCGCGCCACGGGGTGATTGACGCGGGTGCACCGTCCGGCATGCCGCCGGCCGCGCGCGGCGGCGCTCCGTTGGCGTGTTCGTGACAGCCGACGCACGTGACGGACTCACCGGGCATGGCGGTGAACCAGCTGCGCATCAACTGGACGGCTTTACCTTCGGCGTCCAGCGGCTGAATCGCAATCGGCATGTTAGCCGGGACGGAGAAATAGGCCGAACCGTCGGGGGCGACGGGCACGGTGCCCAGCACGCGCCGCACGTCCCAGGGGCCGTCCATGCCCACATAGTCCTCGATGCCTGACGTGCCGTAGTAGTTGAAGTGGTAGGTGAACAGACGCAGGTTTCGGACGGTCCCGCGCGGGACACCCTGCAGACCGCTGCCGGCGTAGACGTCCTGCAAGTACACGGTCCCCTCGCGACTGGCCAGGTTGACCCGCTCGGGAATGACCGGCGGCCGCGGCGTCTTCCGGACCGGAACCGGCTCGAACAAGGCACATCCGTCCGCTTCGCACAGCAAGAGCATGTTGTCGAATGTGTCCACCAGGTAGATTCCCCAGGGAGACGCCGCGTCGGGCTTGCACGAAGCCAGGAAGTACTTGTCGCTGAGCGGATAGGGGTGGAGGAACTTGGGCCAGGAGGCATCGACCAGGTTGTCGACCATTTTCGCCGCGACGGCCTGGCCTCGCCCGGGAATCCGCTGTACCGCACCTTGGGCCAGATGCCGGCCCTTGGCTACATCGAACACTACCAACTCGCCCGCCCGCGCCGTGCCGTGATGCCCCGTGACAATCGCCACGAACTTGGTCGGACAGCCGGGGATCGGCCGGGCATAGAAGATCCGGTTGGGCCAGAAGCTGCCGCTGGCATAGTGGGCCCGTTGCGCTGTGCCGTCCGGGTTCATGGCCATCAGCCGCCCGGTGAAAGCGTGCGCGATGTC
>CAIYOB010001239.1 GCA_903927685.1 uncultured Planctomycetaceae bacterium
AATTCTTAGCTTGGACGACGCACTGGTCCGGGCCGCGCTCACCGGAACGGCAATCGTTCGCACGCTTGGGCGCTCGCCGCTCGTCGCTCACCCCACGCCGACTCTCCGTCGTCACAAAGTTCCCACCGGGAACGCCTCTCCGCACGCTTCCGCCTCAAGAAGCCCGGCTGGCGATCCGATAGCAGACAGTGGGAATGTATCAACGGTAGCGGTTGTAAGGGCGCAAGGGGGGACCATGCGCGTGCGCAAGGGGATCATCGCAGCCATGCTGGCAGCGCAGCTCGTCTGCGCGGGGTGCAATCTGTTGGCCCCACCGCCAGCGGCGTTGCCTGCGGTCGCGGCACCCGCGGTCGCGCCAGCGGCGGCGGCACCCGCTGCGGCCGCGGCCCCGCACACGGGATTCCTGACGCAAGCCTTCTGCGGGCTCCGCGTCCTGATCGGCCGCATTCGGGCTCGGCTGGGGATGCGGTTTCCCGGCCTGGAAGGCAAGCCGCCGGTCACGGCCATCACGGATCCGGCCAACGCGGAATCGCCTACGCCTGCCGTCAAGACCGCGGCGGAGGTGAAAGCCGACGAGGACGCCGCGCCGCAGAAGATCAAGGCACTGCGGTACCTGGCCACGATCGGCTGTACGGAGTGCTACCCGGATATCGAGAAGGCCATGCTGGCGGCCTTGGACGACTGTACCGAGTCGGTTCGCTATGAAGCCGTCAAGGCGATCCGCAAGACCGCGGGGGACCCGTGCCAAGCCTGCCAGGCGACCCGCTGTTGCCGGCCCGACATTCTGAAGCGACTGCGCGAAGTCGCCTATGACATGCGGGATGACTGCTGCTACAAAGAGCCCTCCGCGCGCATTCGCCGTCTGGCCCGCCTGGTGCTCTGCGAGTGCAACGGCGCCGCGATCGTCGAATCGGCCGAACCGACCGAAGGTCCCAGCCGCGAACCCGAAGCCGCCGAGGCGGGGGGAATGCAAGCGGCGGCCTATCGTCCGCTGACCCCGGGCGGGGCCGATGGGGCGCCGCTGGAAGTGCGGTGGGAGCTGCTGACCGCCCCGCGGAACCGGTTCGAATCCGCCGAGCGCGCCCATGCGGCCTTGTCCTACGTCCGCTGGCTGGCCATCGGGCAGCCCGTCGCGCGCCCCGACGGTTTTGATCCCAAGGCGGTCATCGTCCGTACGATCGATTGGACGCGTCCGGAGCAGGTCTCCTCGCCCGCGATCGCCCGCGCCCTGCTCCACTCGCCGCCGGACCTGCCCAGCGAGGTGATCGAAGACTCCGCCGGCTGGCACCTGGTGCTGGTCCGTCAGCGCCGGCCCGAACAGCACCAGCCGTTCGGAGCCAGCCCGGTCTCATTCGGCGGGGCGAGCCTGGACCGTCCCCCCGAGGACTACGGCAGCGCCTATTTGGATCAGAAACTGTTCCTGCATGCCCCACCGGGAACGGGCTCGAATGCCATCCGGCCGACTCGAGTCGGCCGCCCGGACGCACTTGCCCCGGACGGTTCCGTCCCACTGACGCTCGATCGGCCGCGGCGAATCCCGCAACCGATCGAGGGCGCATTGCCGGCGTCACCGCCCATTGCCACCGGGGATGTGATGCCGCCGGATACGGAAATCCAACAAGTCAACGCCATCCAGCCGGTGGCTGGCCGCTAGTCCGTTGTCCAAGCTATGGATTGGGGTTGGGTGGCTGGGGTCGAGCCACGAGGTACGAGTGGCGAGCCCTCAGTTTTTGCTCCAGGGGGCTCGCTTCACTCGCGGGTGCCTGGGGTCGAGTGCAGCGAGCCCCCAGAGGCAGAACCGGCGGCTCGCCGCTCGGCCCCCCGGGCTCGTCCCCTGGGCACCCGATCCCGATCGACAATCGCCCGGCGGCGGGTTTCACGATATAATCCCTGTTCTCACAGATTACGCCGTGTCGCCGGCGACACGGCGGCGTGAGCGACCGCCACCTCATCGTTCAGGAACGCTTTCATGGCATCCGAAGACCCGTCCACGCAAGCTGGGAGCAGAACGTCCGGTCCGGCCAGTTGGCGGCAAGGGCGGCGGGCTGATGTCGAACCGCGCACCGAATACCGTTGGCAGCAGCGTACGCAGGCGGCGGAACGGCGGCCGGTGTTCACGCGCCGCCGGATCTGGAATGCGGCGTGGGTGCTGGCGACCGTGGGTCTGCTGGCGGCCCTGTTGGCGGCCCTGTTGTTCGCTCCCCGGCGCACGCCGCTGGTCGCCGTCGCGGCGGTCTACGACGAAAACCTGCCGCCCAACGCCTGGGTTCAAGAAGATCTGGAGGCTCTGCGGCAGCTGGATCGCAGCACGTTGCGGGTCCACGGCACGCTCGACGATTGGACGTCCCGCGAGCGCGGCCTGCGGGTGTTGGACGAGCACCTGCGGCGGGTCGCGGCAGGTTTGCGAGCGGACGAGCCGCTGCTGCTGTACGTCAATCTGCACGGGGCCGTCGACGGGACGGGCGTTCCGTGCCTGATCCCGCCGGGCGCCGCCGCCGAGCAAAGCGATTCGTGGCTGCCGGTCCAGACGCTGCTCGAACGCCTGAAGGATCCCGCGCTGCTGCCGGCCGAGGTGCGCAAGCTGGTGTTGTTGGACTGTACCCGGCTGCGAGTTCATTGGTCCGCGGGAATCCTCGACAACACTTTCGCCGCTCGCCTGCCGGAGGCTGTCCGCAGGGCCGCCGTGCCGAACTTGGCGGTGTTGTGCGCCACCAGTCCCGGCGAAACGAGTTGCGTGTCCCCCGGGCTTTCCGGTTCGGTGTTCGGCCATTTTCTCAGGTTGGCGTTGGCCGGCGAAGCGAACGGCGTGCTGCCCGGCGGCAAGTCCGATGGCCGCGTGTCGCTGCACGAGTTGCACGCCTATCTGGGCGACCAGGTAGACCGTTGGGCTCGGCGGCACTGCGGCCAGAGCCAGCGGCCGCTGCTGCTGCCCGCGGAGGCCCCCGATTTTCCGCTGTGCCTGGCACTGAAACCGCGCGAGCTGCGGAGTTTCCGCGAAGGCTTGGCACAGCCCTCACGCACGGACGGACCGACGAGAGCGGACATCGATGCCCTCTGGCGGCGGCACGACGAGCTGCTGGCCCAGGCCCCGTATCGACAGGATCCCTTGGCCTGGCACCGATTCGAGCGGCGGCTGCTGTGGCTGGAACAAGCGTCTGTCGCGGGCGACGCGTACGCGGGCGCAACGCACAGCCTGACAAACCAACTGAAACGCGACACGTCCGACGCGAGCCGCGACTCGGCCGGCGCTGCGCCCGTTCGCCAGGTCTTTGACGCCGGGCTGGCCCGGTCGCTGGGGATGCTGGACGACCCGACCGCCAGCCGCCTGCGGGAACTGCTGACGCAATTCGAGGAACAGCCCGGCGCCGCGAGCCTGCAGGCCGCCCTCGCCGGTTGGCCCGTCGAGGGACCGGCCGCCCAGTTCTCCCAGCGGCATTTCCTGCGGATGCTGCAGCGGTACGAGGATCCGGGTTGGTGGCAACAGCCGGATGCGATCCGCCGGGCGTTGAGCCTGCGCGCACAAGCTGCCGAACTAGGGGCGCCCCGCGATGCCAGCCGGTTCTATTGGCTGCGGGCGAGGAGCCAGGCTGGTGACGCCGCCCGCCAGACCGGCGAAGATTGTCTGCTGGCCGGCGACTCGTCGTCGATCGCCCCCCGCGACGCCGCATGGACGGAAGCCGAAGGCCACTATCAAGTCGCCGGTGACATCGCTGCCCTGGTCGGCCAGGCCAGCCGGATCCGCGATCAAGCGTACGCCCAGCTCCCGAGCCTGGCCCAATGGCTCTGTCGGCCCGACGCGGCCGAGCCGAGCGAAGCCCGGCTCGACCATCAACAGCGGCTGATCGCGTTGATCGAACAGGTTCACCAGCTGAGCGAGGCCCTGGACCAGCATCCCGCAACCGCTGGCGAATCGGCCCTGGGGCAACCCGGATTGGGCGGTCTGGCGGAGCAAGTGGCGCGCGAACTGGAACGGCTTGGCGAGACCATCCTGGCTCGCGGCCGGCAACTGGGCGACTTGGATCCGACTTCCAGCGAAGTGGATCCAGCCGCCGTCCGGGATCTCGAGGCCCTGCTCCAGCTGCCCTTGGTCCCCGCGCCGGTCCGCAGCCGGCTGCGGGACCGCCTGACAGCCCTGACTGCCACCGCGGCTTCGAACCAAGGCGAAGCCGGCAGTCAACGTGACGGCGAACCGACCGCGCCGCCACTGACGAACCATCCGCTGCTCAAGATCCTGCGTTTGGCCGGGCCGACCGAGCCGCCGGCCGAGTCCGGCAAGCTGGGCACGCCCTCGGCGGAGATTCGAGACGCCCTGTCCGACGCCGAGCGGCAGGGCGAGCAAGTGCGTCAGTGCTTGCAGTCCCTGGCCGCGCAGAACCAGTCCCAACTCACCCAGCGGCTGGCGGTGGCCGACGACCGCGAGTCGGCCGCGGCAGGAACCGAGCATCTGCCGGCCCGCACGGCGCTCAGCCAGGCGGCCTGCCAGGTTCGGGCGGCGGCACCGCTCGGCCTGCCGCGATTGGAGCCCGATCCGATCGCCGTGCTGGCCGACTTCGACCTGCAACAGCTTCTGCTGTGGCATGCCCAGCGAGCGGTGGCGGATTTCTGGGGCCCCGCGGGAGACGGCGAGCCGGCGTATTTCGAGCTGGCGGCGGCGGGGTATGTGCAGGCGGCGGACCAGGTCCTGCCGCGGCACCCCACGACTCAGCGCCAGTTCGATCGCCTGCAAGCGAGCTTGGAACAAGCCCGCTCGGCAGCTCGCTCCGGCATCGCGATCACGGCGACCGACTTGTTGTTGGTCAAAGACGACGAGCCGGGAAGCGGCGCGATCGACGTGCGGCGGCCGGACGACGCCCGCGCGGGGATGCCTGCGGGCCGGCTGGGCGTCTGGTTCCGCGACCAGACGGGACGCATCGCCGCGTCCGCCCGCACCGTCCCGACGGCGGATCTGACGGCAACCGCGGACAAGATCTCGTATGCCCTGCCCGGCGAGACGCTGGCCGGCCGCGGGCCGCAGTTGCAGGCGGTCGCGATGCTCCGCGGGCACGAGTTCACCACGCCCAGCCTGCTGCGGCTGCTGGCGGGGGCCACCGTGGATTTCCGGCCGCGCCAGGACACCACCGCCACCGTCACGCTGTACGGCGGGCGGCGCAAAGAGGCTTCCACGCTGTTCATTCTGGATTGCTCGCACAGCATGAACGCGGCTCAAACCGTCGAAGCGCCAGTTGAAGGGTTGCCGGAAGCCGTCACGACGCGCATGGAGGTCGCCAAGTTCGCCTTGCAGTCCATGCTGGACCGACTGGCCCGGGAAGATGGCAAACGCGTCGGCGTCCGCTTCTACGGCCACCGCGTCGGCTGGAACATCGAGCAGCCCACGGAAATGCTGCCGCAAGTCGACTACGCCCGGCCGATCCCGACCGATTTGCTGCCCGCCGACGATGTCGAACTGGTCCTGCCGCTGGGCCGCTTCGACAGCGTCGCGGCCGGCCAGGTCCGCCGCCTGCTGACGTCGGTCAAGCCGTGGGGCGAGACGCCGCTGTACCTGGCGATGGTCCAGGCGGTGCGCGACTTTGCCTTGGACAAGCCGGGCACGGAAAAGAGCCTCGTCGTCATCACCGACGGCGTGAACAACCAGTTCAATCCGTCGCCGGAGTCCGCCAAGACGCGGCAGGACGTGCTGCAGGAACGCGGCGCCGCGCCGATTCGGATCCACATCGTGGGTTTCGGAATCTCCGCGGCCGAGCAGGCCGAAGCCGTGTCTGAATTCGAGGCCCTGGCCGCGGAGACCGACGGGAGTTTTCACCAGGCGACCAGCGTTGGCGCGTTGCTCAGCCAGCTGGAGTCGCTGCTGGGCTACGGCGCTTACGCAGTGCTCGATGCTCACGACCGGGAAATCGCCACGGCGCCCGTGGACGTCCCGGTCCAGTTGGACACGCCGCGGCAGACCGAGCCCTTCCAGCTGGCGTGGGAACAGCTGCGGGAACCGCTCGCCCTGAGCGGCGGCGAAGCGGCCGAATTGGAGATCGACGCGACAGGACGTTTTCTGCTGTCCTTGCCGTACGAAGTCGGGGCCCCCGTGTTCCGGCCGCTGGTCGCCGGGGCCCAAGAGACGCAAGCCAGACTGAACTTCGGAGTGCACCAGCCGATTCGCCTGGAGAACCAGGTCCGCCTGCCGTTTTCCTTCCAACGCGAGGATCGCCACTTCACGCCACGACCGGCCGAAGTCTGGATCGAAGTGACGCCGCGCAGCAGCGACCGGCTGCGAACGTTTCCGGCGTTCCTCTTCTACGACGCCGAATACGTCGGGCAGAAACGCGTGCCGCTGCTGGAGTGGACCGCCGACCGCTGGCCCGCGGCCGCCGACCGCGCCGAGGTCCGCGTCTTTGCCAAGGCCACGAAGACCCAGGCCACGGCGGTCGTCCCGCTGGCCGACGTCGCCGATCGCACCCCGGCGTCGGGTGAAGGCCACGTGGTCGACAGTATTCCGGGGTTCACGTACCAAGTGCGAACGCGCCGCGATGTGGACGGTTTTCCGCTCCGGATCCGGCTGCTCGAACGACACGCCGCCGATTCCAGCGGCGTGGGCGCGGTCAAAGTGGAAGTCGTCCCCGCACCCCAGCGGATCATCCGCCAATTCGACGCCGAAAACGGCTTGGTCCTGCACACGTTCTATTTCGGGGGGCTGGACCGCGCCGTCCTGGACGCGGCCCAGATCCACTTCACGACGCGGAAGGCCCTGGAGACCGACGCGTGGATGATCGCTCAGCCCGTGTCCGTCCCTGTCGCGGCCAGCCGCGATGTCCTGGAGGTCGTGCCGGCCACTCTCCAGGGCCCGCCGGCCAAATGAACGCGTGTTCCGTCACGACCAACTGCTGGGGTGCCTGGGGACGAGTGCAGCGAGCCCCCAGAGGCAAGGACTGGCCCAACGCTTCACGCGCCCACATCGGCTTGGGTCCAGCGGCCATCGACCAGCCGCCACAACTCGCCGCTGGGATTCTTGTCCTGCAGATTCGGCGGCAGCCGGTGCGGGCGGACGTTGTCGTAACAGTGCAAGGCGGCGAACCGCCGCAGTGACGCGGGGATGCCGACGGCCGTAAAGCCGGGATGGCCGGTCGCCGGGAACGGCCCGCCGTGATTCATCGCCGGACTGACAGCCACCCCCGTGGGCATCTTGTCGTTCAGCAGACGCCCCACGCGCTGTCGCAGGCGGGGCGCGAGCTGCTCGTAGGCGGCATCATCGGACCCGCCCGTGTCGGAATAGACACAGCCCGTCAAATTGCCTTCCAGCCGGTCCAACGCCTGGCCCAGTTGCGGCACGTCGTCGGCGATAACCAGCAGCGAGCAGTTGCCGAACGCTTCCGTCTGCAACGCCTCGGCGTGGGCCAGGAACTGTTCACCTGTGACGGCCAGCAGCGTGTTCGCGCAGCAGTAGCCTGGGCCGCCCCCGGGCGTACCGCCCACCAGGACCCGCGCCCCTGCGTCACGCAAGGTCTGCAAGCCCGCCCGCAGCGACGACTCGACGCTGCCGGACAACAGCGTCCCGACCGGCGCCGCTTGGAACCGTTCAACGATCTGGCGGATGAAGTCGTCGGTGCTCGCGCCTCGGACCAGCAGCACCAGCCCCGGATTCGTACAGAATTGGCCGGTCCCCATCAGGCAACTGGTGGTGAACTCGTCGGCCAACTGCGGCCCGCGTTCCGCCAAGGCGCCCGGCAGGATGACCACCGGATTGACGCTGGACAATTCCAGATAGATCGGCTTGCCGACCGCGTCGGCTGCGGCCTTCAGTTTCAAGCCGGCCGAGCGGCTGCCGGTGTAGCCGGTCGCTCCGGTTCGCGGATCCGCCACCGCCCGCGCGCCGTCCGCGTGGCCGGTGCGGTAAATCAACTGGACCGTGCCCGGCGGCAGGCCGGTGGCTTGGCGCGCAGCTTCCGCTTCTTCGCCACAGATTCGCGTCGTGCCGGGATGCGAGGAATTGGCCTTGGCAATGACCGGGTTGCCCGCCGCAATGGCCGCAGCAAAATCGCCGCCGGACAAGCTGCCAAAGGCCAGCGGGAAATTGTTCGGCCCAAAGACCCAAACCGGCCCCAGGGGCGCCAGGTGCGAGCGGATATTGGCCCGCGTGTCGATCGTGGGCAACGACCAGGAACCTTCGCGTGCCGCCGCCGCCGCTTGCCGCAATTGGTTCGTCGTCCGCGGCAGTTCGACTTTCGCCAGGCGCGGGGAGCGGCCCAGCGCCGTTTCCAGGTTGGCCAGTTCGACCAGTTCCTCGCGGCGGGCCTCGAGCCGCGCGGCAAAGGCGTCCAGGAACTCGCCCAGCCGCTGGCCGGGCAGCGTGCGCAGCACCGCGAAAGCCCGCTCGGCTGCGGCCAACGCCGCGTCGCAATCCGGCCAGGTGCTGACCGGGTATTCCTCCGGCAAGGGCTCGCGCGTCGTCGGGTTCTCGGCCCGAAACGTGCCGGCCGCCTGCGCCGGCTGCCAACGGCCATCGATCAGGATCGGTTGCACAGTCATGGACTCGTCCTCCAGTATTCTCTGTTCAGCCCTGTACGATCGGATTGGACAACGTGCCGATGCCGTCGATCGAGATGGCCACCCAATCGCCCGGCTGCAGTGTGAAATCGCGGTCCGGGACAATCCCGGTTCCGGTCAGCAGGAACGCGCCCCGGGGAAACGAGTTGTCGCGTCCGAGCCATTGGATCAGGTCGGCGAACGAGCGGGCCATCTTTGCCACGCTGGTCGTGCCCGCAAACACGACGTCGCCCGCTCGGCGGATGATCAGGCGGATGTGGGTCTCGTTCAGCGGCGGCATCCCCGCGGCCAGCGTGATGCACGGCCCCAGTCCGCAACAGCCGTCGTACACCTTGGCCTGCGGCAGGTACAGCGGGTTTTCGCCTTCGATGTCCCGCGAACTCATGTCGTTGCCAATGGTGAAGCCGACCAGCTGCAGCCGCGAATTCAAGACCAGCGTGATCTCCGGCTCGGGGACGTTCCAGGCCGAATCGCGGCGGATCCGCAGCGGCTCGCCCGGTCCCGAGACGCGGTGGGGCGTGGCCTTGAAAAACAACTCCGGCCGCGGCGACGAGTACACGCGATCGTAGCACGACGCAGCGGCTTCCGATTCCTCCATCCGCGCCGCCTGGCTGCGCTGGTACGTCACCCCGGCCGCCCAGACTTCCTGCTGGTCGATCGGAGCCAACAGCCCGACATCGGCAGCCGGCCGTTCGCGGCTGGGATCGAGCAATCCGCGGGCCGCCTGCTCGGGATCGTCCGCTTCCAACAGGTCAGTCAGCGTTCGAAAGGGACTGTTCGCCAGATCCAGCGGCACGACACTGTCGCCGTCCAACTGGCCGACACTCGGCTCGCCTGTATGCGATCGGTACTTGATCAGCTTCATCTTCGTGTAGCATCCTCCAAGGAAAACGCGAACCGTCATCCGCCGGAAACATGGCGCCATCTTAACGGATTTCCCGCCGCTCGCCAGACGGCCGGGAGCCGCACGCCTGGGAGCCGCCGCTTCGCCCGGGAGCGGCTCGCCCGCTCGAAGCCGCGCTGGCCGCGGCCCCGACATCCGCTGTTGGACCTCTCCGACAGGGAACTGACGACCTCCGACAGGGAACTGACGCCCGACAGGGAACTGATGCTCGCCCCCTTGGTTGAGCCGCCTCTCCCGGCTACGCTTAGCTCTGTGGTCAGGAATCAGATTTCCTATCACTTATCACGCCCGCCCCGGTGAAATGAAACGGGATACCCCGATGACACCCCTCGATGCCAAGAGTCTGGACTGGATGTGGTTTGACCCCGACGCGCGGGACGTCCGGCTGCGGGAGATCATCACCCAGCGGCTGGCGGAGCAGCCGCCGCCGGTGATCGACGACCAGATCGTGGCAACGTACTTCCTGGCGCTGCGGACGGTCCGCCTGGAGGCGGCGGCCAAGGAGATCGCGTACCACGCGACCAGCGGCACATGGCAGCCGCCGGCGGGCTCGCTGCTGGAAGCGTGTACGGCGCGGACGGTGGCCGTCGACGCCTGGGACGCGACGGGACGGCTGGGACTCGTGCAGGTAGCTTTCCCGCTCAAAATGCTGCTGCACCCCGACGGGCATCTCACCTCGGTGGACATTCTGCACACGGTGGCCGGCCCGGTGATTTTCGACGTCTACGACCGGCAGGATGCGCGGCTGGTGGCGATCGAGCTGCCGGAAGCGGTGATTCGCACGTTCCCGGGGCCGGCCCACGGGCCGCTCGGCTTGCGCGAGCAGACGGGGTTGGCCGCCGCCGAGCCGGCGTTTGGGACGATCCTCAAGCCCACGGCCGGAATCACGCCGGAGGAGGTCGGGCAGCTGGTCGAGGACGCGGCCCGCTGTCCGCTGTTCGTCTTTGTCAAGGAGGATGAAAACCTGTATCCCGACCTGGACTACTCGCCGGTCGGCCGACGGGTCGAGCAGGCGGTGGCGGGCATCCGGCGGGCCGCGGCGGAACGCGGCTCGCGCGGACTGGTCTTCGCCCCGCACATCACGACCGCGCCGCACGAGTTCGAACGGATGTTGGACCAGGCCCTGGACGCCGGCGCGAACGGTGTGATGTTCAGCGAGAGCTTTGCCGGCGGGCTGGTGCGGCTGGCTCGCGAGAAGACAAAGCGGCTGGCGTCGCCGCCGGCGATCTACGGGCACAACGCGGGGATCGGGGTGCGTTCACGGCACATCTGGCGCGAGGTGCTCGATCTGCTCGCGCGGCTCGACGGCATCGATTTCCGCCAAACCGCGCCGGTCAAGCCGGGCGATCCGTTCCTCAAGCCGTATGGCCAGGAGTGGATCGCGTCCGAGCACGTGCTCAGCAAGCCCCTGCCGGGCATCAAGCCGACGATGATCGTGCGGGCCGGGGCGTTGGACCAGGGCAACATTGGACTCAATCTGGCCGACGCGGAGCAGCGCGGGCTGACCTCGCACGTGCTGTTCCTGGCCGGGTCGGCGATCAACTCGATCAAGAACGCTGCCGGCAAGTACGACCCGCCGCTGGGCGCCGAGGCGATGCGGCAGGCGCTCGACGTGCATCGCAGCGGCGAATTGCGCGAGGTGCCCGCCGAGCGGCACGCGCGCGAACTGGCGCGGCTGGCCGAGGGACGCGGTCTGGGCGCGCTGCGGACGGCGCTGCGGCAACGTTATCCTAATCTCACCTAAGCGTCGGGAGATCAACCTGACATGAAGATCGTCGAAAAGCCTTGGGGGCGCGAGTTGTGGATCGCGCACACGGACAAGTATGCCCTGAAGATCATCGAAGTGAACCAGGGGACCCGGTCGAGCCTGCAATATCACGTGCAGAAGCACGAGCACCTGTACGTGGACCGCGGCTTGCTGCAGATCGAATGGGAGGACGAGACCGGCCAGATGCGGACGCTGCAGCTCAAGCCCGGGGACGTGATCGAGAACAAGCCGGGCCGCAAGCACCGCGTGCTCGCCCTGGAGAACGCCCGGCTGATCGAGGTCAGCACTCCGGAGTTGGACGACGTGGTGCGTGTCGAGGATGACTACCACCGGTGATGCGGCATTGGGCACCATCGTAACCCGACGCGTCAGCGAGGATCGTCTACTCCCGCGTCCTCGGTGACGCTTCGGGTCAAGATGATAGGCTTCGCAACAATTCGGGCCAAGCAGAAAGAGAACCATGACGGGCAAGGTCATCGTCTTCGGTGCGGGCGCCACCGGACGCGGGCACGTGGGGTTGCTGGCCTGGCAGTCGGGCTTGGAGATCGTGTTCGTCGACCGGGACAAGAGCTTGGTCGAGATACTGCAGCGGGCGGGCCGATATACGGTCCACTTGTTTGGCGGGCCGCAGCCGCAGTCGGTCGACGTGACCGGCTGGCGAGTCTACCACTCGGACCGGCGCGACGAAATCGCGGGCGAGATCGTCGATGCCGACTTGGTGTTGACCGCCGTCTTCGACCCCAACCTGGCCGACGTGGCCCAGACGCTCGCGCGAGCGGTCCGGCAAGCGCGTGCCGCTGGCAGGCGGCGGCCGCTGAACTGCCTGGCCTGCGAGAACATGATGGACAGCTCGTCGACGCTGGGCAAGCACGTGACGTCGTTGCTGAGCGGGGCAGATCTCGCCTACGCCACGGAGTGGTTCGGCTTTCCCGATTGCATGATCAGCCGCGTCGTCCCGCGGCCGGCCCCCGATCCGCTGGTGATTCTGACGGAGGATTACAACGAGTGGACCGCCCGGGCCGAAACGTTCCAAGGCACCAAGCCCGCGGGGTTGGACGCCCTGGAACTTGTCGACAACCAGACAGCGCGGCTGGAACGTAAGCTGCTGATCCACAACGGCGGCCACGCGATCTGCGGCTACGTCGGGTACCATCGCGGCCATCAGTTCATTCACCAGGCGGTGGCGGATCCGCTGGTGCTCGAACACGTGGCCGGGGCATTGGACGAACTGGGCGCCGTCGTGCGGCGGCGGCACGGGTTCTCGGCGGCCAGCATCGACGCCTACAAGGCCGACCTTGGCCGGCGGGGAGCGATTGCCGAACTGAAGGACCAGATCCTGCGCGTGGTGCGGGATCCGATCCGCAAGCTGTCGCCGCGCGAGCGGCTGATCGCGCCGGCGATCATGGCGGAGGAGTACGGATTGCCGCGGGCGTGGATTGTCCAGGGCATCGTCGCGGCGCTCAAGTACGCGCATCCCCAGGACGCTCAATCGCTGCAACTGGCCGCGGACATTCGCGACCGGGGGCTCGAGGCCACGCTCGAGACCGTATGCGGCCTGCCGAGGGACGCGAAGCTGACGGAGGAGATCGCGGACGCGTTTCAGCGCTGGCGAAGAAAAGGTGACAGGCACCAAATTTGACAAGAATAGAGGTTTTGGGTAAATATAATGAATGCCAAGATCATCGCGATATGCAGCCGGTGGGGTGGTTTTTCATGTCCTCAACCGCGGAGTTGGCCGCCGCAACCTGTTCGATAAGGCGGACGACTTCGCGGCATTTGAACGTGTGTTGAAAGAGACCTTACGCCTGCGGCCGATGCGTATTTGTGGGTACTGTTGGATGTCCAGTCATTGGCACTTTGTGATGTGGCCCGAAAATGACGGGGATTTGCCTGCATTTATGCAGCAGCTTACCAATACGCACGTCAAACGGTGGAAGGAGCATCGTCATGAGACGGGGTACGGGCCGCTGTATCAGGGGCGCTACAAGTCGTTTCCCGTGCAAACGGAGGGGTACTTCTATCAGCTCGTTCGCTACGTCGAGCGAAACGCCCTGCGAGCAAACTTGGTAGAGCGGGCTGAGCAGTGGCGTTGGTCGAGTTTATGCCCCGGCCGGCGCGAAAGTAATAACGAGATTCTTACCGCATGGCCTTTGCCTCGACCGGCGAACTGGATCGACTTGGTCAACGAGCCGCAGACGGAGGCGGAATTAGAAGCCTTGCGCCATTGCGTACAGCGGGGAACACCATTTGGACAGGAAGATTGGGTAGTGGCAACCGCCAGTCGGCTTGGGCTTGAGGCGTCGTTACGACCGCGTGGTCGTCCAAGGAAGAGCACGGACAACTGAGACGCCATTCCATGCCACTTATTTTACCCAAATTTGGTGCCTGTCACCTTTTCCGCTCCGCGACGGGCTCGTCGCCGCGTGGAACGACGTCACGCCGGGGAAGATGTCCTGCGGCCTGGTTGTTGGGGTGGGGCAGCAAACGGATTCTCCACGTGGACCGTCGCGTAGAGTTGACCTGGGTTGAGATCCTCCGACCAGAGCAAATGGCATCGCGCGTGCTCGGCGGCCGCCAGGATACCGGCTTCCCAGTAGTCGATCTGGTAGCGGAAGTGCAACTCCAGCGCCCGGCGAATCAGCGCGGGCGAGATCTGCACCACTTCGAGCGTCTCCAAGAGCAACAATTGCCGCAGGATCGTATCCGGATCCTGCCGGAGCTTGCCGCCGGCCACCACCGCATACTCCTGCATCACCTGGGTGTGGAGATGACGCCGGTGCCGTCACGCATGGCCGTGGTAACCAACTCGATGGCCCGGGCCTGCTTCTGGGCGTCGCGGGCGTCGTTGGCATAGACGATCAGATTGGTGTCCAGGAAGACCTTGTTCATCGCGAGGCGTCCTTCCCGCGGACATGGACATCGCGGCGATCGAAGACAAACCCTTCGTCGGAACGCCCGCCACGGTCGCGGGCAAGCTCCGCGAACTCCTCGGCGGCCCGTCGCGGGTCGATCTGCCCGGTCAGGCGTCCCAGATAATCCCGAATCAACTGGTTGACGGTCGTGTTCCGAGCTTGGGCGTACGCCCGAGCATTGGCGACCAGTTTCTCCTCGGCAGAGAGGGTGATGTTCACCATGACGCACCTGCTAGAAATGGCTAGACCGGGACTTTACAACCTTAATAAGTGTACACGTAACGAGGCCGCTGGCAAGGGCCGCCGGAGACCACACGCTCACACGTGAACTCCAGCGTCAGCCGCTAGTTCTTGACGGTGACCGCTGGCCGCGGTATGCATGGTCTCGTTCGGTCTTTCGGCCATTCCCCTCGAAAGGAACATGCCATGAAGCGATCTTCCATCCACATGGTAATCACGGCCGTCTGCAGCGTGTGGCTGGTCTGGTGCGTCTTCCCGGGGTTGCTGCGCGGTGCGGAATTGCAGGTCGGGGCGGCGTCGGTCGACATCACCCCGAACAAGGCGGTGGCCCTGTGGGGGCAGTTCGGGCTGCGGCTGTCCACCCGGCCGGACACGCCGCTGACGGCCAACGTCGTGGCGCTGCAGTCGGGCGACGCGCGGACCACGTTCGTTTCGCTGGACCTGCTGCAATGTCCCGAGGGCATCAAGGCGCGCTCCCCGGCGACGCAGACTTTCATCCTGCAGATGTCCGGCTTCGGCAGCTACCTGCCGACCGAGCGAGCCCAAGCCGCTGGCGCGTATTCCGCTATCCCGCAAAGCAACCTCACTGGTCCCGCCGGCGGACAGATGCTGGTCGACCAGACCGTGGCCATCCGCGCGGAACTGTGCAAGTAAAGGAGGGGAAGAATGACAAGCCATGTGCCGCGATGCGTGCTGTTGGTCTCGATCTTGGCAGTCGGCCTGCTGTCCACGGTGAGCCCGGCGACGGAGACGCTGGGAGCCGGAGAGGCGGAGGGCGGGCCCCGGGTCGGCGTGCAGGCCGAGACGGTCATTGACGAGGGAGGCTTGAACTTTGCCCAGGGACCGTGGGGGACCTGCATCAACGGCCAGACTTTTCAAGAGCAAGCCTTGGCCACGCATCAGGGCTGTCAATACGCCACGTATTTTCACGGCTCCGGCCGGCTCGCCATCGCCCGCCGCAGGTTGCCCGCGGGGCCTTGGCAGCGGATCCACTTTGACGATTATCGGATCCGCCACAGCGATGTGCACAACGTGGCCGTCCTGGGAGTCTGCCCGGGCGACGGGACGCTCCATTTGGCCTTCGATCATCACGGGCATCCGCTGCACTATCGCGTCTCGAAGCCGGGCGTGGCTACGCATCCCGACCGTTTCGCGTGGGACGCGGGCCTGTTCGGGCCGATCACCGATACGCTCGACCAGGCCGAGCCACTACGCGGCGTGACCTATCCCATGTTCGCGCCGGCACCGGACGGCGGCCTGTTGCTGTACTATCGCACCGGCGGAAGCGGCGACGGCGACTGGCACTTGACCGAGTACGATCCGGCCCAGTCCTGCTGGGCGCCGCCTCGGCGGTTCCTCGCCAAAGAGGGACTGTTTCAGGAAGACTCATCCCGCTGCGCTTACCTAAATGGTCTTCAATACGACGCCCGCAACCGCTTGCACGTCAGCTGGTGTTGGCGCGAGACGCCCGACCTGAAATCCAACCATGATCTGCTGTACGCCTGCAGCGACGATCGCGGGCGGACCTGGCAAAACAACGCCGGGCAGCCGATCGCCCGCAGCGGGCAGACGCCGCTCCGCGTCGACTCGCCCGGCATCCTTGTCGCGCCGCTCGCCTTCGGCTGGGGGATGATGAACCAACTAACTCAAGACGTCGATGGGCAGGGCCGCGTCCACGTGATGCTGTGGCATAATCCGCTCGACGCGCCCGGCCCCAACCACGACCTCAACGCCTGGCGCTACTTTCACTATTGGCGTGATCCGGCGGGGCAATGGCACCGCCAGGCGATGCCGTTCTTCGGACGCAAGCCGCGACTGGTCGTCGACGAGGCCGGCGACGCCCTGCTGGTCTTCAACAAGGGAACCGACCTGGAATACCACCAGCAGGATCACGGCGGCAAACTGCACGTCGCAGCGGCCACGGCAAAAGCGCACTGGACCGACTGGCGCGTCGTCTATACGTCGGATCGCGATTACGTCGGCGAACCCCGCGTCGACGTGCTCCGCTGGCGGAGCGAACACACGCTGTCCGTCTATGTTCAGCAGAAGCCCGCCGAGCCTGGCAAGTCGAGCCCACTGTGGGCGATCGACCTGCAAGTCAACTGATGTTGGAACAAAAGGGACACCCCTAAACCTCCTGGTCGCGGCCCTGCTGCAGGGGACGACCCCGCGACGCGTCCGCTTACTGGGCGAACCACAAGCGTTCACTGAACGTATCGCCAGCGTCGATTTCTACCAGGTCGTGGATCAGCACCATCTTCAGTACCCGCAGCAGATCGAGCTGCGGCTGCTGGGCGTGCTCCAGTAACAGAATCGCCATCACCCCCAGGTGCCACGAGTGCTCCGCGTCGTTCTCCTGCCGCGTTTTGTCGGTAAGCCACGTGCGGCGGAAGACCTGCTTCAGCTTGTCAATCTCGACGCTGAATTCAACTTGCTTGGCCAATCGCGAATCGTTGGTGGTCATGGAGTTGCTCGGCGATTCAGGGACGGTCGGTCAGTGGAAGGGTGACATGTCGCCGCTGGCCCCGCAGCCGGAGCTGGCAGCCGCCACACTTGGCCCGTACAGGTCAGCCGTGATTCTGAGTTTCACGACGATGGCCAGCACGGCACCCCCAAGAGGAATTCGACCTGACAGTGCGGGTTCAGCGATGATTGGGGCCAATACGGCATCCGCCGCGGTGCGGCCGGCAAGTGCTACACGGTGGGCTGGTGTTCTCGCTGTCGCTGGGTTCGCTGCCATGTCATCGAGAGGCCGGAAGCCGGCCCGGATGCGGAAGACCAGGGCCGCGGCTTCGTTCCGCCGCAACTCGAAACAAGGCAATCACCGTGAGCAAGAGTAGCACCAACAACACATCCTGTGGGAGCGTAAAGTTCGGCACCAAGTACTTCCCAATCGCAAGCATGCAGGCCACGGCAAAGGTCAGAAACAGCAGTTGACGAATGGAGAACTGCATTCCCGTGGCTGCGGTCTGGTCTGCCCCGACGAGGCTAATTCGGAGCCCCAACCATCGAGCCGGCAACACGACGCCCGCAATCAGGACTGTTTCGACGAGCAGGGCAAGGTCCAACCCCTCGCCGTCTGGTTCATCAAGGCCGAAGCAGAATAGCAGTCCCAGATAGCCGATGCCTGCGATCTCACCGAACAGTCGTTTCCACCAGGAACTCGTTCCCAAGCCGGCCCAGATGCCCAATAGGCCCGCTTGGCTGAAGAGGATGCCCAACAAGACGTCGAGAGTCAAGTTCGGGACCGATCTGTCTACCCACGCATACAGCCTCCACCACGCCAGGCCGATCGTGACGTGGCTCACGACCAACCCGAAAATCCTGCGTCGCAGATTCGCGGGAATCGGACCGTCTTTGGGGAGTTCTGTCATGCCTGGCACTCAAGCCGGGGACAAGTCAGTTCAATCGCAAGAAGATGTCGCCATTCGGGCAACCCACCGCGTGCACGTCATCCGCCTTTCCGGTCGCCACGGCACGACGCTGCTCTGGGAATCGGACCGTCTCCGGACGGTTGCCCAGTGGATTGTACACCACCGTGCCGTGCTGGAACTCCCGGCTCACCGTGCCATCGGGACGCGATTGTCGCTCCGCAGTTGGCTCTCCCAGGCTCCGCTCCCAAGACCGATAGCACTCCATGAAATAGCCGTTGATGAACTGGGCCGTCTGCGGCGTCCGGCGATCATTGGCGTTGGCGATGATGATCGCCTGCTGGCCCATCGCCTGCCGGACTTCGCGGATCAGTTCCAGCCGGCTGGGATCTGGATCTGGGGTCAACTCTTGGATCTGGGGTCAACTCTTGACACTTGACAAACGGCAGCGAGGATGACTGGATCTGCGACATCATGACACGACCAGTTCGAGTGGATTCTGCTGACGCCGTCTACCACGTGACCGCACGTGGCAACGAACCCAAGCCGATCTTTCGCGACGATCCTGACCGGGAGAAGTTCCTGGAGACGCTAGAAGAGATGGTCCAGGGGTTCGGGAGGGTGGTGCATTCCAAGGACTGGTGCTTGGCGGCGAATCACTCTGGAAGCGGGCCGAGAGGTGTTGGACCAAGCCGCAGGCGACGAGGAACTCCACTGGCGTCGGCGCGCGGCGGCAGATCAGGTGTCGGCTCGGGTCGCATCGTTGGTCGCGTCCGAGAACGACCGCCGTGTCGGCTGTCGCCATGTGGCTGCTCGTCCGCATCGGCGGCCAGCGGATGACGCAGGTTGCCAAGGAGTATGGTTACCGCGATGGCAGCGGAGTCCTGCGCGTCGTGCAGCGATTGGAAGCCGCCGCCAAATCGGATTTGGCTCTGGCCCGCCGGCTTCAACAATTGGCCGATCATGTGTCAAGTTTCAAGAGTTGACACCATGACATGGCGGCCGGATGATCCGCTCGGATTGATTATTGTCGATCGGCAGCCGGCCATCACGCAAGTCCACCTGCAAGGCCGACCACTGGTTGTTCAGATAGCCCACCGCCTGTCCCGTCGACCGGCGACTGCCCTGCCCGCAGGCGACTCGCGGGCTGGATCGTGAACTTGCACGACGCCGAACAGGGAGAAGGCCGCTGGACCGTCTTGAGCGGCATTGGTCAGCGTGATCGTGTACGTATCCCCGGATTCGGGTTCGAGGGAAGTACCGGCGAGCGGCCGGGGCGGGTGATCGTCGGTCAAGCGGCGGCCGACGCTCTGGTCCTCACTGACTTTGCTGGACAGTCTCAGGTTCCTGGCCTGGATGTCGCCGGCCGCCAGCGCCATCGAGGTCCGGTCGCCGAGCCGCACGTTTGTGATATCGCGAGATTCGCCGCCCCGCAGCACGACGCCCCATACGGCTGCCTGGGCGGGCTCGTGCAGGAAGCCGCTGCTCGGTCTCTCGGTCTTCGCCGAAGTCACCTTCAGGACAGTCGTTACGGACATCGCAACCGGCTCCCGGTCGCCACCCGCATGTCGACAGGGCCCGTCGGGCAAACGATAATGTTGGAGCGTCACCCCGTCCCTGCGTAACGGCTCGCAAGTCCCATCGAACCTCTTTCAATAAGGTGCCATGTCATGGCCAAAGCAGCTCTCGACCGCAAACTGGACGTTCGTCCCGACCGACTCGATCTGAGGGATCGCGAGTACCAACCGCCGCTGGTCTCGCTCCCGGAGGAATACCCTTCCGCGGAGATCCAGTCGACCTTGCTTCCGCGGTACCGAGACATGGTCCTGGATCAATTCAACGAAGGGGCCTGTACCGGTTTCGGCTTGGCCTGCGTCATCAATTTTCTGCAGTGGACGCGGCCGTTCCGCCAGCGGGCGCTGCTGAAGCTGGACTTTCCGCCGCCGGAGCCGATCGCCAAGGTCAGTCCGCGGATGCTGTACCACCTGGCCCGGTTCTACGACGAATGGCCAGGCGAAGACTATGAGGGGTCAAGCTGTCGCGGGGCGATGAAGGGGTGGCATCGGCACGGCGTGTGCGCCGAGGACTTATGGCCCTACGCCGACCAGCAGGGCAAGTTCGTGCCGCCGCGGGAAGGCTGGCAGCGGGATGCCGCCAAGCGGATCCTGGGCGCGTACTACCGCATCAACCGAGCCTCGGTCAGCGACATGCAAGCGGCGGTGTACGAAACCGGCGCGATCTACGTCTCGGCCCAGGTTCATGCGGGCTGGGCCGTGCCAGCCAGCGACTTGGCCCCGCCCGTGATTCCGCCCAGCACGCAAGACCCCGGCGGGCACGCGTTCGCGATTATCGGCTATACGCCGCGCGGCTTGATCGTTCAGAATTCGTGGGGCCAAGACTGGGGCTTCCACGGCTTCGCCATTTTGCCCTACGCAGACTGGATCCAAAATGGCATGGATGCCTGGGTCGCAGCGTTGGGCGTGCCGGCGGGAGTGGCGTTGGACAGTCGCGGCGCCAGCGCGGAACCACGCGCGAGCGACGCCTTTCGCGGCACCGCCTTTGGCGTCGAGGACCGCAACCGTCCGGCTGGGAAGTGGTTCTTCGGTGGCGGACAGCAGGCCGTTTCGCACAAGTACAAGAATCCGAGCGTGGCGCCGTGGACCGACGAACGGGCGTACCATCATCTGCTGGTGATGGGCAACAACGGTCAACCGCTCAATCGCCTGGTGTCCTGCGAGAACGCCCAAGCAGCCGTTGCGGAGGTGTGCCAGACGCGAGTCCGTCAGTGGCTGGCCGGCGGGGCACGAACGAAATTGGCGATTTACGCCCACGGCGGGCTCAACTCGGAGGAGGACGCGGTCCAACGCACCCGGATCATGGCCCCCTATTTCTTCGAGAACGGCGTCTACCCGTTGTTCATCGCCTGGCGGACAGGGTTCCTGGAGACGCTGGGGCAGATCTTCAAGGACAACCTGCCGGATGTGAGCGAACTGCTGGGCGAGCCGGCCAGCGGACTGTCCAACGATCTCGGCGGCTTGTCTCGAGGGCTGGGCGAACACCTGGCGGACGCCCGCGACCGCACGGTCGAACTGGCTGCCGAGCGGCTGATGAAGCCGGTCTGGTCCCAGATGAAGCAGAATGCCCAGGCGGCGACTTTGGCGGGCCAGGGACTGGGGTTGCTCGCGGGCCACCTCAAACGCCTGGCCGCCGATCACGCCGGCCTGGAAATCCACCTGATCGGGCATTCGGCCGGCTCGATCCTGCATGGGAACTTGCTCGACCTGTTGCGGCGAGCGAAAGTCCCCGCGGCCAGCTGCACGCTGTTCGCCCCGGCCTGTACGGTAAGCTTCGCGCTGGAGCATTACGGAAAAGCGATCACCGGCGGGACGCTGGCTCCTGACGCCCTCTTCGTCGAAAACCTGAGCGAAGAACGCGAACAGGCCGACTCGGTGGGGCCGTACGGCAAGTCTTTGCTGTACCTGGTGAGCCGCGCACTGGAAGAGTTCCACAAGATGCCGCTGCTCGGCAAATCGCTCGAATGGACGGAAGCCGACAGCGGCCGGCGGAACCAGTTGTTCGGTGCGGCCGGCGCCGCCGACGTAGCCGCCTGGCAGACGTTCGTCCACGCTCAGCAACTGAACGCCCCGACGTTATGCCGGACAGCAACCGTCTCGGATGGCTTGGGACGCATTCCCAGCGCTCACGGTTCGTTCGACAACGACGTGGCGGTGATCACGCGGACGATCGAACGTGCCAAGGGAGCGAAAGCCAAGCCGGCGGTCGAATGCCTGCGAGGTTTCTAACGACCCGGGAGGCATGTCAAGCGGGAACGTCAAGCCGAGCCGCTGGCCGGGCTGTCGTCCAACCGGCCGTGGCGTCGCATCGCCGGGAACAGCCCCAGCGACAGCAACACGACCAGCACGGTGCCCAGCCCTCCGCTGACGACGGACACCGTGGGGCCAAACGCCGGATCGCCGGGCCGCTCGAACCAGTGGGCGACGGTCCCCGATTCGAATTCCCCCAACTCGTTCGAGATGCCGATAAACATCCCATTGATGGCCGAGACGCGCCCGCGCATGGCGTCCGGCGTCCACAACTGGACCAGCGAATGGCGGATCACGACGCTGACCATGTCGAACGCGCCGGTCAGGAAGAGCGCCCCCCAGGCCAGCCAGAACGAACGCGACACGCCAAATACGACAGTCGCCAGGCCGAATCCGGCCACGGACCACAACAGTGCCCTGCCCGCACGCTGGAGCGGCGGGCGATGTGTAAGAATGTACGAAGTCAGCAGGGCGCCCAACCCCGGCGCCGCCCGCAACCAGCCCAACCCGTCCGCGCCGGAGTGCAGAATCACCTTGGCGTAGACGGGCAACAAGGCCGTCGCCCCGCCCAGCAGGACGGCGAACATGTCCAGGGAGACGGCTCCCAGAATCAACTTGGTCCGCCACACAAACGCCGCGCCGGCAAACAGACTCTGCAGTCCGATCCGCTCCTGATGAGCCGCGGGCGGCCGCGGGTGCAGGCTGCTGACGGCGGCAATAAAGGCCAGCCCCAACACCGCGTCCAACACATACACTCCGAAGACGCCGCCCGTCCAGGCGATCATCAGCCCGCCCGCGGCCGGGCCGACGACGGTGGCCAGTTGAAATCCGGACGTGCTCCACGTGACCGCGTTGGTGAACCGGGTTCGCGGCACGATCAGCGGCAGCAAGGCCGATTTACCGGGCAGCAAGAACGAGCGGGCCACGCCATTCAAGAACAGGCACCCGTAGATCCAGCGATAGTCGGCGTGCGTCCACGCGATGCCGGCCAGCACCAACGAGCAAGCCGCCATCACGGCCAGGGCCACGACGATCACATGCCGGCGGTCCAGCCGATCGACGACTTGTCCCGCCGGCAGCGCCAGCAAGACCACGGGAATCACTTGGACCAATCCGATCAGGCCCAGATCCAGCGTCCGACCGGTCCGTTCGTAAATGTCCCAGCCGACCGCCACGAACTGCATCTGGGCGCCCAGGATGGCCAGGAAGTTGCCGCCCCAATACCGGCGGAACTCCGGGATCCGGAGCGCCGCATAGGCGTCGTGGGGAAGCGGCGAATCGTCGAGCGTAGGCTGGGACATGCTCACTTGTTCTGCGCGGCTTCCGCGCGTGCTTTGGCCAACACGCTGGCCAGGGTCACCGGCCCGCCGCCTTGCCGCTTGCTTTCGTCGGCGGCCTCGAGGAAGGCGTAGATCTCCAGCGTCTGCTCGGCGCTAAACGGCGGCTGGCCGGTCCGGAAAAAGTTCGCGATCTCGATCAGCAGCGGCTCGTAGCCGGCAAAGTCACCGGACGGCGCAATGCCCTTCTCGCCAAACACGGTGGCCCCGAATCCGGTGCGGCCTTGCAGGATGCCGCGCAAGGTCCCCAGCCGCCCGTCCTCCCACGTGCCGGCGGCCAAGTCCGCCGTCGGGGTCTTGACCCGCGTCACCGACTGGCAGCCGGGCCCCATGATGGTGAACAGCACTTCGCAGCCGTGAATGCCGTAATAGAAGAAATCGGGATGGCTGGGCTCCAGCGGCGCGTTGGAACTGTAGGCGTCGCAGCCCAGGACGCGGCCGACGCGCGGGTCGTCCCGCATCCCGGCGATGCCGGGACTGTAGCGGAGCGACGAGTTGGAAAAGCACGGCGTGCCGGTTTTCTCCGCCAAGTCGAAGATCCGCACAATGTCGGCCAGCGAGGCCGCGACGGGCTTGTCGATGAACACGGGTTTCTTCGCAGCCAAGACCGGGGCGGCTTGCGCCAAGTGCGTGCGCCCGTCGATACTCAACAGCATCACGGCGTCCACCTTGGGCAGCATCGCCTCGACGGTCGCGACGATTTCCACGCCCCGCTCACGCATCGCCTGGGTGTTCTTCTCGATGTTGTCAGCGCTGAACGGGATGTCGGAACTGAAGGCCGGCACGGCCGCGACGATCTGCAGGTCCTTGACCGGCGACAGGGTCTTCGGATCGGTGATGATCGTGATGAACGGCACGGCGTGGGCGTCCAGTCCGATGATGCCCACCTGGATCGGCTGGGGCGGCTCGGCGGCCCGGGAACAGGCCGCGGTACAGGCGAGGATCAGCAGGAGGGCCAGGCGGAGGAACACGGGCGGGTTCAACATGACAGGTCTCCAACAAAAGGGAGGGAGGTTACAGCCGAGGCAACTGAAACGGATGCGCGGGATCACCACGGCGGCAGGCACAAGGTGCCGCCTTCGAGCTGGACGACGCTGCCGTTCACAAAGCCGGCTTCGTCGGTAAACAGAAAGCCCACGACGTGGGCCACGTCGAGCGGCCGGCCCATCCGCTGCACGGGGATCTTCTTGGCGACTTGGGCGTACAGTTCCTCTTTCGGCGTGTCCCAGCCGGCGCACGAGGCGGCGAGCATCGGCGTATCGATGGTGCCCGGACTGACGGCCACGAACCGCACGCCGTGGGGGCTGTGGTCGGTCGTCAAGCTCCGCATCAAGGCCACGACTGCGGCCTTCGAGGCGCAGTACACGCCGTGGCCGGGGAACCCGATGTCGGCGGCCACGGAGGTCGTAAAGCAGATCACGCCCCGGCCCTGCCGCTCCATGACCGGCACCGCGTACTTGGCCACCAGCACGGGGCCCAGCAGGTTGACGTTGATCAGCGTGTGGAAATCCTCCAGCGTGATCTCGGTGATCTTCTGGTTGCGGAGGACGCCCGCGTTGGCGTGGACGCAATCCAGCCGGCCGAACCGCTGCACGGCCAACTCGACCGCCGCCCGGACATCGGCCTCCTGGCTGGTGTCGCCAAATTGGAACAGGCAGGTACAGCCCTCGGCGCTCAGACGTTGGGCCAGCGCCGTGCCGGCTTCCTGCTGGATCGACATCGTGATGACCTTCGCCCCGTGCCGGGCGAACAATTCCGTACAGGCTTCGCCGATGCCCGACGTGCCGCCGGTGATCAAAATGACCTTGTCTTTCAGATGCATGATCGACTCCTTGCGCGTCCTCGAGTTGCGTCAACCGGGCCGCTCCACCGCCACGGCGTGGAACGAACGCGGGAACCAGGAGTATAGCGTCCGCCCAGGTTGGGCACCAAGCTGCCTGGTGCACAATTCCCGGTTCACCCAACCACTTCCTTGGCGCAGTCCGCACTCCAGCCCCAGCGGAGCAAGCATTGGCTCAACACGACGGAGCAAGATCAGCAGCTGTTCGTGCAACAGGTGCAAGTGGTTTGCCAGGCTTACTTGAAGGCATCGACCCTGTATTTCCAGGACCATACGCACACGGTCAGCGTCGCTAGGATGACGGGCATCCAAGCCTTGGAGCGTAATGCGAAGAAGCCCCAGCTGGCCCCGGGACAGCTGGCGCGGATCGAGTTCGAGTACACCCGACACGGGGCCTTGTGTTTGATCCGGAACTGGCATGTGGTCCTTGGACAAACGACCACACCCACGATTCGTTCGACCCGGACTGAGGGAGATTCCTGTTGGCACATCCATTCAACGGTCGCCACCGCCCCGGACGCGGGCTGGGTGTTTGTCCCGGACAACTTGAACACCCATTGCAGCGAGAGCTTGGCGTGTGCGGGCCGTGCATCCACTCGACGGCGCCCCCGGCCGGCTTGGGGACGGCGAGTTGGTAAGCACCGTTTGAGAAACACCTGTCGGCTTGTCGCCTTTCGCTCCGCGAAAGGACGTTCTTTCGCGGAGCGAAAGACGACACTTGTTTCTCGAACGCTGCTAAGCTGATAATAGCAACCGGACCGGCCAGGACCACGTCTACGCCGCCCGTATTCCCGACGAACTGATGACGAACTTGCTGGGGTGATGGGTCACGAGGAGGGCGGTCGTACCATCGACGAGCTGATAATCAAGCCCGCGCCGTCGCGCCTACCGTGACGGCGACAGGAGCCGTCGTTGTCGCTTCGTATCATTCAGCCTTTGACGCCTTGCGCCGCGATCGCGGATCGACCGCAGACGGTCATTGGTGTCGGCCCCGCGGCCCAATCGGTTGGCTGGCAGCAGGCTCAGTCAGCGGCCTGCTCTTCAACAACGACCTCGAAGCGGCCTTGCAGCCGGATGTCCGCCGCGGAGGCGCCTACCAAGACGCCGAACCAACCGGGCTCCACAACGCGTTTCATGGCGACGTTCCACAGGGCAAGTTCGGACGGAGGGACGGTGACGGTGACCGTCCGGCTTTCGCCGGGCGACAACTCGAGCTTTTCAAAGCCAGCCAGTCGCATCACGGGCGTGGTCACGGACGACACCTCGTCGCGGGTGTAGACCTGAGCCACCTCCTTGCCGGCTCGGCCTCCCGTGTTCGTCACCACGAAACGGACCGTCGCCGCGGCGTCCGGCCCGATGGCCGGCGTCTCGACCTGCAAATCCGTGTACTCGAACGTCGTGTAGCTCAGCCCGAATCCGAAGGCCCACAGGGGATCGGGCGACGAGAACACGTAGTCTCGGCCGAGCTGTTCCGGCGACCCGGGCCGGTGATAGTACCCGCGTCCGCTCGGCTTGTAGTCATGGACCGTGGGAATGTGGCCGGCGCTCTGGGGGACGGTCATCGACAGGCGGCCCGATGGATTCACGCGGCCGAGCAGAACGTCGGCCACGGCGTAGCCCTGCTGTTCGCCGGGATAGAACGCTTCGATGATCGCCGGCACCTGCTGGTTCATCCACGGGACGCTGTAGGGCCGGCCGTTCAGGAACACGACGACGACCGGCTTGCCCACCGCCAGCACGGCGCGGACCAGATCCTGCTGCGCTCCCGGCGGGACGGGGTCCGTCACATCATACCCTTCCCCGACGGTGCCCGAGGCCGGCAGCGTCGGATCTTCCCAGCCGACGCCGCTCAAGATCATGCTGGTGTCGCCCAGGACGACGACCACGACGTCGCTTTGCTTGGCCGCCTGGACGGCCGCGGCAAAACCGTCGGTGGCTTGCCCGGTCAGGTCGCAGCCTTTGGCGTAGTGGATGACGACCTGGTCGCCCACTCGTTCGCCCAGGCCGCGCAGGACGGTCACGCCGTCGCGGTTGCTCTTGCTCCAGCAATAATCGCCGAATTGAACCTGATCGGCATTGGGGCCGACGACGGCCAGCGACTTGATCTGCGCCGGATCGAGCGGCAACAGCCCGCGATCGTTCTTCAGCAGGACGATGGACTCCTCGGCGATCTGCCGGGACAGCGCGACGTGGTCGACGCTGCGGGCGATCTTCGGCAGTTCGTCCAGGGCGGCGTCGGGACGTCCGTCAAACAGGCCGGCGAGGAACTTGACGCGCAGGACACGCGACGCCGCCTTGTCGATTTCCGACTCCGCGAGCCGACCGGTTTGGACCAGGCCGGCCAGGTGACGGAAACAGTCCGGCCCTGGCGCCTCGAGGTCCACGCCTGCGGTAAGCGCCATCGCGGCGGCTTCCGCCGGACTCCCGGCGACGTGGTGCAGATTGGCATTCATGATCACACCACCCCAGTCCGAATAGGTGTAGCCGCGGAAGCCCAGCTCGCCGCGCAGGACGTCCTCCAGCAGCCAGCGGTTGGCGTGCGACGGCACGCCGTCGACCTCGTTGTACGACGGCATGACCGCCAGCACGCCGGTCTCCCGAATGACGGCCTCGACAGGTGGCAGGTAGTACGTCCGCAGCTCGCGCTCACCGAGCAGGCAAGGCCCGATGTTGATGCCGTTGACGGGCGCACTGTAGCCGGCAAAGGTCTTGAGCATGGCCAGGGCCTTGTCGGGCGCGAGCCTGTTGGTGCGCAGATCGCCCTGAATGCCGAGCGTGTAGGCCGAACACATGCGGGCCACCAAGAACGGACTCTCGCCGATACACTCCTCGACGCGGCCCCACCGCGGATCGCGGATGACTTCGACCATCGGGGTCAGCAGGTGATTGACGCCGGCCGCCGCCGCTTCGCGGGAAATCTGGGCACCCAGGCGTTCTGCGAGCGGTGGA
This sequence comes from uncultured Planctomycetaceae bacterium, assembly GCA_903927685.1. The sequence goes on from CAIYOB010001239.1 coordinate 27,675, forward strand.
TTCCAGGTGCATCCCAGGGCGATGAATTGGGGATAGATCGTCGCGCCCCTCGCCAGCACGCCGTGGAGTCCTTCATTGACCGTCAACGCCGGAATCCCCAGCCGCGTCTTCTCCCGCAGATACTTCTGCCCGGCCGACAACCGCCGCGCGCTTTCGAACAGGTCGTCTCCAAATTTCACGCACAGGACGCCGACACTGCGGTCCCCGAACAGCTTTTGCAGCGACGCCTCGTCGGCCAGGCCGTCCTGCATCTCGATCTGGTCCGCCCCTTTTTGCGTGAGTTGTTCGAGCTTCTCTTCCAGCGACATCCGCCCGAGCAGATCGCGGACGCGCTCGTCTACCGGCCGAGCCGGATCGCGATACGGTTCCGCGGAGCTGATTGCCGCCGTCGAGGCAACGGCCGCGGCCCACAGCAGACAGGGGCGGAGCAAGTTGATCGTGTTGTCCGTGTCCTTCATCGTGGCGTGACCGCAGCCCCGGGAGCGCGTCGGCTTCCTTGGGCGGCCGGTCCAGTGTGATGAACCGCTCATGGCCGCAGACGATCTTGAGCCCGTCAGGCAGGGTTCATTCTAGGGCCTTGCCCACGCACCAACAACGCCGAAACGGGACGCGGAATGGGACGCGGAATGGGACGCGGAGCCAACCGGGCTCCGCACCGCGGTTCAGGGCGACGTTCGACCGGAAAAGCCCGCCCGACGGGACGGTGAAGTTGAGTTGTCGCGAGTATGGTGACTTCGCTCGTTGGCACGTTCCGAACGATTACAGCGGCGGTTTTGTCTCTGTCGATCGTAGGGCATTCCTGTCCGGCGAAGAACCGCTACCGCCATCAAATCTCTTCCGTCCGGCAGGAGCGTAGGCCGATCAAAACGATGCAACCCATCGACGGTCGTCCACGGATCGGACGGCGTGCGTGTTGGCCTGTGCAAGTTACGCTCCCAGGCCGACCGTGGGACTCGAGCTCAGCATAACGGAGCATGCTCATGGGCATTTCCCTACGGATCTTCGTCGCTTTGGCCGTTGCCATCGGAGGCATGCTGACAACTACCGTGCGTGGCCAGCAGGTCAGCTTGGCCCAACCGGCCGGTGCCGACTCGACGGGCGCCATCTTCGCGAGCAACGCGAGATTGGAGGCCGAGTTGGAGGATTTGAGAAGTCGCCTGGATGCTCTCGATCAGACCAGGGCCAGCACCCTGGATTCGCAGGTCGTCGGCAACTCGGCGTGTCCCGGTTGGCTGGTGTCGGTGGACTACTTGAACTGGGACGTTCGGCAACGGGGCACTGACTTTGCCATCACGACGGTCGGCAGCGAGGACGTCGGACCGGGCCCCGGGCCGGGTGCGGTACACAATCTCGGCCTCGACCGCAACTCGGGCGTACGAACCAGGCTTGGATACCGCACGAGTGCGGCTTGGGAACTGGTTTTGGGCTATACGTACTACGAGACCAGCGGAGCGGATTCTGCTGTCGAGCCGGCGGGCGGAACTCTGTGGGCCACGCGCAGCCATCCCGCCTGGTACGAAGAAGCGACCACGGCGGACGCCTCGGGGGAATTCACGTACAACGTCTTCGACTTGGAAGCTCGATATCCCGTCATCCGGACTTGCCCTGTCACCGTGCAGATCTTTGGCGGTTTGCGATGGGCAGACATCGACCAGGCTTTTCGAGTCGCCTACGACGGCCGATTTTTCCGCGACGGTCAATTCAGTGACGTTTCGGGCCTGACCGCGTTCGGATTGCGGTTGGGCGGCGAAGGCCAATGGCATCTGAATCCGTCGTGGAGTCTCTTCGGCAGCGCTGCAGGGTCGATCCTGCACGGCAGATTTCATTCGGCCCTGCTCCAAACCGACGTCGGTGGCGCCGAGACGATTGTCGACGTGCGCGACGACTATGAGCAGGCCGTGCCGGCCATCGACGCGGCCGCGGGGGTCGCCTGGACTCGCGGGCCTTGGGAGATTCGCGCCGGCTACGAGTTGACCGATTGGTTCAATTTGGCGGACCGGTCCATGTTCACGGACAGCCAACTCGTGGCCGTCTACGGGCCGCAGTCTCAAGATGTACTGCTGGACGGTTTCTTCATTCGCTTCGCCTACACTCGATAGACAGAAATTCGCCGAAGGCTCGGTCAGGTAGTACCCTTGGGTGACCGTAATTTCGCTGTGGCCGTCCCAAGCGTGCCCCTGCCCATTCCGGCTCGATGCTCCAGCGAGTTGGTCAGGGCCGTTTTTCGGAGGAGTGGCTGCAGATTCCGCGGCGGCCAAGGTGGTCGGTCTGCAGACCGGCTTGGCGAGCGTATTCGCTGACGATGTTCAGGATGGCTCGTCGCGTCAGGTGGCGGTCGGTCGGCGTTCGTCTGTTGGCGACCAAGGGGAGGACGGCGGGGCCTCGGCGTTGTCTGAGCTGACGCCCGACTCCTGCAGACACGCCAAGACGGCGGGGGCGGATTTGAGCAGCGGTTTCCGCTACTGCTCTCCGCCTTTCTCCGGGCCGACCAGGTAACAAACGGAGCCCGTCTGATCGAGGTCGCCGACCTTGGCTTAGGCGATGGCCCGGGACCGGCACACGGTTTTGAAGCAGACGCCCACGAACGCGTGATCCCGAAGGCCCAGTACGGTGCTGGCGTCGGGGGCGCGGAGTAGTCGGCGGGTTTCCTGCCCGGACATGCCAGGCGTCGTGTTCTTGTCCAACGAACACTTTGCCATCAGCGACTGATCGTCGGCCCGGACCAGGTTGTAGGCGTCATTGCGTTTTCGGCAAACGACTTCCACGTGCTTCCGGGCCAAATAGCGTTCGATGCGTTGACGGAACTCGCTGATCCTGATTTCGGCCATGTCTTCCTTGACTCCAACAAGCGTTGCGACAGCAGTCCCCTACCGCGGCCCGGCGGACTGGGCATACTCCAGAAACAGCCGCACCGCCTGTTCGTCGCTGATCTCGCGGCCGATGATCAGGCGGGCGCGGCCGGTCGCGGTCTGACCGGCCCGAACGTCGCGGCCGAACAGCCCCAGGTACAGCGAACCGTGGCTTTCCTCGCCGTAGGGAGTGTACACAGCGAAGCAGTCCCCCGGCGGCGACATGACCAGGCCCGACAGCCCCGACTCCACGTTCCGCCGAATCGCGAGCGGGGCGGCCAGCGGATTGCGGACCACCCAAGTCACCGGTGCCGGCGGATGCTGCCAACGTCCGTCGCTGACCAGTTTTGCGTCTGCGGCGTTTCGGGGGAAGACATGCCAAACTCCGTCCTCTTTCAGAGCCGGTACGAATTTACCCGAGCCGTCGGCCGGGTCTTGAGCGTATACGGCCGCCTGGGTGAAACCGTCGAAGTACGAGGCGACAAAGATCTCCAGCATGGGCAGATCCTTGTTGGGCGTGACCGCAATCTCGATATCGGCCGTATTGGCCGCGGTCCAGCGATAGACGGCCGTCATGGCCAGCGGGTACGTTTCGTTCGGCGACCAGCGGACCTCGACCGCACCGTCAGGCAGCAACTTGGTCTCACTGGTCCAATCCCAAGCCCCGTAGCCGTGCTGCGTCCCGGTCGACAACGTTCGGTACGGAGACAGCCAGCCCATGCTCTTGGTCAGCATCTTGCCGGTGCCTGCATCGGAGACGGGCAGCAACCCGGTCGAACGGCCGCCGCCGTGCAGGACGCCCTTCAGAACCCCGGTATCGAACTGGTATTCGCCCTTGCTGGGGCCGTGAAAGGCCAGGTCTTCGGCCGCGACGGCTGGGCAAGGGCCGAACGCTATAACCATCCACGCCGCCAGAAGCGGCAGGGCCCAGATGGGGCGCAGATTGAGACGACAAGTCGGAGTGACGTTCATGGATAACTCCCGGCGTTCGCGTGGTGTGGGGCTTGGTTAGCGGGCAGCGAAGCTCCAGCATACCCGATTCGGCCTCCGACGTACAGAATTCATAACTCGCGGGGTTCATAACTGGCGGGGTTGTCAATCGGCCCAAGGTCAAGCCGTCTGCCCGTCAATTCTGAATTCTGGACGCCAGCGCCCCCGCCCGCTACGCTTCGACCCCATACTCCCGCCAAGCGGCCGGCAGCGGGGCTTCCAGTACCAGCGGAAGCTTGCGGACGGGATGTTCCAATTCCAGACGCCGCGCGTGCAGCGCAATCCCGTCGGGAAATCCGGTCCGGGCGCCGTACTTGCGGTCGCCCGGGATCGGATGGCCACGGTGGGCCAATTGGACGCGGATCTGGTGCTTGCGGCCAGTCTCCAGGTGGACTTCCAGCAGCGTGGCCCGGGACAACCGGCGGAGCGTGCGATATCGCAGGCGGGCTTGTTGAGCCCCGGATTGGTGCGGCGGACAGACCCGCATTCGCATCTGCTGCTCGTCCTTGATCAGCCAATCGACACAACTATCCTCCGCCGGCTCAGGGCGACCTTCGGCCAACGCCCAATACGTCTTCTCGACATTTCCGCAACGAAACATGTCGGTGAGCCGAGCCGCCGCTTTCGATGTGCGGGCGAAGATGATCACCCCCGAGGCGGCGGCGTCCAGGCGGCTGACGATGCCCAGATACACATTTCCCGGCTTCTGGTATTTCGCCTTCAAGTAGTCCTTGGCCAACGTCACCAGGCTGGTGCGTCCCGCCTCGACGCCCATAGTCGGCAGCCCCGCCGGCTTGACGAGCGCCAGCAAGTGGTTGTCCTCGAACAAGACGTGAAGGGGAATCATGGGCATCCGGGATGCACTTTCCAGCAACACATTGCCAAGGCTCAAGACGGAAAATTGGAGGTTACCGATGCCAGACTGGGCAGGGCAACCCCAACGATTCTATCACGCATGACGATGAAAAACTGGGGTATGTCGGGAGTTCTGATGTTATGCTACCATTTTTCGCAACACTCCGTTCAACGCCGTCCCAACCCTGCAGGAGCGTCACCATGTTAGCGCACTCCGATCGTCGGCAATTCCTGAAGACGGCTGCCGCCGTCTTGCCGCTCGCCGCCGCTTCGTCAGCGCCGGCCTGTCAAGCCGCGGCCGCCCCCGCGCCCGTCGTCGGGATCGCCACCTTCGGTTTTGGCGACCACAGCAACGCCCAACTGGCCCAAGAACTGAGCCAGCACGGGATTCGCGTCGTCCAGTTGTTTCTGAGCCAGACCGACAGCCGGTACTGGCGTTACAACAGCCGGTCGGATCTGTCCGATCTGACGCCGGACCGCTGCCGGGCGATCGCGGACACGTATCGCTCGGCGGGAATCACGATCCACAGCGTGGGCGTGTACACGAACTTGATCCATCCCGACGAAGCCGAGCGCCGGGCCAACCTGGACTATTTCGAGGCCATGATGAAGGTCGCCCGCGCGATGGGCGTGCAGAAACTGATTACCGAGGCCGGCCACTATCACACCAACGAGCCGGAGCCGCCCGTTCCCTATCATTTTCAGGAGGAAGTCTGGGCCACGATGGTGACGACCGGCACAGAGCTGGCGCGACGCGCCGAGGCTCAGGATGTGATGGTTCTGTTCGAGCCGTACTTCCGCGGTTTCCTGGCCAGTGCCAAGCGGACTCGACTGTTTCTGGAAGCCGTCGCCTCGCCCCGGATCCGGGCCTTGCTGGATCCCGCTAACCTGCTGGAGGTCAACGACTTGGAGGAGATGTTCGAGCAGCTCCACCCGTGGATCGAGTGCCTGCACGCCAAGGACCGCAAGCTGCACGTGGACCGCGGGGTGCCGGCGGGGCAGGGAGACCTGGACTACGATCGTTTCGTCCGGCTGGCGGCCGCGCGCACGCCGCAAGCGCCGCTGATCCTCGAATACGTAGGCCCCAACGACTATCAACAGGCGCACGCCCACCTGCGCGAGGCGATTCGCCGCGCTGCTGGCTCCTCGGCCGGCTGAACCAACCCTGGAACCGGAGAATTCTCCCGATGCAGACCCGACCCTTGGGAAACACCGGCCTGCAACTCAGTGCCATCGGCCTGGGGACGTGGGCCCTGGGCGGCGGCGATTGGAAGTTCAGTTGGGGTCCGCAAGATGACGCGGACTCGATTCGCACGATCCACCGCGCGCTGGAACTGGGCATCAACTGGATCGACACGGCGGCCGTCTACGGGCTGGGGCACAGCGAAGAGGTCGTCCGCCAGGCACTGCACGGCCTGCACGAGCGGCCGCTGGTGGCCACCAAGTGCGAACGCTGTTGGGAACCCGACGGCCGGATCGTGCCGCGACTCAAGCGACAGAGCGTATTGGCCGAGGCCGAGGCAAGTCTCCGTCGGCTGGGCGTCGAGGTGCTGGATCTGTACCAGATCCATTGGCCGCAGCCCGACGAGGACATCGAGGAAGCTTGGGAGGCGATCGCGAGCTTGATTCGCGCCGGCAAGGTCCGTTTCGGCGGCGTCAGTAATTTCACGGTCAGCCACCTGCAGCGCGTCCTGCCCATTCATCCCGTGGCCTCCTTGCAGCCGCCCTACAGCATGCTGGCCCGTGATGCCGAGGCGGAACTGCTGCCCTTTTGCGCGGCCCGGGGGATCGGCGTCGTCGTCTACAGCCCCATGCAAAAAGGACTGTTGACCGGCAAAGTCACCGCCGACTGGGTCGCCTCGCTGCCGCCGGACGATCACCGCCACAACGACCCGAGGTTTCATGAGCCGCAGCTGAGCGCCAACCTCGCCCTGGCCGAGAAACTGAGCAGAATCGCCGCAGAAAACGGGAAAACCCTGCCGGAACTAGCCATCGCCTGGGTGCTTCGCCGTCCAGAAGTGACTGCGGCAATTGTCGGGGCACGCCGACCGGGTCAGATCGAACAGACGATCGGTGGTGCAGATTGGCGTTTGACAGAAACTCAGATCAGCAGGATCGAGGCGCTACTGGCCGAAACAGCGTAACAGACCAGCGAAGCTTGGTAAGGCACAGCACACGCGCCGGCAGGAGACCGGAGCCCTCTCCCAACACCGGTTCCTGCCGGCTCGTGCTGTACACTATTCAGCCCTCCTCAATCACACCTCCTCATTAAGGTCCTGGTTGCTAACGCCACACTGGGTCGGCATCTGCGTTACCGCCCAGCGTTCCCGTCGCGTGAGTAATTTTGCAACTCGCGGACCAAATCACCGAATCTCTCGCCAGATGAGCCGGACAGATTTTGAAATAGAACCATAAGTCATTTCACAATAAATATTTACGCAGTTTGATTTCCAGTCAATTTAGCGGCCTGCCACCGTCGGGATCGGGCGCAGGCGAACGCTCGGATGCCGAATCCATTAGCAGGTTGCTGATTTCGGAGGCAAGGGCGGCTCCTGCGCCTCGTCGGCCGGTCATGCTCGTCGGACGGTGAGCGGGGTGTTGTCCAGGGCCCTGCAATGGCGCCGTAGCCCGAAGCGCCAGCGAGTGGGGTGGTCCTCTCGCTGCGATTTGGGCGCCAGCGAGTGGGGCTGTCTTCTCGCGGGCGATTTGGGGCCCGCGAGTGTGGCTGTCATCACGCTGACGATTTGGGCTTCTCCATGCCCACCCATCCGGACAACGCGGATTATTCGTGGCGGGCCGCAAAATCTGACCGAATCACAGCCTCGCCAGCGGGCGACTGTGCCGGCTATACGCACAAATCCGAGCACAAGCGGAGCAACAGCAAGACGGCTTATACCGCCATAACGGATGGGAATCGATACCGGCAGTAGTTCCGGTCGATAAGGTTAGCCACAGTCGTCTTGTGGCATTTGACTGGCTTGCAGTCCCCATCGATGGGCAGGGGATTCACGGGCCGGGCCGCGGACGGACGGTGCGAGGGCATTGGGTGGCGAGTTGCGTGGGCGCTGCATAGCAGCTATTTGCGGAGTCAGTTATGGGGACATCGGCAATCGTATTTCTGATATTCGCAGGCAACAGCTTGGGGGCGACGATCCCCACAGCCGTGGCCGACAAACAGGACCGCGTGTTTCAGCAGTATTGGGGAACCGAGTTTGAATGGAAGTTCGACGCGTTGCCGACGACCGGCACGGTTCCCAATTTCCGCGTGCCGTACTCAGGCTACATCTATACGGACCGCAGTGGTGGGACCGAGAATCCGTTGCGCAAGTACGACCTCGCCTTTCACGGCGGGCGTCCGCTGGCGGTCGGGTTCGAGAAGTGGGATACGACGGCCTTCAAGCAACCGACGCCGCGCAAGGGCCCGTTCGGCATGACTTGGGGCAAGAAGATGGAGACGCCAAACTGGCACGGGCACTGCAACGGTTGGACGGCTGCGGCCATCCGGCACGCGGAACCGAAGACCAGCGTGAAACGCAACGGCGTGACCTTTACGCCGGCGGACATCAAGGGGCTGCTGGCGGAAATCTACATTTACAACGACGTTGAGATGCTGGCCGGAATCGACTCGAGAATCGACCCCGGGATCTTCCACGCGATTGTCACCAACTGGATCGGCCGTGGCGGCCATCCCCTGGGTCTGGAGGCGGATCCGAGCGAGGAAAAGTGGAACTACCCGACCTACGCCTTTAGCAGTTCGTCGCTCAAACGTTCCGACCGCCGGGTGGAAGTCAAGCTGAATCTGGCCTACATCAAGGACAGCAACGCCGAGTACCAGGAGTCGCCTCGGAACAAACGCGTCAAGTCATTCCATTACGACTTGTACCTGAACGGCGCCGGCGAAATCGTGGGTGGGAATTTCTACGCGGACAGCGCGATCATCGACATGCTGTGGCTGCCGTTGCGTCCCAAGCAGGGCCGGCAGAAGGGCAACGAGTCTGGGAATCCTTACGTCGACGTCAACCAGGTGCTGGCGATCTGGCGCGAATCCGCTGCGCCCGAGGACCGCGAGAAGTGGCTGATCGTCGATCCGCCCAGGGAGGACCGCATCTTTAACGTGGCGGATGTCAAGACGCTGATTCCGCTGCAAGATCCCCTGGGGGCCCGGACCGCGCCTCCGGTTGCCGCGTCCCCCGTGATTCCGGTCACGCCTCCGTCCGCTCCGACGAGTGAGCGGTCCGCGCGGCGGGACAGCTCGCCGTCCAGTGGCGCGGCGGTGACCACGGCCGAACGGCTGCGCATCGACGCGTCGCCCAACGTCACCCCGCCGTCCGCCACTCGCGTCCCGGCGGCCGCGCTGCGCGTCCCCGCGGCGGACCCGCTGCCGCTGCAGCCCGCGTCCCCGGACACGGCGGACCTGCGGGAGGTCTTCCGGCAACTGAACAGCGCGGCGCTGGCCCGCGAGCCCGTCGCGGCGACCGGCCGGGCGACCGCACCGGAGAATACCGCGGACGCCGAATTGAACCAGGCGATGCAGCCGGTTCCGGAGCCGGCGGAAATGGCCGACGAATCGCTGCTGGACAACTGAGCCGCGGAACACTTGCCCCGGATGCGTCATGACACCGGGGAGTTGGCGGCCGCGAGCGTCATCGCAATCCGCAGCGTGGGCGAGGTTCATTCGTTGGTCGGGCCTCGCTCACGCTGGGTATCTCGGCAGCCCCCGCATCATTCGGGCTGCGCAAGTTGCCGCTCGCCGAGCACTTCTCTGCCGGCCGCTCTTTGTTGGGCTCGGTGCCGGCCGATTCTCTGGGAACCTGCAACGGCAGGGAACGGTACTCTTTCTCCTCCCCATCGGCGATGGGGCCGCCCGCAGCCGGTCGAGCCCTCGCTCGCGTAGCGGCCGACGGGCCGATGCCTCACGGCTCCGTGTTGCTGCCGCCGAGGGCTGTGGCTATGATGGCAGACTGTGATGGGATTGCCTTCCGCCTCGCTCTCCGCCGCGGATTGTTCGCGTGGAATGGAGACAGCCGGGCGGCAGAACGTGGTGGACATCGAGGCCGGACTGGCAGGCGGGAATGACTATGCTGGACGCTGCTCTGTTGCGGGACTTGCGGCAGATCGTCGGTGCTGAACACGTCGCGTGTCGGCCGAGCGACGCCGAGGTCTATTCCTATGACGGCTCGCTGGCGGTCGCCAAGCCCGACGCGGTCGTGTTTCCGGCGGACACAGCGCAGACTGCGGCGGTCGTGCGGCTGGCGTCCCAAGCCGGCGTGGCGTTTGTCCCGCGCGGCTTTGGGACGAACTTGTCCGGCGGCACCATCGCCGCGCACGGCGGGCTGATCATCGGCCTGACGCGATTGAACCGCATCCTGGCCATCGAACCCGCCGGCCGCTACGCCGTGGTCCAAGCCGGCGTGACCAACCTGGAACTGCAGCAGGCCCTGGCCCCGCGCGGGTTTCTGTTCGCCCCGGATCCGGCCAGCCAGAAAGCGGCGACGCTGGCGGGTAATTTGGCCGAGAACGCCGGGGGGCCGCACTGTGTCAAGTACGGCGTGACGACGAACCACGTGCTGGGTGTCACCGCCGTGCTGCCCAGCGGCGATGTGGTGCAGATCGGCGGTCCGGCCTTGGATCCGCCGGGGTACGACCTCCGCGGGATTCTGATCGGCAGCGAAGGGACGCTGGCCATCGCGACGGAAATGACCGTCCGCATCCTGCCGGCGGCCGAGTCGCTGATCACCATGCTGGTCGTCTACGACGACGTGGCGGACGCCGCCCGTTCGGTCTCGGCGATCGTGGCCGCCGGCATGACGCCCGCCACGCTGGAGATGATGGACAGTGCCGTGATCCATGCCGTCGAAGCCAGCAAGCCGTGCGGCTATCCGTTGGACGCTGCCGCCGTGCTGATCGTCGAGGTGGACGGGCCGCGGGCCGGTCTGGCCCAGCAGGCGGAAAGGATCGGGCAGCTGTGCCTGCAGAACGGTTGCCGCGAAGTTCGCCGGGCCAAGGACGCCGCAGAACGCGATCTGCTGTGGGCAGGGCGGCGGGGCGCCTTCGGCTCGCTCGCCCGGCTGGCCCCCAGTTTCCTGGTGGCGGACTGTACCGTGCCGCGGACCCGTTTGCCGGACGCGCTGACCCAAGTCGCGGCGATCGCCAAACGGTATCAGCTGGGGCACAGCAACGTATTTCACGCCGGCGACGGCAATTTGCACCCCGTCATCTTGTTCGACCCGCGGGACCCCGACCAGGTCCAGCGGGTGCACAAGGCCGGGCACGAGATCATGGAAGCCTGTGTGGCGTTAGGCGGCACGATCAGCGGCGAGCACGGCGTGGGTACGGAGAAACTGGACGGGATGCGGCTGGTGTTCTCCGAGAACGATCTCGAGTTCCAGCGGCAGCTTCGGGCGGCGTTCGATCCGCAGGGGCTGATGAATCCGGGCAAGCTGCTGCCGCCGCCTGTCGCGGTGCCCAGTCCGCCCGAGCCGGCCCGCGGTGCGTCGGCCGACGATCCGGAGTGGACGCCGAGTGACGTCGCCGAGGCGCGGGATCTAGTGCGCCGCGCGTACCTGGACCGCCAGCCGGTACTGCCGCTGGGCAATGGCACTCACGCGGGCTTTGGCAACCGGGGAACGACGGTTGCCAAGCCGCTGCGCAGCACCCATTTAACGGCGGTGACGGAGTACGATCCGGCGACCCAGGTCATCGGGGTCCAGGCCGGCCTGTCGCTGGCCCAGTTGCAAACTACCTTGGCCGAATACGGCCAATGGCTCCCCCTGCGTCCGCCGTTGGGCCAACAGCGGACGGTGGGCGGCATCGCGGCGTTGAACGCTTGCGGTCCCGAGCGGCTGCGGTACGGGGCGCCGCGGGACTTGTTGTTGGGCCTGAAGTTCATCTCGGGCACCGGGCGGCCGATTTCGGCCGGCGGCCGGGTGATGAAGAACGTCGCGGGCTACGACGTGACGCGGCTGCTGGTCGGGTCAGCGGGCACGCTGGGATTCCTCACGGAACTGATCTTCCGCATCCAGTCGCTGCCGGCCAGTTGTGTCGCGGTCCGTGGCGGCGGGACGCTGGAGCAGATCGAAGCGGCGGCCGGCTGGCTGCTGCAATCCAAGCTGGAACCGAATTGGATCGTGATGCTGCCGGCGGGAGCGAGCCCGGGCGACGCGGGGTCCGCGCCCGCCGCGCGCGGGCTGCGGTGGGAGTTGGCCGCAGGCTTCGAGGGCTTCCGCGAGACCGTCGAAGCCCAGGTCGAGGGCTGTCGGGGCGGACTGACGCAGCATGGTTTGCGGTTGGGCGCGGCTGAGGAGTATCCGGCGCGGGAGGGAGCCTGCCAGAAGGCGTTCGAGGCGCTGTACCAGGCACCCTTTGTACTGCGGATGGACCTGCCCCCGCAACGCATCGTCGAGTTGTTCTCGAATTGGCGGGAGTTGACCTGCGACGCAGAATTACTGGTCGATTGGGGCTGCGGCCGGCTGACGGCCGGGTTGGTCGATCTGCACGCCGATGCTTGGCCGGTGTGGCTGGCGGCCGCGGCGGTGCTGGACGCGAACGTGGTGCTCGAAAAGGCCCCGGATGCCTTCCGCCAAGACCACGACGTGTTTTGTCCGCGACGGGCTGACTGGGATCTTACGCACAAACTCAAACTGGCCTTGGACCCCCACGGGATTTTCGCGCCGGGCCGCCTACCAGGCAGAAGATAGATGAACATCGAAGAACGCTACGACGAGATTTCCCACTGTAATCGCTGTGGGTTCTGTCAGGTGGCCTGTCCCATCTTTCGTGCGACGGGGCACGAAGCCGGCGTGGCGCGGGGCCGCGTCGCCTTGCTGCGCGCCTTGATCGAGAAACGCATCGAGTGGAGCGAGGAGCTGAAGGAGCCGCTGTTCAACTGTCTGCTGTGCGGCGCCTGTACGGCGAATTGCTTCCCCGGCGTCGCCACGGCCGACCTGATGGTCGAAGGACGCACCGAGTACCTGGAACGGGTCGGCCGGCAGAAACTGCATCGGCTGCTGTTCAACCATCTGCTGCCGTACCCCAAACGGCTCCGTATGGCGGCCCGCGCCGCCGGCTTGTCGCTCAAGTCGGGCTTGTCCAACGTGGTCGGTGCGTTGGGCCTGTTACGGGCGTTCGGACGGGATTTCCCGCGGGCCCAAAAGATCGTCAAACGGTTGCCCGACCAGGCCTTCCGTGACCAGGTTCCGCCGGGCGTGTTGGAGGGGCGAGGCGAATTACGGATCGGCTATTTTGTGGGTTGCGGGATCGATGCCCTGTGCCCGGACGCCGCCCGGGCGACGCTGGGTGTGCTGCGGACCCTGGGCCGCACCGTCGAAGTCCTCGAGAACTGCTGCTGCGGCCTGCCGGCCATGACGTACGGCGATCTGGCGGCGACCCAGGCGATGGCGGAGAAGAACTTGGCCTTGCTGGACCAGCGACAGTTCGATGCGATCGTGACCGATTGCTCCAGTTGCGCTTCCTTCCTGAAGAAGTATCCCACGTTGTTTCCCGAGGGTGATCCGCGGCGCCAGGCTGCCGAGCTGCAGGCCGGGCGAGTGCGGGATATCGTTCAGTTGCTGCCGCAAGTCCCGCCGGTGCCGGCGGTCAAGCCGGGCGAGAAATTGATCGCCACATATCACGACCCCTGCCATGCCGTGCGCGGCCAGAAGATCTCGCGCGAGCCGCGCGACATCCTCCGCTCGCTGCCCGGCGTCGAATACCGCGAACTGCCCGAGGCCGACTGGTGCTGCGGCGGAGCCGGTTCGTATGCCGTCTATCACTACGACCTGTCCCTGCAGGTGCTGGACCGCAAACTGGACAACCTCGAGCGCACCGGCGCCAACCTGCTGGTGACGTCGTGTCCGGCGTGCATCATCCACCTCAGTTTCGGCATCCACCGCCGCGGCCTGCCCGTGCGGGTTTGCCACATCGCCGAACTGGTGTCCGCCTGCGGCGAGGGGGAATCGCTGGCGGAGTCCGGGACCGCCCAGTGCGCCGCCCCGGCCGGAGGTTAGCACCCGGCCAAGGCCCCTCCGCGAATACATCATCGAACGGATTTCAGTCCGTTTGAGTGGGAATGAACTCCGCCTGAGTAATCGACCACGGCCAGAGGCCGTGGCTTTGGCCTGCCCCGCAAAGCGG